>JAUIIS010000320.1 GCA_030431575.1 Acidimicrobiia bacterium | reverse complement strand
TTCTTGGCTGCGGCCTTTTTCTTGGTGACCTTCTTCTTCTTTTTGGCTGGGCCCTTTTCTCGGCGGAGCTGAAGAAGTTCCATGGCGCGTGCGTCGTCGGTTTCTTCGACGGTGTCGCCTTTGCGCAGAGATGCGTTGGTCTCGCCGTCGGTGACATATGGCCCGAAGCGACCGTCTTTGATCACCATTGGCTTTCCGGAGACTTCGTCGACGCCAAGCTCTTTGAGCGGCGGTTTCGCGGTTTGACCGCGGCGGCGCTTTGGTTGGGCGTACACCTCGACGGCCTTTTCGAGGGTGACGGTGAAGATCTCTTCTTCGTCGTCGAGGCTTCGGCTGTCGGTGCCCTTCTTCATGTAGGGGCCATAGCGCCCGTTCTGGGCGAAGATTTCGAGGCCGTCTTCGGGGTGAACGCCAACGAGCCGAGGCAGGCTCAACAACTTGAGTGCCTGTTCGAGCGTGATGTCTTCGAGCGTCATGGTCTTAAACAGCGAGGCGCTCTTGGGCTTTTCTTCACCGTCGACGAACTCGCCGAGCTGGATGTAAGGACCGAAACGACCTGCCTTGGCATAGACGGTCTTTCCGGTCTCGGGGTCCTCGCCTAGCTCTTTGTCGCCGCTGGGGGCTTCGATGAAGCGGATGGCTTCCTCGACGGTTAGCTCGTCGGGCGCTATCTCGTCGGGGATGGAGGCGGTGTCTTCGCCACGTTGCACGTAGGGGCCGAACTTGCCGACGCGAGCAACGATAACTTCGCCGTTCTCGTCCACACCAAGGGGTATGGAGTTGACGGCGCGGGCATCGATCTCGCCCAGGCGTTCGGAGACCTTGTCTTTGAGGCCCTCGGATTCTTCGGCGCCAAAGTAGAACTGGTGCAGCCAAGGAATGGCCTCGCGGCCACCGGTGGCAATGCCGTCGAGGTCGGTCTCCATGTTTGCGGTGAAGGCGTAGTCGACGAGATCGGGGAAGTGCTGTTCGAGCAGGCCAACGACCGAGAAGGCGGTGAAGCTGGGGATCAGTGCCGAACCCTTCTTCCATACGTAGCCGCGGTCTTGGATGGTGCCCATGATGGAGGCGTAGGTTGAGGGGCGGCCCACGCCCAGCTCTTCGAGCTTCTTGACCAGCGACGCTTCGGTGTAACGCGATGGGGGTTGGGTTTCGTGACCGCTGGCCTCGAGGTCTTTTGCACCCAGCGCGTCGCCTTGCTCTACCGGGGGTAGTGCCCGTTCAGCGGCGTCGGTCTTTTCGTCGGGCTCGTCGGTGTCTTCGACATAGACCCGCCGGAAGCCCTGGTGGGTGATGACGGTGCCTGATGCCGAGAACTCGGCGTCGCGCTGGTCGGCGCTTGTCCCTCCCAGGCGAACTTGCACCGTGTCGCCGACAGCGTCGTTCATTTGCGAAGCAACGGTTCGTTTCCAGATCAGCTCGTACGCGTCGGCTTCGCTCTTTGGTACTTCGCGGCGGACCTGCTCGGGAGTCTTGAAAGTATCACCGGCGGGGCGTATGGCCTCGTGGGCTTCTTGTGCGTTGCGCACCTTGTTCCGGTACTCGCGTGACGGCTCCTCGAAGAGGTAGTCCTTACCGTAGGTCTCGGTAATAACGGTACGGGCGGCTGTCACTGCGGTCTCGGACAGCGTCGTGCTGTCGGTACGCATGTAGGTGATGTAGCCCTTTTCGTACAAGCCTTGTGCGGCCCGCATGGCCATGGCCGAAGACATCCGGAGCTTGCGCCCAGCTTCTTGTTGGAACGTCGAGGTAATAAATGGTGCTGCTGGTCCGCGGCGATAGGGGCGTGACTCGACCGAGCGCACGGAAAAGTCGGTGTCGGCGAGGCCAGTGACCAACGACGCGGCCCCGGCTTCGTCGAGCGCTACGACCTCACTGTTCTTGAGCTGGCCGTCTTGGCCGAAGTCGCGGCCCGACGCCAGCTTCTTGCCGTCGACCTGAACCAGCTTGGCGCCGAACTCGTTTGGTGTGCCTGCGGGGAGATCTTTGGCAACGGTGAAGGTGGCGCTGAGATCCCAGTAGGACGCGGCCACAAAAGCCATGCGTTCGCGTTCGCGTTCGACCACAACCCGCGTGGCCACAGACTGGACGCGCCCGGCCGACAACCGTGGCATGACTTTCTTCCACAGCACAGGCGAGACTTCGTAGCCGTAGAGGCGGTCGAGCATGCGACGAGCCTCTTGAGCATCGACGAGGCGGCGATCGATTTCGCGAGGCGAGTCGATTGCGGCCTGGATGGCGCTGGGGGTGATCTCGTGGAAGACCATGCGCTTGACGTCCATGCCCGCAGGCGGGTTGAGCACTTCGAGGAGATGCCAGGCAATGGCCTCTCCTTCGCGATCCTCATCTGTTGCCAGAAAGAGCTCGTCGGCTTCTTTCATGAGGGCTTTGAGGTGCTTGAGGTGATCCTTCTTATCGCTGTTGACCACGTATAAGGGTTTGAAGTCGTTGTCGACATCGATTCCCATCCGTGACCACTTCTCGGCCTTGTAGGCCTTGGGAACCTCGGCCGCGTTGCGCGGGAGGTCTCGAATGTGGCCAATGGACGATTCGACTACGTAGTCGTCTCCAAGAAAGCCGGCGATCGTGCGGGCCTTAGCGGGCGACTCGACAATGACGAGAGCTGTAGGCATTAGAGGGGAGGGTATGTCTTTCGGGGAGAGTTTTGTCAACACCTAGCGTGATTGGCCCCAACAGTAGGGGCCAAGGACCCCAGTGATTTGCACAAGGTTGGGGACGAACGTGTTGGCGAGGACACCTTCAACCTAGTGTCCCCTTTTGTTACTTCGGTGACCACCACAGCCAAAAATGCCCCGTTTGCCAAATCGGATCGGGCGTTCTGACGACGGCCCCCAACCACGAAATCGCTCACGGCAGATGCTGTTTAGCCCACCCCTAGTGGTTCGCGTTCGCCGAGAAGCTCGTTTACTTTGCCCGTTCCGTAGTCCACTTCGCCCGCGGGTCGTGCGTTGGTTTGCGGGCCACGGCTAGCCCACCACAAGATGCTGAGACCCAACACGCACGCAAGCGCCGACGCGCCCAGGATGCCGATCTTGGCTTGATCGATGAGTTGTTGGTTCTCAAACGACAGCGACGTCACAAACAGCGAAACGGTGAAGCCCACACCCGAGATGGAAGCCACGCCGAGCAAGTGCGACAACCGCAGCTGCGGTGGCAGCGAACCCAACCCCAGCTTCGTGGCGCACCAGGTGAAGGTGAAGACGCCAACGGTCTTCCCAAGGACTAGGCCAGCGACTACACCCCAGGTCACTGCGCTGGATGCTGCATCTCCAATGACCCCGCCGCCCAGCGGTACGCCTGCGTTAGCGAGCGCGAAGACGGGAATGATCACAAAGGACGTGAGCGGGTGGAGGGCTGTTTCTATGCGCTCGGCAACCGATACCGACTCTCGCATGTGAAACGCCGCGAAGCGGACATCGACCGAGAACACTTCGTCGCCCTTTTCGCGTAGCCACTCGGCCCAGGCGCGTGCCTCTTGTTCGGACTGGATGGGCTTGGCAGGGGTAACGAGGCCGAGAACAACACCGGCAATGGTGGCGTGCAGCCCAGATTCGAATGTTGCCAGCCACAGGCCGCATCCCAAGACGACATAGAGCGGGATGTACCAAACCCGGAGCATGCGCAGAACCCCTACCGATACCAACAACACCGCAGCGGTTGCCAGCCAACCGGTCGAAACGTGCTCCGTGTAGAAGAACGCAATGACCAAGATGGCGCCAATGTCGTCGACAATGGCCAGGGTCAACAAGAAGATGCGGAGCTGGCGGGGGATGCGTTTGCCGAGTAGGGAGATGGCACCCAAAGCAAAGGCAATATCGGTGGCCATTGGAATGCCCCACCCGCCGGAGGCATCGGTGCCAGCGTTGAATGCAAAGTAGAGGGCCGCGGGAACAACCATGCCGCCAATGGCCGCAATAGCAGGCAACGCCGCCGCTCTCGGATCGCGAAGCTGACCTGTAACGAGCTCTCGCTTGATTTCGAGACCAACAACAAAGAAGAACACCGCCATCAAGGCATCGTTTACGAATGCCTCAAGGGTCAGTGGGTGGGCTTCGCCACCAATGTGGAAGCTGCCAATTGAGAGCTCGAGTTCGGTGTGCCACAGGTCGAAGTAGCTGTCGCTCCAGGCCGAGTTTGCCCACACGAGAGCCACGACGGTGGCCGCAAACAGCACCAAGCCCGAGGCCGCCTCGATAGCGGTGAAGCGCCGGAGGGGCCGGAACACAAACTT
>JAUIIS010000319.1 GCA_030431575.1 Acidimicrobiia bacterium | reverse complement strand
CGTCGACGTGTTGGCCATCACGTGCCCACTCAACGAGCACACACGCGGCATCGTCGACGCGCAACTCATTGCGTCGATGCGGCCGGGAAGCTGGCTTATCAACGTGGGCCGAGGCCCCGTGGCCAGCCTCGACGCCATCACCGAGGCGGTGTCTTCGGGTCAGCTCGCCGGTGCAGCCCTCGACGTGTACGAAGAAGAACCGTTGGGCGATCACAAGCTCACCGGGTTCGACAACGTGATCTTGGGCTCGCACAACGCGTCTAACACGCACGAGGCATGTCAGCGCACCCATGCCGCTTCGATAGAGAACCTGCTTGTGGGTCTAGGCCTCAAATGAGCAATCGCTTAGCGATTGTGACGGGCGCTTCGGGTGGCATTGGTTCGGCCACCGCCAGGCTTTTTGTCGGCGAGGGCTGGGACGTTATTGGCCTCGACCGCCGGCCGCCCGCGGTCGAGGAGGACGGCATCACCGCAGTGCCCTGCGATCTTGCCAACACCGAACAGATCGCCAGTGCGATCGCCGAACACGTTGGGGACAAACCTCTGCATGCGTTGGTCAACAACGCGGCTCTGCAAGTCAACAAGGCCCTGAGCGAAACCACCGACGAAGAGTGGGACGCCGTCATGAACACCAACGTGCGTTCAGCGTTTGCCTGCATGCGCGAAGCACACACGGCGCTGGTCCTTGGCAGAGGTGCAGTGGTGAATGTGGCATCGGTTCATGCGGTGGCCACGTCGTCAAACATCGGCGCCTATGCAGCGTCCAAAGGGGCCATGGTGGCGCTCACCCGCGCCGCAGCAGTTGAGCTGGCCGACCGGGGGGTCCGCTGCAACGCCATCTTGCCCGGTGCCGTCGACACCCAGATGCTGCGCGACGGCCTGGATCGACGCCCACACCCCGATGGGCCAGGCGGCAACCTTCAAGACCTCATCAAGCGCACTCCCCTGCTATCAGTGGCGACCCCAGAAGACATTGCCTCCACCATTGTGTTCCTTGCCGACTCGACAAAGTCGGCCTTCACTACCGGACAAGCGTTGGTAGTCGACGGTGGAGCGACCGCCCGGCTAAGCACCGAATGAATCTCCAAGCCGAACTGGTGGTGGCCGCCGAAGCCGAACTGGGCGAAGGTCCCGTATGGGACGAAGCCAACAACCGGCTGTTGTGGGTCGACATTCTCAAGGGCCATGTACACGCCACCACCCCCGACGGTAACGATCGCATCATCTGGCGAGCCCCCGACACCGTCGGCTGTATTGCTCCCATGGCCGACGGGCGATGGCTCGTAGCAGAACGAGACCGCTTAGTAGCCGTCACGGACTGGTCCACACGAGAAGAACTTGTCCGGCTGCCCATCGACGAAGACGTCCGGACGAACGACGGCAAGCTCGACCCAGCCGGCCGGATGCTCGTCGGCACCATGGCGTTCGACGCCGAACCCAACCGCGGCCAACTGTTCTCGTGGGACGGCGAACAGCTGCGCATTCTCCTAGAGCCGGTCACCATCTCCAACGGGCTGGGCTGGTCGCTCGATAGTCAAACTATGTACTACATCGACACGCCCACCCAGCAGGTAGATGCCTACGACTACGACATCGGTACCGGCGCTATCGCCAACCGGCGAACCCTCATCAATGTCGACCCCAGCGATGGGAGCCCCGACGGCATGTGCGTCGACGAACACGGTGACCTCTGGGTAGCCCTGTGGGGAGGGCGCGCCGTACGCCACTACACAAACGCTGGAACAGATCAAGGCACCGTAGCCATCGATGCATCCAACGTAAGCTGCTGCACCTGGTCCAACCAGCGATTGTGGATCACGACGGCTCGCATCGACAGCGACCAATCGCTCGGCGACGGCGGCATCTGGGTGGTCAGCTAGCGCAAGCCATAGCAGGCGCCATTGCGCGCCGAGACCATACGACAAAGTTCGGACCTTCGATCGCTACGTCGTACTGCGACACATCGAAATCAGCCAGGAACGGCGGTAGTCCTCCCTCAAACACGAACAGCCACTCGGGCGGGTCGGCACACAACTCCTGCTGGACTTCCGCGCCAACCTGCGGAATGCGATTCGAAGCTGCGCCATGGACATGTTTAGAAGCCGGAGTTAAGCCGGACGCCCAGATGAACCCTGGTTCCAACCGGGGCACATAGATCTCGTCTCCAGGACGCGCCAGCGCCGCAACCTGGCCACCCACGGGCTCGTAGAGGGCCCACGTTTCTGCCTGCGCGCCGTACGTTTTTTGGGCGATGGCCACACCGGTCTCATCTAGGTTGTCCCAGACCTGACCTGCGAACGGCGCCAACAGCAAGAGGAGGACAACCCCCACCATGGTAGCGAAAGCAACGCTCCCTCTAGCTCCCGTGTTGGCAAGCGGGGGAAACGAAGCCGCAGCCAACAGGCAGGCCGGCAGTACAACGGGTGCAAAGTAGTGGCCATAGTCCGCTCCCCCATATTTTGCTCCAACCCAAGTGCCCATCATCCATAGACCCAGCACAACAATCAGGCCTCGGCGCCGGGAGCTACGCAGGGCCGCCCACAGGCCTAGGAGAGCCGCCCCAAGGGCTAACCAGAGCAGGGGCTGGCGACTCTCTATCACTTCGAACCACCCGCCAAGTGTGGGCCGCCGGCCCTGCGCATAGAGCTGATTAAACGTCCAGTTCCCGTAAACCAAATCGTCAACCGCGTTGCGGAGTGCATAGACGCCCGCAACCCCAAGCATTGGCAGGCTGCCGAAGCAAATCGCCTGCAACCACGCAGTGCGGTCCTCGCGGAACGTCCGTCCAGAGAGCCGCAGCGACAGAACCGCAGCAGGAAGGGCGAATACCGCAATGGCTTTCGACAAGAGAGCGAGCGAGAACGCCACGCCGACAACCCAAGCCACCCGCCGGTGATCGCGGAGAGGAAACCGCACAGGGGCCCCAATGGCCACGATTAGACAAAGGGTCAGCAAATGTTCTGTGTTCAAGTCGGTGCCCTCAACCACGCGACTAGCACCAACGACGAGACCCGCGGCGGCACCGCCCAAGGCACGCAAGCGCCCGAGCCCGGGAGCAAAGAGCCAGAAACTCAGCCCGGCGCAAAGGCCCGCCACAAGCGCAGTGCCAAACCGAATAGCCCCAGTTGAAGCACCAAATACCTGGAGCACTGCATACACGGGATAGATCAAGGGTTGCTTGTGATCAAAGAGCTCGCTGTAGGGCAATGTGCGCCAACTGAGCCGATCCCCGATCAACGCATACGCGGCCATGTCGCGGTCTAGCGGCTGGTCGAACGCAGGAAAGCGGATCAGGACCCCGAGTACCAATAGCGCGCCAGTCACCCCTGCTTCTCGGCTGGGCTTGGCACACGGAGCGGGTTCTCTAGTCACTTCGAGCGCGCTCTGCCGCTAGGGCGGGGTTCCACCGAAAACCTTGTGGTAATCGCAACGGTCGAACAGTTCCAAAGCCCCGCCAGCGGTCGCATTAATGATGCGCCGGTCGTTTTGCTCGTAGACCCGCTTGGCCATCTGATAGCTGGCCAAAACTCGATCAAGTTGGGGGTCTTTCCAAGTCTTGCCAGCACCAAAGTACTTAGGGTGGAAGTGATTCGGGTCATCCTCAGTCGACGTTAGGTGGTTGCCCTCACGGATCACGGTCTTGGGGATGGTGTACGAGAAATCCATGCCAATCAGGTAAACCTCCGAAAACCCCATGTGAAAGGCAAGCTGGAGGTTGAGGATGGTGACCGACTGGCCACAACAACCGCGACGGGAGAAGTCGTCTGAGAACCGGGGAACCGCGAACGCCGATGAACCCTCGCTATAGAACCGCCCGTCCATCTCAAAGAACGTGACCGAGTCGGGTGCATCGCCAAAGTGCTCGGCGTATCGGGTCGGGAAGAACTTGTGGTTCGCAGGGTACGAAAGGATCTCGGCCACATTCTCCTTCATGACCAATGTGTCCTCGACCATGTAGTAAGTCGGCGCAAAGCCCATGTCATCAGACGCCAGGTAGATGCTGTTGACGCCGAACGTGGTCTCGTCGGCGAGGGCCGTCAGGTCCAGCTTGTTAAGTGACGGGCCATTGCCGATGACCACACAGCGCTCGCCCACATGCCGGTCACGGAACGACTCAAGACTCTTGCGCCGGACAATCGGAAGCGTCTTGGCGGCGGCACGCGTCTCGCCCGCGTTCAGCGCCAACCATGGCCGACGCACCTCGTTGAGCACCTGGTCCCAGGTTGCCTTGGGGGCCTGCGGCAGCGACGCCAG
>JAUIIS010000318.1 GCA_030431575.1 Acidimicrobiia bacterium | reverse complement strand
ACTATTCAAACAACAATGAGCCCAAGGTCAATGATACTAACGTAACCTTTTCCAAACCCGAACCTCTGGATCCAACGTTATCGTTAAACCAAGAACAGAAGTCCGTATTTGATTCCATAGCTGCCAACCCCTGCGGGCTACATGTGGTCACAGGAAATCCTGGAACTGGAAAAAGCTTTCTGATCCAGTACCTGCATCACTACTTCTATGAACAGCAAAAGAACGTGTTGCTGGCTGCCAGTACAGGAGTTGCCGCGCTCAAACTTGCTGGTGGCATGACGGTGTGTTAATACGGAACATCAGATTTTGGCCGTGCTTTCTTTTTGCGCGGTTTTCTCGACGCGACGGCGCATGGTCGTTCTGGCGACGCTGGAGAATTTCAGCATCCTGCTAGCAGGGAACGTTGGACGCCTGGACAAAACGCGAAGACGGAAGTGCGCTGAGGCGGCCCAGAGCACTTCCGTCTTTGAAATTGGGGATTGCGACTAGGGGTCAGACGTCACACCGGTGTTCTGCGCTGAACCGCCGTAACGGTTCGATGGTCGAGAGAAATCGGGGGACGGTTCTGATCCGGAGTCGCTCCACTATTCTGTGGAGATCCTCGCTCCTTGAATAGTGAAATCGGCAACCCCTTTCATTAGTCACACGTTGGACTGACCAGACCGACTGCCTGAGTTTCAGGCAGGTCCGCGGTGTGACACCTGTCACTATGGGCGCGCTAGGCGTCTCTTGTCAATACCCAGATTGCCCATTTCGGCGGTGCTCAAGGCCTAGTCCGGGCGCCCGAATGCGCCCACAACCTCAACGTGCGAGGTCTGGGGGAACAGGTCGAACACGACCGCCGATTCCAGCCGCATACCGGCATCCACCAACAAGCGGGCATCGCGGGCAAATGACGCCGGATCGCAGGCAACCAGGGCAACCGCTGGTGCGCCAGTAGCCAGAACCACGTCCACGCCAGCGCGACCCAACCCGGCGCGCGGCGGATCCGCTATCACCACCGCTGCTGGCGTCGGCTTCCAAGCCTCCACCGTGGACGCCACAACCGTGGCGTCGGAACCGAGGTTGAACGCAGCGTCTGCGCAAGCGGCAACGTTGGCCTCAACAACGGTGACCTTGCGGCCGGCGCCAAGGGCGCCAGCGAACACACCGACGCCACCGTACAGATCCACCAGGGGACCCTCGGGAGCGGCTGCAACAACGGGGGCTACCGCGTCAACCAAGAGCTCCACAGCACCCGGACATGACTGGAAGAACGTGCCCGGCGAAAGCCGCCACGTCCTCCCGCACGCAACTTCCTCGATAGGCGAGCCCGAGTGCGCCATACCAACCGCGCCGCTCGCTGGCGCCGCGCTTACAGCGATGTCGCCGGTAGCGGTACTGACCCGAAGCACAACCTCAGCCTGACCGCTGAACCGCTCCTCTCGCAGGACATCTCTAAGTGCAGGATGCGCAATCTGGCAGTCCGGCGTGGGGATAACGGTCTTTGACCGCCGACGAAAGAACCCAGCTTGGTCGTCCACAACCGAGGCCTTCACTGTCGTGCGATACCCAAACTCGGCCACCGCTCCCCCAAACGTGGGAACAACATCGCCGATCTTGCCCAAGCGTTGCAGCGTGTCGGTGACAATGCTCAGCTTCAGCTGGCGCTGGGCTTGGGCACTGGCATGCTGAAGATCGCACCCGCCACAGCCCTCGGTGACATGAGGGCACGGCGCCACCACTCGCATGGGGCTGGGCCGAACCACCTCAACAATGTCGGCCCACGCCATCTTCTTTTTCTCGCGCACCAACTCCACCAGCACCACATCGCCGGGAAGACCGCCGTGTACAAACACGACGCGGCCGCTCGCTTCGCGCCCCACACCATCGCCACCAGTTGCAATGCGGTCTATCTCAAGCTCAATCACAGTGCCTTGACGCTACCGGGCCGCCAGTGTGCCACCCCTTGCCCAATGCAGCCGGATAGGGTTCGGAAGCTACGTCTGCCAGGAGGACCGCCCAACGTGTCGGCTGCTAAGCGCCCTATCGAGATCGCCCCATCAATCCTTCCCGCAGACTTTTCGCGGCTCGGCGAACAGCTCCAGCAACTCGACACTGCCGGAGCCGACCGCATTCACTGGGACGTGATGGATGGGGTCTTTGTCCCTAACCTCACCGTGGGTCCCGATGTCGTCAAGTCATGCCGTGCGGCCACCGACATGATGTTCGAGGCTCACCTCATGGTGGAAAACCCCGACCTCCTCGCTCCGCTGTACGTCGAAGCCGGCTGCGAACTCATCACCATCCACGTCGAGTCCACCCGGCACCTCGACCGAACCCTTCACGTGGTCAAAGACGCCGGCGCTCGCGCCGCGGTGACCATGAACCCGGCAACCCCGCTTTGCAGCATCGACAACGTGTTACACCTCGTCGACATGGTCTTGATCATGACGGTCAATCCAGGATTCGGCGGCCAGGCCTACATCGAAGCCCAAGAACGCAAGGTCACCGAGCTTGCGCACCAAATCGGCGCACGAGGGCTTGATATCGACATCGAGGTCGATGGCGGTATCAAACCAAGCACCATCGCTGCTGCCACCCGAGCCGGAGCAAACGTTTTTGTGGCTGGCAGCGCCGTTTTTGGGCACCCGGGCGGACTAGCGACCGCCATCAGCGAACTACGTTCGCTGGCCCAAGACGCCCAGTAGCCATGGGCATCCCCCGCGCCGCTGCAACCGTGGCAACAGCGCTTGCCCTTGCCAGCCTGACCGGCGCGTGTAGCGACAGCGCCGAAAACGCGGTTGCGTTCTGCGATGCCATAACAGACTCGTCGCTCGGCGGAGCGGTGACCACCATCGATCTCCAAGATCAGGTGTCGCTAGCCTCGGCGGTGGCCGAGCTTGAAACCATCGCCAGCGTCGCTCCCAGCGACATAGCCGACGATGCAGACCTCGTCGCCGACGTCTTCGCCGAAGTGCTCGACGTTCTGGCCAACAACGACGTCGGCACCCGTGACGACGCCCTTCGAGACCTTCAGCCTCGCCTCAACGAAGTCGCCCAACCAGCCACGCGGCTCCAGGAATACGCCACCGAAACGTGCGCGCTGGGATTCGAGGGCCCAGAAGAACCCACACCTACGCCAACCCCACTCGACATCGAGAACTGACGCAGCGCAAGGCCGTCCATGGTGGGCACGTGCCTTCGCCCTTCGCTGACCGACCAACGTGGGGCTTAGGACGTATCGCTAAGGCTGGGGCTTAGGAGTTGGCGTCGCCGCGTCGGGCAATGACGTGATCGACAATGCCATAGTCTTTGGCTTGTTCGGCGGTGAACCAGCGGTCGCGCTCTGAGTCTGCCTGCACCTGCTCGACCGTTTGGCCGGTGTGTTCGGCGATGCGCTCTGCCATCAGCCGCTTGATGTAGACAAGCTGTTCGGCCTGGATAGCAATGTCGGAGGCTTGACCCTGCACACCAGCAGATGGCTGATGCATCATGATGCGGGCATGAGGTAGCGAGTAACGCTTACCTGAAGCGCCGGCACACAGCAAGAACTGGCCCATGGAAGCGCCAAGACCCATGCAAATGGTGGCCACATCGGGCTTGACGAAGTTCATGGTGTCGTAGATAGCCATGCCAGCAGTGACAGAGCCACCTGGCGAGTTGATGTACAACCAAATATCGGCATCGCTGTCCTGGCCCTCGAGATACAAGAGCTGCGCAGTGATGAAGTTGGCAATCTCATCGTTCACGTCGGTTCCGAGCATGACGATGCGGTTCTTCAGTAGTTGCGCATAGACATCGAACTGGCCAGGTTGACCTGGTCCGGCATCAGCGGCAGTAGGCATCGGGGGAAGGCTGGTCATAGCGACGTGACTCCAGGATCGACGGTGTTGAGAGGGTACCCAAGCCGGGCCGTAACCGGCGACGATCATGGGCGATTTGTAGTGCGCCGGGTGGGACTTGAACCCACACGTCCTTGCGGACACAGGGACCTAAACCCTGCGCGTCTGCCAATTCCGCCACCGGCGCTGGTGGTAGCGATCGTCAGCGTAGCGAGTTCGCATGCCTGCGGCGCCATGCAGCACAACCGTTATCTTCTCAACACAACTGCAATGGGCGTTTCCCGGGCGCCCGGACAGCCACTCGCTATCGTGCCGTAGTGCATTCTCGACCTAGCCGTGACTCCCAGCCACGCCGTCTCCGCATCCCAGATGCCTTGATTGGCGTCCTCGTGGCCCTCACGGCACTGGTTTCGTGTTCAACAGACCAGGACCCCTCAAGCACCGCTGAC
>JAUIIS010000317.1 GCA_030431575.1 Acidimicrobiia bacterium | reverse complement strand
AAGAGGTCGGCTTCGAAGACACCTGGTATTCGCTCACAACCACCCATCCCCGACTTGCCCTCATTTCGGTTGCCGGCACGATTGCCGACCAAACCCGCGCCACGCTGTTGGAAGAACTCAACGACCTTGGCGATGCTAGGACCGCCATCGAGCGGCTCCTTGAAGCCATCGAGGACGCCCGCTCTGAACTCAAAGATGTCGACGAAAGTATCGACGAAACCACCACAGAACTGGCCGAGCTTGGGGTCAGCCGATCGGCAACAGCAACAAACCTGTCTTGGCTTCAGAGCGAGCACGCCCGAGTTGTGAAGGGCCTCCAAGACACCGCCATCGGGGTATTTGTGGCCGAAGAACAAGCGGGGGCGGCAGGGATCGACGACGTTGGCCAATACAACGACCAGCAAATACTGGCTGAACGCGTTGGAGCAACAATCGAAGAATTGTTGTTTGTCAAAGCCACCCGCGAAGCCGACATCTCGACTTCCACGGCCCGCCTAGACCGCCTCGACGCACAAATAGGCGCCGAAGAAGATGCTCTTACAGGGCTCGAGCAGCGAGCAGACACGTTACGAGGAACCATCGACCGCCTCACCAACGAGGTAACCGCACTCACCCAACGTCGCGTGGCACTCGAAACCGGTCTTCCCGCCACAATGGCGCTTGCCCAACAAGCCCGCCTCGAAGCCACCGAGCCCACAATAGGGGTCTCGCTGGTCGCCATCGATGCCTACGTGCAAGCCGTGGAAGACATCATTGAGGTCAAACCAAACTGCGTCATCAGATGGGAGATCTTGGCTGGCATAGCCAAGATCGAGTCTGGCCACGGAACGTTTGGCGGAGGCTATCTCCGAGCCAACGGCGACGTGAGCTCACGCATCTTGGGCCCGCTGCTGGACGGCTCGCTCGAAGGCACGGCCGTAATTGCCGACACTGACGGTGGTCGGCTTGACGGCAACGCCGAGTTCGATGCCGCAGTTGGCCCGTTCCAGTTCATCCCCGGAACCTGGAAGTCCTTCGCCCTCGATGCCACCGGTGACGGCTTTGCTGATCCTCACAACATGTACGACGGCGCATTGAGTGCCGCCGGATACCTGTGCACGTCGTCGTCGTTGGCCGACGACGCCGGCATTGCCCGAAGTGTGCTTTCCTATAACCAGTCCCAGAAGTACCTGGCCGATGTCACCGGCGTTGCCCGGGACTACATCGTGCGACTTGCCCTTCCCGAGGCCGCATTCGACCCAGAGACCCTTGAGGTAGATGACGGCTGGGCATTGCGCCCCGAAGAGGTTGATTACGAAGAGATTGGCCAGCTGGGTCGGGTCGAACCAGCGGCAGCTGCAGCGACGCCGGGCCAGGCACGGGCAGAACCCGTCCAAACTACCGAAGGCGACTCTGGGCTCGAATAACGGCCTGCTGGCTACGCCGCGTTCGTGGTGCGCCCTGGTGCGGTATCAGGAAACGTTTGCGCTGTGCGAACGAACCTTCTCCGCCACCGTCTGCGTACGCACAACTCCCAACACGACCTACGTTCCCAGACACGGCACTAGGACACTTCGGTCCCGACGACTGCCCCGATGGCATAGGTCACGCTTGCAGCAAAGGCAGCGATGAGTACCTGCCGCAATATGGTTCGAAATGCGGGTCGACCGGTGGCGTTCGCTAGCGCAGCGCCCACCGCGATTGCTCCCACCAGGCCAGCCACGAGCGACAAGATCACCGCTGTGGCCCCTCCGGTGAAGAACCAGGGCAGCAGGGGCAAGATGGCGCCCGCAGCGAAGGCAACAAACGAGCTAGCGGCGGCTTCGATTGGGTTGCCCAGCTCGTTCGGGTCTACCCCAAGTTCTTCTCGCGCGTGGACTTCGAGCGCTAGCTCGGGATCGTCCATGACGCTTTTGGCCATGGTCATTGCCGTGTCTGCATCGATACCGCGTGATTGGTAGATGTGGGAGAGTTCCACCATCTCAACGTTGGGGTTCCGCCGGATTTCTCGTCGTTCTACGGCAAGTTCTCGTTCCAAGAGCTCGCGTTGGGCTTTCATGGACACGTATTCGCCGGCGGCCATGGACACGGCCCCCGCAATAAGACCCGCAACACCAGCTACACGCACCAGGCCCTGGGAGTTGTCCGCACCGGCCACGCCCAAGATGAGCGATACGTTGCTAACCAACCCGTCGCTGGCCCCAAAGACTGCGGCACGAGCGGCGCCACCTTGCACGTTGCGATGATGGTGTTCGCCTGGGTGGCTGAGCTGCTCGGCGTTAGTCATGCGCCTCACCATAGCGGGCAAAAAGCATGGATGACCAGGCCATTTGGCGACCTAACGGCCTTCTGGAAGGCTCACCTTACGAGCCTCGGATAGCATGGCCGTTGGCGTTCAATCCGTCTTGTTTAGGCCAAACGTCGCCGCTGGTAGACGGCACCGGCACGCCCGACGTCAGGGCGCCAACGGCATGAGCCATAGAGACCTCGACAAGTCCGCCAAGGCCCCGGTTCCACAGCGACAACACGCCAAGAGCAGCCGTTACGCCACTAATGGGGTCCCCCGCAGCGTCACCAACAAACCAGGGCTGGCCTTCGACGTAGGTGACTAAACCAGCACCAGCGGCAGCATCATCGCCAAAGGCCACCCGGTTTGCCTGCGTGGGCGCACGGCCGTAGCCAGTGATCGAGCACCAGATCCCGCCCTTTGCCACAAACGCGTCGGCGTCTATGCCCAGTTGGGCCATGGCTCTCGGCCGCGAACCCTCGATCACGACGTCGGCCTGAGCCACCAGCTCAATGAGTTCGGCCAAACCCGAAGCCGACGCCACATCAACGTCAACAAGCTCCTTACCGTTGTTGAGTCGCCGGTAGAAGCCTGGGGTTCCCAACCGAGATGCGTCAGGCCGCGTCGCGCTTTCTACCTTTTGCACACGCGCACCGCAGCGACCGAGGTACCAGCTGCACAGCGGCCCCGCCCAAAGCGAGCTGAGATCGACAACACGCATTGGGGACGAGGATCGGGTGGCGGGCTTCACATCATGCACGGCAACAGCAGGTATGTCGCGAGCTTGTGCGTCGGGGGCCGGCACTTGGCTTACAGGTAGGCCCAGCAAGGTTGCGGTCTCAACAAGTCGCGCCGTCTGCACTTCGAGAGCGGCCCGGTCCAACGCCGACCAAACCCCGGCCTCGTCTAGCAAGGTCGAGGCCCCGGAGGCGCCAAGCCATGCAGGGACGGCCTCGACGTCGTCCACGCGCGCCAAATTCACGGCCAACCAGCCATCGCTCGCCTGGACCATCCGGCACGAAGTCCCCGCACTGGTAGTCCCCCACCCATGAGAACCCGTCATCGCAGCGCGCTCCACCAGCAGCGAAAGCCCAGAGGGCCCGCCAACGGGGCCTCCGGCTTGGGCCACTTCGGCGTTCAACGCGCCAACCGTGACCTCGAAACGATGCAGCCAACGTTGACCAAGGTGTTTGAGCACAACCGTTGGTGGGCCCACCAGTGCACTGAGCGCAGGCTGAGGCCAAACAGGCCACTGAGGCCGGGCGCGGGCAAGGTTTGCGTCGAAACTGGCACCGCCAGGATCACCAAGCGAACGAGCTAACGCGTCAAGGTGGTTGGCGGCTTCGGCAACCGGTGATTGCAAAGGTGCCTGGAACGCCATGGCCAAAGACTAGTGACCAGAGCTAACGCCCACCGAGCACGCACCGCTCCTCCTGCTTCGCGAGAGACCCTCCCCAAGACCGACATACACGAGAGAAGTTCAGTACCATCCGCACATATGAGGGGACATGCCCCTGGGAGGACAATATGGATCTCAAGCCCGGTAGCCGCCTAAAAAGCACGGTGTGCGACACCGAAGTAATTGCGGTCAAAGCCGCAGGCAGCCACGAGGTCACCTGCGGTGGCGCGGCAATGGTCGAAGCCGGCACAGACGCTGGCGACAAGGGCGAACCAGCCCCCGACGCGGCCGAAGGCACACAAATGGGCAAGCGTTATGTCAACGCCGACGAAAGCGTCGAGCTGTTGTGCACCAAACCTGGAGCGGGTTCTCTCGGCATCGACGGCGTTGCCATGGTGCTCAAAGAGGCCAAACCTCTGCCGGCGTCGGACTAAAGGACACCCTCGGCCATGAACGTCATGATGCTGCTCGAAATGGCTGCCGGCGGGTTCGGTGATCGCGTCGCGATCGGGAGTCCAGATGGGGAGCACCTCACGTACCAACAGCTCTTCGATCACGCTGGCGGCGCCGCCGCTGCGTTCTCGGCCGCCGACGTGTCCAACGTCGCCCTCGTC
>JAUIIS010000316.1 GCA_030431575.1 Acidimicrobiia bacterium | reverse complement strand
GCGTTGGTGTTGGTGGCGAGGACCGTCACGAGTTTGAGGTCTGTGGGATAGACCCCGCGACGCGAGGTCAGCGCACCGACGTGGCGCTACACATGGTGCGCAGCCTTCTGGCTGGACAAACTGTCGACGGCGACGGCAAGTTCTTCGACTTCACCGAAGGCAAGATCCGCCCCACCCCACCATCTCCTATCCCGTTCGTTGTTGGTGGGCGGAGCGATGCCGCGCTGGACCGCGCCGGGCGACTCGGAGACGGCTGGTTGGCAGCCTGGTGTTCGCCCAAACGATTTCACACAGGTATTCAGATTGTCGAGGAAACTGGAGCGCCTCGGAACGTGCCGCAATGGCGACACGGTATCCAGTTGTGGGTGGGCGTGGGCGACAGCCATAGCGATGCCCGAGCCTATGTGGCCGACGCGATGCAGAAGTTCTACAAGCTCAACTTCGACCTCTTTGAGCGCTACACACCTATAGGCAATGCACGCCAAATCGCTGAGTTCATGGCGCCGTATGTGCGCGCGGGAGCAACCACGCTCAACCTGACGCCGTGCGGGCCAGATCCTGAGACCGAACTCGGCACCATTGCTGAAGTAAAGAAGTTGCTCGGGAGTTACTGATACGCGACAACGGTGCCGTGAGAAGGAATTTCAGATACTCAGTTGCGCGATGGGGCTGCACTGCCCGTATCATGGCCGCTCGACCTGCTCCGGCAGGGCGTGGTGACCGTAGCTCAGTTGGTAGAGCCCCGCGTTGTGGTCGCGGTGGTCGCGGGTTCAAGTCCCGTCGGTCACCCAACTCGTTGCGAAGCGCCCTCTAAGGGGGCGCTTCGCTGGTTTTGGACGCCGAGTCTCGAAGCCACATCTCGGTGAAAGGGGCGGTCGAAACGGACCAAGATTTCGGGCGCCATTCCACGCGGCGTGCGGTAGCCTAGTCGGGCAGTCAAGCGCCTCTAGCTCAATTGGCAGAGCATCGGACTCTTAATCCGCAGGTTCTGGGTTCAAGTCCCAGGGGGCGCACCACCGAAGTCTCAGGTAACCAGCGTTCCAGTTGGCCCTGAGATTTCGCCGTTCCGCGGGAGCCACACAGGCTCGCGAGCGCTTTGTGTGCATGCTCGAGACTTTAGATATGTCCGTTGCGACCACGGCACATGAGTGAGGCACGTTTCGTCGCCACCGACGAGGGATTTGTCCCCCACGCCTCGTCGCATGCCCCTGGGCCCGCGCCACCTTGGTGGACACCGGTGGCCCCTTTGCCGTAGGCACCGGATCGCGTCGGTAACCACAGAGCCCATCCCGCCCGCAACGCCCCAGCGAGTCCGTCTGATGAGGCCTGCGCCTGGTTTGGTCACGACAAAGCGTGCGCTGGGTCCGGTTCGGTGGGGGTCTGCTGATACACCGCGGTGTCGTAGTACTCGCGGAGTGCGACGATCTTGCCATCGATGATCTCTACGACGCCGCAGATATGTGGCGTCATGAGGTCTCGTCCGTCGCCATCCCAATGGTGGTCGATGCGTTCGGTGAACACGACACCGTTGCCATCGGTGCCAGAACTGGCCACGTGCAGGACGTCAACACTGAATGACCGGATGTTCTTGATGATCGGCAGGTATTTGGCGAAGCCGCCGTCTTCAGCCAACGCTCTGTAACCCGCAATTCCGTGCACCGTGGGCAGGCCGCTGTTTTCCCAAACGAACTCGTCGCTGCAAAGCTCGGCGATTGCTTGTCCAGTGCGACGATCTTCCATGGCCTTGAACATGGAAAGCGCCAAGCGCTCATTGTTGTTGGTTGCCTGGCCAAGCGCGGTGTCGAGATTCATCATGCCCTGGAGTCTTTCAGATCAGACGGCGATGCGCGAGGCGACCCTTAGGGCCTGCCGCGGTAGGTGAGCCGCTCCGGTTCCAGGACGACTTGGTTGGTGCGGGCAACGTCACGAAACCACAGGGCGCTCTGTTTTGGCGTCCGAGTCTGGGTCTCGTAGTCAACCTCAACCACGCCGAAGCGAGGGACGTAACCCTCGGCCCACTCAAAGTTGTCCATGAAAGACCAGACCAGGTAGCCCTCGATGGGACAACCATCTTGGATGGCGCCGTGCAACTCGGTGAGGTGGTCGCGGATGTACGCGGTGCGGTCGTCATCGTCGACGCGCCCTTCGCTTCTGTTTAGGTCGGGCATAGGCGCCCCGTTCTCGGTGATCATGTATGACGGGAAGCTGTAGCGGTCCCAAAGCGTGCGCATCAGCTGCCCGAGACTTTCTGGGTGGATTTCCCAGCCCATCGTGTTGCGCGGCGTGTGCCCGGGCTGGGCGTACGCAGGATCGGCTGAAACGAGCTGACGGGTGTAATAGTTGACGCCCAGCAAATCCAAGGGCGCACTGATGAGGTCGAGGTCGCCGTCCCCAATCTGGCTGCCGTCCCAGCCGTAGTGGTCGAACCCCGAGGTGGGATAGCCCAGCCCGTTGAGTGGGTCTGCGTACCAACGGTTCTCAAGATCGCTTTGGAGAGACGCGGCCTGCAGGTCTGCGTCAGAGCTTGAAGCTGCCTGCTGAGGCGTGAAGTTGAGCACGATGGCCAGCCTCGCGTCGGGCGCTAGCGACCTGATCCGCTCAGCGGCCAGACCATGCGCCAGCAGCAAGTGGTGACCGGCTGCGAAGCCCTCAGCCAAGGACGTGTGGCCTGGGGCGTGCTCTCCGGTGACGTAGCCATGGTTGGCTGAGACAAACGGCTCGTTGAGGGTTGTCCAGGTACCTACTCGATCGCCCAGCCTGGTCACGGCGGCTTCTGCGTAGTCGGCGAATGCCTCTGCAGTGCTTCGGTCGAGCCAGCCGCCGCGATCGTCGAGCACCTGAGGAAGATCCCAGTGGTACAGCGTCGGCATAGGGGTGATGCCTTCAGCCAACAGTGCGTCGACCAGCCGATCATAGAAGTCGAGACCCTTGGGGTTTGTTGGCCCAACCCCGCCGGGCTTTACTCGAGTCCACGCGATCGAGAACCGGTAGCTGGCCATGCCCAGTGCACTGAGCAGCGACACGTCGTCGAGGTAGCGGACATAGTGGTCACAAGCGACGTCGCCGCTTGACGCGTCGCTGATGCGTCCGGGCGTGGCGCAGAACGTGTCCCAGATGCTTGGGGACTTGCCGTCGGCACGTGGCGATCCTTCGATCTGAAACGCCGAGGTGGCTGCCCCCCAGGTGAAGTCTTCGGGGAACTTCAAGACGTGCGCCTCAAGGTCAGTGTCCGGACTTTGCTGCGCCAACGTCTCGTTCTCCTGTGGGTCGTTTGGGCCGGCTAGGGCCTGGCCGTCTCCACCGCAATCCTAGCCTCAAGACCGCACGAATGTAAGCGCTTACAGACCAGCGGTGGAGGGCTATCCATTCATCGAGCTTGCGTATACATAACGATATGCTTATATTGACATTCTCGGTCGCAGGTGGAGGTGAGCACGATCGACGACAGAACCAGCGAAACCAACGCCAGCTCCCTCTCCGAGGTGGTCCGTGCACTCAAAGCCGCCGGCGAACCCACCAGACTTCGTATCCTGGCCATGCTCAACCGCCACGAACTCAGTGTTGGCGAACTCGTGCAGGTCCTCGGCCAGTCCCAACCGCGGGTCAGTCGCCACCTCAAGGTGCTCAGCGATGCGGACCTCGTCCATCGCCAACGCGAAGGCACCTCGGCCTACTACCGCCTGAAACGAACCGGGCCATACAAGGCCATCGTGGAAGCGGCGCTCGGCGCCCCCGTCGACACCCAAGCAGCGGCTGAAGTCAACCACGCACCGGCAATGCTGGCCGACGACACCCTCACCCAAGACACCAAACGACTCCACACTGTGCGCAACCAACGCGCACAACAGGCCGAAGACTACTTCCGCGCCATCGCCGCCGACTGGGACAGCATGCGCAGCCTGCACGTACCTGACCAAGCTATCGAGGCTGCCGTTCTCGATGCTGTGGCAGGCAAGGAGGTCCATGACCTCCTTGATCTCGGCACCGGCACCGGTCGCATGCTTGAGGTGCTTGGGCCCAACGCAGAACGGGCCGTCGGCATCGACCGCAGTCGAGACATGCTGGCGGTTGCGCGCCACAAGCTCGATCGCGCCCAACTCCGCCACTGCGAGGTCCGCTTCGGCGACGTGCACCGACTTGACTTGCCCGACAACAGTGTCGATGTAGCGGTCATCCATCACGTCCTGCATTATCTGGACGACCCTGACCAAGCCATCGCTGAAGCAGCCCGCGTCCTGCGACCCGACGGCACACTACTGATCGTGGACTTTGCACCTCACCAA
>JAUIIS010000315.1 GCA_030431575.1 Acidimicrobiia bacterium | reverse complement strand
CAACGGATCGTGATAGTGCTGATGCTCAAGCTCGCGCTCTAGGCGCTCAACGGTCTGGAGATCACCCACGGTTTGAGGGCGCGCAAGGTTGCCGTCCGGGAGATGATTCATTGACCCCGACTCGGGGCTCATGTTGACATCCGTGTCATTTGCACCGCCACCAGGTCTCACCTGGCAAACCATGTGTGGCTGCGATCGTTCTCCGTCGCAGCAGTCAGAGTTGTCCCGTACAACCTGATTCGGTTGAAACACCCTCAAGTTGAGGAACAACTGCTGAGACAACCGTCGCAGCGGGTGTGGATGCTGTAGGCCCGCGGGCGTGGTCGATCCGGCGTGGCTCCTAAGGTTTCGTCGGCGCTGGCAGCTACCTATTTGCTAGCCGAGATCTCTAGCGGGCTGCTTGCAGGATGGTTCGGCTGGCTCGGGCGTCAATTGGGCCTAACCTCCATGGCATGTTGGAATCGCTTCGGTCTGTACTTCAGTTTCGCGAGTTCGAAACCGATCCTGTCGCCCGTCGTCTGTCACGCGCCGCAAACGTCGATGACTTGCGTGCCATTGCCAAACGTCGGTTGCCCGGAGGCGTGTTCGACTACATCGACGGAGCAGCCGAGGACGAAGTGACGCTGCACCACAACAGCGCCCGGTTCGATGATCTGGAGTTCGCTCCGAGGGTCTTGCGAGACGTGTCCAACATCGACGCCAGTACATCGGTGTTGGGCAACAGCATCCCGCTGCCCCTCATCTTGTCGCCCACCGGCTTCACCCGAATCGCGGATCCACAGGGTGAGCTTGCGGTCAGCCGGGCCGCCGCCCGGGCCCGGTTGCCCTACACGCTCTCGACCATGGCCACCAGGTCGTTAGAAGAGGTTCAGGCGGCACAGGCCGAGGTGACAGTCGGCAACGACGGTCAAGGTGTCGACGCCAGCAGGCGATGGTTCCAGGTCTACGTGTGGAAAGACCGTGGTTTGGTCAAAGAGTTGCTGGCTCGGGCAAAGGCAGCCGGCTACGAAGCCATCATGATCACGGTAGACACCGCAGTCCTGGGCCGACGCGAACGCGATGTGCGACGTGGGTTCACCCTGCCGCCAAAGATCGGGCTGGACACCATCATCGATGGGGCACTCCACCCAGGCTGGACCTGGGACTTCGTGCGCAGCGAACCAATCATGTTTGCCAACGTGGTTGGCAAAGACACCGACGACGGGTCGTCGCCCGTTTCGTTGCACGAGCACGTCAACGCCCAGTTCGACCAGAGCTTGTCCTGGGACGACATCGAGTGGTTCCAGAGCGAATGGGGCGGCAAGGTCGTGGTGAAGGGCATCCAGACCGTTGTCGATGCTGAGACTGCGTCGGGTCTGGGCGTCGACGCCATTGCGCTGTCTAATCATGGCGGCCGTCAACTCGACGGAGCGCCCTCGCCCATCGATCTGGTCGCCCCCGTTGCACAGGCGCTGGGCGGAGCCACCGAGATTTACTGCGATGGTGGGATTCGGCGGGGGAGCGACATCGTGAAAGCGGTGTCGTTGGGTGCCACCGCAGCCATGATTGGCCGCGCCTACTTCTACGCGTTGGGCGCGGGTGGCGAGCGTGGGGTTGACTGGGTGCTGGATTTTCTCGACGCGGGGACCAGGCAAACGATGGCGCTTGCCGGCGCACAGAACATTGGTCAGCTCGGCCCCGACCTGGTGCGCTGGCGCCCAGGCCGCCAACCCATCTAGCAGGGTGCTGACCGCCGACCTCGGCACAGCAGTTCTTCAGCACCCTGCTAGTTCAGTATCAGGGAACGTTTGCGATGTTCGAACGAACCTTCTCCGCCACCGGCTGCGTACTCGCAACCTCCATCCCCGACACCGAGTCCACGGTTGCCCGGGCCTTGCCGGTCGTTACAACATCTCCGCCCCAACACCACCTACGTTCCCAGACACGGCACTAGTTGAGCACGCCCTGGCATAGGGCAGTTGGCCCATCCAGCCGGACTCCCGAGGTGCTTCCTTGCAGGTGTTCGCGACTGCTTGTGTCATCATTGAACGACCAACTGAATGTGGCTCACCAGGACGAGGTGTTGCTGTTCAGATGCGTGGACCCGCCAAACGAGCAGCTAGAGGACGTGCGTGGAGCAACTCAACGCCGCGGTGCAGAACTACGACTGGGGTGACCCCGCGTTCCTTGCGGACCTTCAGGGCCGAACCCCAAGCGGCTTACCCGAGGCCGAACTCTGGATGGGGGGCCACCCAGCCGCACCGAGTTGGCTGGAATCCAGCAACGTCAGCCTGCCAGATCACATTTCCTCTGATCCTCTGGGGGCGCTTGGCCCCGCGGTTCAGGCCCGCTTTGGAGAGCTGCCGTTTCTGGCCAAGATCTTGGCTGCAGCTCGACCGCTATCGCTCCAGACGCATCCGTCTAAGTCCCAAGCCGAAGCTGGTTATCGGCGTGAGTCGCAGGCCGGGATCCCGCTGGATTCCCCGGAACGGATCTACCGCGACACCAACCACAAGCCGGAGCTGATTTGTGCACTGACGGACTTCGAAGCCAAGAGCGGGTTCGCCCACCTAGCGCAGAGCCGAGAGGTGTTCGATGGCCTGGAAGACACCGCCCTAGCGGCGGTTGCCGATCGCCTCGGTCGAGCGGGCACCGAGCAATCAGTCTTGGCCGACACGCTTGGATGGCTGCTTCGGGAGCCGACCGAGTCTCAACAAGGCCTAGTCGATGCTGCCGTGAGTGCCGCTGAGCGACGTAGCGACGGACCCCATGCCGCGGCGTGGGCATGGGTACCTCGCATAGCAAGCTTCTATCCCGGCGACGTTGGACCAGTGATCTCGTTGCTGCTGAATCACGTGGTGCTCCAACCCGGACAAGCCATGTACCTTCCCGCAGGCAATCTTCATAGCTACCTAGCCGGGTGTGGTGTTGAGATCATGGCCAATAGCGACAACGTCATCCGCTGCGGGTTGACATCAAAGCATGTCGACGTCGACGAACTGCTCGACGTTGTCGATGCTACGCCAATTGCAGTAGAGGTCCAGCAGCCAATCGCACCGCGGCACCGCTACACCACCCATGTGGATGACTTCGAGCTCGAACGCATACTGGTCGAGGGTCAGGTCGACGTGGCTGTGACCGGCCCCGAGATCTTGATTCCTACCGGCGGAATGGTCACAGCGACCGCCGCTTCGGGAACACCGCACACCCTTTCGCCGGGCCATCCGCTCTGGGTCGATGCCGCAGAAGGCAGCTATGCGCTGGACGGTGCCGGCACGGTATTCCGAGCCACCACTGCGTTAACCCTGTAGCGACCGGCGCAGTTCAGCCTTTTGCACCTTGCCCATAGCGTTCCTGGGCAACTCGCCAAGCACTTCGTAACGGCGTGGGTGCTTGAACCGAGCCAACGAGTCGGCCACCGCTGCTTCCACAACGCCCTGGTCGAAGCTCTGGTCAACGACAAGACAAGCAACAACGGTTTCGCCGAAGTCGGCATGGGGTACGCCAACCACCGCCGACTCAAGCACGCCCTCGCATTGGTCGAGACACATCTCGATCTCTTTGGGGTAGATGTTTTCGCCACCGGCGATAATCATGTCGCCGGCGCGGCCCTGCAAGGTGACGCGGCCCTCGGCGTCCACGCTGCCCACATCGCCGGTTATGAAGAACCCATCGGGCCGGAAGTCCTCGGCGGTCTTTTCGGGTAAGCCCCAGTAGCCGGCGAACAGGTGCGGGCCTTTCACTTCGACAACGCCGGTCTCGCCGGGGTTGCACGGGCCATCGCTGGCGGCTACACGAAGCTCGTAGCCAGGCAGAGCGAAGCCCACTGTCCCGGGTACGCGATCGCCGTTCAGCGGGTTCGACGTAATGATGCCCGCCTCGGTCATGCCGTAGCGCTCCAAGATGCGGTGCTGCACGCGGTCGGTGAAGGCGCCATGTGTTGCCTCGGTCATAGGCGCGGAGCCCGAGGTGAACAACCGCATGTTGGCGCAGGTGGCGGCGTCGAATCTGGCGTCGCTCATGAGGCGGGCGTACATAGTGGGCACAGCCATCATGACCGTGGCCGTGGGCAGCTCGGCCAACACGTGGTCGATAGCAAAGCGGGGGAGAAAGCGAACCTCGGCGCCGCTCAACATCGCGCAGTGCAAGGCCACAAACAGCCCGTGGGTGTGGAAGATGGGAAGCGGATGCAACAACACGTCGGCGGGGCCGAACCCCCAGCTTGTATGAAGTGCCCGAGCGTTGGCCATAAGCGAGCGGTTGGACAACATGGCGCCCTTGGACCGGCCCGTTGTGCCCGATGTGTA
>JAUIIS010000314.1 GCA_030431575.1 Acidimicrobiia bacterium | reverse complement strand
GAGCCCGTTCCCGCAGTGATAGATCGTGGCACCCACGGATGGATGGCCTGGGCTGACACGGCCCCGCCCGACCACACCTCCATCCACACATACAGTCGTCGGGCGGGCAAACTCCTGGCGCTGTCCCGTGCCTTAGCTATCACCGACCTCCATGACGAGAATCTCTTACCCGTCGGTGACTACCCCGTGATGGTCGACCTCGAGTGCCTCGCGACGTCACGACCCAACGACCGCGCCTACCTTGCCGACGACGGTCCCAAGCAGCACGTTCTCGCTCGCTCCGTTCTGGACAGCGGATTACTCGTAGACGTCGAGCGATTCGAGAAGGATGGCCGCGACATGAGCGGGTTGACCGGGTTCGGGGCCACGGGTATTCAAGACGAAGTCCGCTCCTACGTTTGGTCCGCTCTCGGCACCGACGAGATTGCTCTCGACCGACCCAATGTCAGGCAGAACTGCGATGAGCCGACGCTTCCCATTGTCATCGACGAGGTGATCGCAGGGCTCAAGGAGGCTGAGCACGCAATCGCAAGCGTTGGCCTGGGCATCGACTTCGACAAGTTGGTGCCGGTTCGGGTCTTGGTCCATGACACAGCGTTCTACGCGGCAGTCCTCGACCGGTCACTG
Organism: Acidimicrobiia bacterium; assembly: GCA_030431575.1. Taxonomy (GTDB): domain Bacteria; phylum Actinomycetota; class Acidimicrobiia; order Acidimicrobiales; family UBA8592; genus JAUIIS01. The sequence continues at coordinate 3,664 of JAUIIS010000314.1, read as the reverse complement.
ACAGAATCGGCTTTGTCCGATGGTTTGGCATACTCCATCCAACTGGAACACGTTGCCGAGGGAGCCACAGCCGAGAAAGCGACGGACTGGCGACTAGCGGCCGCAACGATGGAGCGCAGGCAACTCGAGACGCACGACATCCCGCTCTTTGTTGCGGATTGGAATGCAACTAGCGGGACCGTCGGAGATCTCGCTGTCGCAGCGCTGGTTCGCGAGTCTGGGGTCACGACAATCAAACAGCGACTCGGCGACACGACTCCAGACAAACAAGCACTGCAGTGCCGTATCTCCCGACTAGTGCTGGAGACACGCTTGGCGCTCACCGATGATTCCGATGGACAATTTGACTGCCGTCCGCCAACTGGCGAGTCCGTTGACGTTTCGCAAACACGGGACACAGCTATCCCGGATCTGTGCGCGAAGATCGCTGAGCACCTCGAGTCTTCTGCCATCGTGGATGATGACGGTGGCTTGGCGTGGCTCGATGTCGAGTTGCCAAGCAAGCTAGCTGCCCCGGCGCTCACTGACGAAGGCCTTTGCGCCGGGAACGCAGGGGTGGCTGTGTTCTTGGCCGCGCTCGCTCGAGTGAGCGGCTCCTCCCGTTGGGCAGACCTTGCTGAACGAGCTGCAGCGGGCACACCGTCGTTGCCGGACAGCACGCTCTACCTGGGTGTGAGCGGGCGCGGCTATGCACTTGTCCTTGTGGGCCGGCTCCTGGGTAACGACGCTATGACCAGGCGAGGGACAGCCCTTCTGCACGCACTGCCTGCCCCTGACCCGGACGAGACCCAACCTCTGGATGTGCTCTTTGGGCACCCTGGGATCGCTGGCGCACTGGCCGCTGCGGCCGTCATGACGGGCGATGAACGCCTAGCGACAGCTTCGATCAGCTATGCGTCGGCCACCGAACGTGCGTGGCGCGAGGCTGCCACGGGAGGACGGCGTCAAAAGATCGAGGCGCACCGCATCGGGGCCGCCCACGGAATCACCGGCATAGAACTCTGTATGAGCCGGGTGTACGCCGCGCAACCCGACGCCGGCCTCCGTGCCTGGATCGAAGAAATGGTTGTGGGCGAAAACGACCGAGTCGACAGGCGCGGCGGGGTGCCAGCTCGACTTGATGCCGTAACCAGAGCGCCAGACCCTGGCTGGTGTTGGGGACTAGCCGGCTATGTCATGGCCCGAGAAGTCGTTGCCCGGACAACGGGTATCTCTGTTGCTCTTCACGGCGTGGCTGAAGGCCGCAGGCTTGCAGCGACCGGTGATGGAACAACCGATCGGCTGTGTTGTGGCAGGGCGGCGCAGGTGCACGTGCTTCGAGGCCCCAACCATCAGCTGGACACACTCGTCAGCAGACCTCTTCGGTGGGGTTTCGAAAAAGACCAAGCGCACCAAAACGCATCCTTGCTTCGTGGCACCGCTGGAGTGGGGCTAAGCCTTCTGGGGACTACACACCCGGCCCTTGTACCAATGCCACTCACGCTAGACGTGGCGTGAAACACCTAGAGCACGGGCACCCAAGCGGGCCGCAACGGTTGGGCTTGTAGACATCCTGCATCCGGCCTCAGCCACCTTTTGCTTCGTTGAGGATCACCTTGTTGTGCCAGTGGCCGTGGAACTGGTGCGGGATGTGATGGGGCAGCCGTACCGCAGCCACACGGTCGCCCACGTTCTCGCCGCGATGGACATGAAGCTCACTTACGTGTTCGAACGCGTTGTAGACCACTTCGAGCACGTACCCACGGTCTTCGGCTTCGGCCCCAACGGCAGGAGCAAAGATGGGTTCTGACCCGTAGTACCCAGGTGGTAGCACCACGAGGTCCGCGTCAGAATCAGAGACCTTCTGGAAACCGTTGAAGAAGCTGTCGGCGCCGTTATCAACGTTGCACGCCGTGTAGGTAAAGGCGTTGCGTTCACCGCCGAGCCGCGGGTTGAAGGTGGGGAACTCAGATTCAGTTTCGCTGAGCTGTTCGCTGCTCATGGTCCCGGTCTCGATATTGAGTCGATAGCGCAGGTACGTTCCGGCTTTGAACCGTGTGCTGTTGAACACGTCGCTCAAACCAATGTTGGCGTCGAAGTCGCTGGCAAACATGCCGTCGACCACAATCTCGTTGCCTTCTTCGAAGGCGTTCCCGAAGTGGATGATGGCGCCGGGCCCGCTTTCGAAGGTGCGCACTTCTTCCATGGTGTCTAGGTCAACGACAATGACTCGCATAGGGACGTCGTTGTCGAAGATCATCTGGTCAGAAATGCTGGTTCGGCCAAGGATCACGTCGGGCATTGCCGTGGACACAATGGAGTTCACGAAGAAGATGGCGTAGCGGTCCGAAATGGCGAAGTCGTGAGCGAACGGGAACGTCGGCAGCGGAACCTTGCCTTTCTTGAAGAGCTTGCCGCCACGACCGATGCGGAACACATTCATCACGGCCTTGGGTCCCCGGCGGCCTATGCCGCTCATGCCGGCGCCAAAGTTGAACATGTCCCCGCTGCGGCGGTGGATCTTGGGGTGGGGGCTGAAGACGTTGCTCCGTGTGAGTTGCCCGTCGTAGTTGCATTCGCCGACAGTGTCGAGCGTGGCGGGATCGAGCTCCCATGGCCTGCCACCTTCCCAAAGTGCTAGGAGCTTGCCGCCGTGCAAGACAGCGTTGGTGTTGGCAGGGTTGCCGGGCTGCCGTAATGCGTTTTTCCTTGCACCACCGGGAAGCTGGGTGCCAAACCCGCGATAGCGGATTTCTTGCGCCTCGGTCTCTTCGACGTACTTCGTTGTTTGCACGTACCGGTTCTTGAAGTGCACTCGCCCATCAACAAACGAGAACGCGCACAGCATGCCGTCGCCATCGAACCAGTGGCCATACGTTTGGCCGCCAATGCGCTGACGGCCCGGGCCGTTTCGCAAGAACGTGCCCGAGAGGTCACCGGGTATCTGGCCGTCGATGACGTCGTCAGCCCAATAGCTGTACTCCTCATCGAGGTTTTCTAACCCGCCGTGACAGTTCGGAACGGCTGCCGTTTCGTGCTCAATCGTTGCCATAGCAACCATCTTCCTACATGACTCCGCTGTTCGCTCCGCTGAACCCGCACGGCTTGGCCACCCACCAGCTGCAGTGTGCTGGACTGCTGGGGGCCAAGCGCACCGCAGTGAGCGCCTGGGCCACGTGGCAGCACCGATTCTCAGCTGGTGGGGAACGTGGCCACAATCGCCGCGGCCTCAGAAGCAACGGTTGTTGGTGCCACAAGATCGGAGGCTTCGGTAGACAGCACCTCGGTCCACGCTTCAACAATGGCGTCAGCTTGGCCGCTGGCAAACAACGAGGCCGTCAGCTCTGTTGTGGCTTCGGCGTACAGGGCCTGGAACCTTTCGGTCTCGAGGAAGCGACTGGACAAAACGTTGGTGCCGCCCGAGCCAACCGCTCCTTGAGTAGCGCTAGGTCCCGCTACAGCCCCTGGGCCACCGGTTCCGCCAGGGGCCGCTGGTCGACCGCCACCTGGACCCGCGCCTTGGCCCGGACCAGTGCCGCCAACGTTCGCGGTGTTGAACGCAAGGTTGAGGTCCCACGAGACGACGGTGAACTGATCAGCGTCGTAGCTGTAGTGGAGGTAGGAGTTGTTGCCGCGGCCATCGATGTCGTCGCCGTTTTGGATGAGATCCTGGAAGGCCAGGTAG
>JAUIIS010000020.1 GCA_030431575.1 Acidimicrobiia bacterium | reverse complement strand
CGTTGATGAATTGATTAAACCCACGCTGCTCGGTGCCTTGCCCCTGACCGCGTCGGCTGTTGAGATCGCCTACCACGCTACCGAGGTAATCGTCTGGAGTGACGACCTCGACGGCCATGATCGGTTCGAGGAGTGCGGGGCCAGCTTTTCGGGCCGCTTCTTTGAAGGCCATGGTGCCCGCAATCTTGAACGCCATGTCGGAGGAGTCCACGTCGTGGAACTTGCCGTCTTCAAGTGAAACCTGCACGTCAACAACGGGGAAACCAGCCAACACGCCTGACGTCATGGCATCTTGGATGCCGGCCTCGACACCGGGGATGTATTCCTTGGGAATACGGCCACCAGAGATGTTGTCTTCGAATGCGTAGCCTTCGCCCGGCTGCACGGGATTGACATTGATTTGCACTTCGGCGAACTGACCCGAGCCACCCGTTTGCTTCTTGTGCGTGTAGGTGTGCTTCACAACGGGCTTGGTAAGGGTCTCGCGGTACGCCACCTGTGGCTTACCAACAGAGGCGTCGACGCGGAACTCGCGAAGCATACGATCGACCAGCACCTCAAGGTGCAGCTCGCCCATGCCAGAAAGGATGGTTTGGCCGGTGTCTTCGTCGGTGTGCACCCTGAAGGTAGGGTCCTCATCAGAAAGCGCCATAAGCGCCTTGGAGAGCTTCTCTTGGTCGGCCTTGGACTTGGGTTCGACGGCCACGTCAATCACGGGATCTGGGAAGGTCATTTCTTCCAGGATGATTGGTTTGGCCAGATCGCCCAGGGAGTCGCCGGTGCGGACGTCTTTGATGCCCACGGCAGCCATGATGTCGCCGGTGTACACCGTGTCGACGTCTTGGCGGTCGTTGGCGTGCATCTCGAGGATGCGACCCATGCGTTCTTTGTTGCCCGTACGGGCGTTAATGACCTGGGAGCCCTTGTCGAGCTGGCCCGAATACACCCGGAAGAAGGCGAGCTTGCCAACGTGGGGATCGGTCATGATCTTGAAAGCCAGCGCGCTGAACGGCTCGTTGTCATCGGGCTTGCGGGTCTCGACGCCGTCACCCTTGACTGGCTGACCCTCAACCGGAGGAATATCGAGCGGCGATGGTAGGTAGGCCACCACGGCGTCGAGCAGCGGCTGGACGCCCTTGTTCTTGAACGCGGTGCCGTTGAGGATGGGGATGAGCTCGTGGTGCAGCGTGCCTTCTCGCACCGCAGCAACGATCTCTTCCTCGGTGATCTCTTCGTCTTCGAGAAACTTCTCCATGATGTTCTCGTCGAACTCGGCGAGCTTGTCCATGAGGAGTTCGCGATACTCGGCGGCCTTGTCTACGAGGTCAGCAGGAATGTCCTGCTCTTCGTAGGTGGCGCCAAGGTCTTTCTCGTCGGTGGTTGGCGGCCATACCAGGGCCTTCATCTTGATGAGGTCGACCACGCCGGCGTAGTCGCCTTCAGCGCCAATGGGCATCTGCATGACCAGCGGGTTCGCACCCAGGCGATCGACGATCATGTCAACGCAGCGATAGAAGTCGGCACCGATGCGGTCCATCTTGTTGATGAAGCAGATCCGCGGGACGCGGTACTTGTCGGCCTGGCGCCAGACGGTCTCGGACTGCGGCTCGACACCGGCGACGGCGTCGACGACGACAACGCCACCGTCGAGGACGCGAAGGCTGCGCTCGACTTCAGCGGTGAAGTCGACGTGGCCCGGGGTATCGATGATGTTGACCATGTGCTCGTTCCACTCGGCGGTGGTGGCGGCGCTGGTGATGGTGATGCCGCGTTCGCGCTCCTGCTCCATCCAGTCCATGGTGGCGCTGCCTTCATGGACCTCACCGAGCTTGTAGGTGCGGCCGGTGTAATAGAGGATGCGTTCTGTAAGGGTGGTTTTGCCCGCGTCGATGTGGGCCATAATCCCGATGTTTCGGGTTCTTGCGAGGGGGTGACGTGCCATTGTTCTGCTGTCTCTTCAGGGGTTGCTCTAGGGCGTCGCAGCGGCATGGGCCACTCGCGACATAACGCCGTCCACGAGGGAGGCGAGATGTCGCGAACGCGACGTCGTATGGGGCAAGGAAAAGGCTAGTGCCCTTACCAGCGGTAGTGGGCGAAGGCCCGGTTGGATTCGGCCATCTTCTGGAGGTCTTCCTTGCGCTTCACCGAAGCGCCGATGCCGTTAGAGGCGTCGAGCACCTCGTTGGCCAGTCGTTCTGCCATGGTGCGCTCGCGGCGATCACGGGCAAAGCCCACAACCCAGCGGATAGCCAAGGTGTTTGCTCGACGAGGGCGGACCTCGACAGGGACCTGATAGGTCGCACCACCGACACGGCGGCTGCGAACCTCAAGCTGAGGACGGATGTTGTCAACGGCACGCTTGAGCGTGGTGATGGGCTCGGCGCCGGTCTTTTGCTCAACAATGGCCAGGGCGTCATAGACAATGCGTTCGGCGGTGGAGCGCTTGCCGTGGAGAAGTGTCTTGTTGACGATCTGGGTGACCAGAACTGATTGGTAGATGGGGTCGGGCAGAAGCTCGCGGCGAGGTGCTGGGCCTTTACGAGGCATAGGTACTAGTCCTTCTTGGCGCCGTAGCGGCTACGGGCTTGCTTGCGGTCACGGACAGCGGCGGTATCGAGGGTGCCGCGAATGATCTTGTAGCGCACACCAGGCAGGTCCTTCACACGACCACCACGCACCAACACGATGGAGTGCTCTTGGAGGTTGTGGCCTTCGCCGGGGATGTACGCCGTGACTTCGATGCCACTGGTGAGGCGAACACGTGCCACCTTGCGAAGCGCAGAGTTGGGCTTCTTCGGGGTAGCGGTGTAAACGCGGGTGCACACACCGCGACGCTGCGGCGCGCCTTTGAGCGCTGGCGTCTTTTCCTTGCGGAACTTCGATTCGCGGCCCTTTCGGACCAGCTGCTGAATGGTTGGCACGGTGTTGTTCTTCTCCTGGATGGGCACACGTGTGCCCGGCAATAAGTGGGTTGGGGCGCTTGGGGGATGTTTGTTGAGCGAAACAGCCTGGTCATGCGCGGCGAGCCGAGTGGCTCGGCAACCAATCGACAAGCTTATGGCGCGATTGGCGCGTCTCCAAACTCAAGGCGGATTTGTCGTGAGTTTCTTCCTGCCGGTCACGACCCCCACTACCCCGTTTCTGACCCCAAAAGGCAACCATCTCGCACCTGAGGAGGCGTATGACCTCGGCGACCATCCTCGGGTGGGGTGCTGGCGAACCTAGCAAAGGGTCACCTCCGGACGTGACTGCCGCTGCCGAACCGCAGACACAATACCTACCTGGGCTCGCGCCAAAGGCCGAGTGCCGGGTCCCAAAGGGACCCGGCACTCGCCACACTATTGCTTGGATCAGCAGGGAAGAGCCCTACAGCTAGCCGACGGTGTCAGCACCGGTGGCTAGGTTGATGACCTCAGCATTGTCAGTGAAAGCCGACTTTGACGCCAACCACTCCGACAGGTCCTCTTCATTCTCGCCCGAGGAGTAAAACTCCATTGGCGTGTGATCTGGGGCATCAACCGTGAAGTCTCGGTAGACGGGCAGACCAGTACCTGCGGGGATGAGCTTGCCGATGATGATGTTTTCCTTGAGACCAACCAAGCCATCAGAGCGAGACTCGATTGCAGCCTCGGTGAGCACTCGTGTGGTTTCTTGGAACGACGCAGCCGACAGCCACGAATCGGTGGCAAGTGATGCCTTGGTAATACCCATCAGCTGAGGACGAGCCTCGGCGGGCTTCTTTCCTTCGGCAACCAATTGACGGTTGGCTTCGGCATAGGCACGGCTATCGATGCTCTCGCCCGGCAAGAAGTCTGAGTCGCCGGCATCTTGCACCAACACTCGACGCGTCATTTGACGCACGATGAGCTCGATGTGCTTGTCGTGGATCGACACACCCTGATCTCGGTACACGCGCTGGACCTCTTCGACCAAATAGCGCTGCGTCTCGCGCACGCCCTTGATTTCGAGGAGTTCCTTAGGATCGCGGGGACCTTCGATCATGGCGTCACCAGCAGTGATCTCTTGGCCGTCAACGACCTCAAGACGAGCTTCTGGTGGGATCTTGTCGTAGACCTCTTCTTCGCCGTCGTCGGCAACGATGGTGACCACGCGGTCACGACCTTCGCTTTCGCCCATGCGAATCACACCTGAGGTACGAGCCAGCAGCGCCTTGCCCTTTGGCGACCGAGCTTCGAACAGTTCGACAACTCGAGGCAGACCACCAGCAATGTCCTTGCCGGCAACACCACCAGTGTGGAAGGTACGCATAGTGAGCTGCGTGCCCGGTTCACCAATGGATTGTGCGGCGATCACGCCAACGGCTTCGCCGACTTCGATCATGCCACCTGTTGCCAGCGACATACCGTAGCTGGCCATACTGATGCCAAACTCGCTGTCGTCGGTAAGCGGCGACAACGTGCGGACACGAGTGATGGACTCGTCGTCACGCATAGCGTTGGACATCTCTTCGGTGATCATGGTGCCCTGGCTGTACACCGTGCCATCGCCAAGGGTGACGTCCTCAGCCAACACACGACCATCGAGACGGGTCTCGAGGTAGGTGCGTCGGTAGCTGTCGCCAGGGTTCTGCGGTGCTGGGCCAACGTAGTTGCCAGCGGTATCGAAATACCCATCAGGCTGCACATCGTCGATCCACACCGAACGCACCGGGGCGCCTGTGGAGAAGGGGTCACGCGTATTGATGATGACCTCTTGGGACACGTCGACCAGACGTCGAGTTAGGTAACCCGAGTCGGCGGTACGAAGCGCGGTATCCACCAGGCCCTTACGAGCACCAGGAGTAGCAATGAAGTACTCGAGCATCGCGAGGCCTTCACGGAAGTTGCTCTTGATGGGACGGGGAATCATGTCACCACGAGGGTTAGCCACCAGACCACGCATACCTGCGATCTGGCGAACCTGCATCATGTTTCCTCGAGCACCAGAGCCAACCATCATGTCGATGGGGTTGAAGGCCTCTGCCTTGAGGGCTTCTTCCATCTTCTGCTTGACTTCTTCGGTGGCAGAGGTCCAAATCTCGACCTCTTTTTGTCGACGCTCGCCGTCGGTGATGATGCCTCGGCGGAACTGCTGCTCGACCTTGTCGGCTTCTTTTTCGTGACGGTCCAAGATGGCCCGCTTTTCGGGCGGGGTCTTGACGTCGTCAACCGACACCGTGACACCAGAACGCATGGCCCATTCGAAGCACAGGTTCTTGAGTGCATCGAGGCTTCGTGCAACCGTGGCCTTGGGGAAGTCCCTAGCCAACATGTCAACAATGTTGCCCATCTCGCGCTTGGTCACGCGCTCTTGGACATAGGGGAAGTCGTCGGGCAAAGCGTTGTTGAAGAACACCCGGCCAACCGTGGTTGGCGTGTAGGTGGCCGCAACACCGTTTGCTGGCGTTTCGATGAGCTTGGGGTGGCGATACTGGATCTTTGAGTGCAGCTCTACCTCGCCAGCTTCGAGCGCACGCTCAAGCTGGTCGAGACGACGGAACACTCGGCCTTCGCCTTTGCCGCCTTCGATCTCTTCGGTGAGGTAGAACGCACCGATGATCATGTCCTGGGTAGGCACGGTCAACGGTCGGCCGTTGGCTGGCGACAAGATGTTGTTGGCGCTGAGCATGAGCACTCGCGCTTCGGCCTGAGCCTCAGCAGACAAGGGCAAATGGACAGCCATCTGGTCGCCGTCGAAGTCGGCGTTGAACGCTGTACAGACGAGAGGGTGCAGGCGAATGGCCTTGCCCTCTACCAGCACTGGCTCAAAGGCCTGGATACCCAACCGGTGCAACGTAGGGGCACGGTTAAGCATGACGGGATGCTCTTTGATGACATCTTCGAGCACGGTCCACACTGCGGGACGGCGACGTTCCACCATGCGCTTTGCGGACTTGATGTTTTGTGCCAACTCTTCGTCGACAAGCTTCTTCATGACGAAGGGCTTGAACAACTCGAGCGCCATGAGCTTGGGCAAGCCGCACTGGTGCAGCTTCAGCGTTGGGCCAACCACAATGACTGAACGGCCCGAGTAGTCGACACGCTTGCCCAACAAGTTCTGGCGGAAACGACCCTGCTTGCCCTTGAGCATGTCGCTCAGGGACTTCAGAGGACGGTTACCAGGACCAGTCACAGGGCGACCACGGCGGCCGTTGTCGAACAACGCGTCTACTGCCTCTTGCAGCATGCGCTTTTCGTTGTTGACGATGATCTCGGGAGCGCCGAGGTCGAGCAGTCGCTTCAACCGGTTGTTGCGGTTGATAACGCGGCGGTACAAGTCGTTGAGGTCAGAGGTCGCAAAGCGGCCACCGTCGAGTTGCACCATGGGGCGCAGCTCTGGCGGAATCACCGGAACAACATCGAGGATCATTGCCCGCGGGTCGTTGATGCGGCGGCCGTTTTCGTCACGGCGGTTGAACGCAGTGACAATCTTGAGACGCTTGATGGCCTTTTGCTTGCGCTGAGCCGACAGGGGGCGTTGGCCCTCTTCTGGCTCGATGAGGGCACGAAGCTTGACTTCTTCTTCGTCGAAGTCGAGTTTTTCGACAAGCTGGGCAATGGCGTCTGCGCCCATGCCACCTTCGAAGTATTCGCCATAGCGATCTTCGAGCTCACGCCAAAGCATTTCGTCTTCGATGATCTTGCGTCCAAAGAGATCCTTGAACTCTTCGAAAGCGCGCTCGACGAGTTCGAGTTCTGCCTCGTACTGGTCGCGGATTGCTGCGAGGTCCTTGTCGGCCTGCTTTTGGCGGGCCTTCAATTCGGCGTCTTTCGCGCCGTCGGCTTCGAGCTCACCCAGTTCGGCTTCGAGTTCTTCGTGGCGCTGGGCCAAACGAAGCTCTCGTTCCTTCTCGATGGCCTCTTTTTCTTCGAGCATTTCGGCTTCGAGGTTGGCGAGATCGGCGTCGCGCTTTTCCTCGTCGACCCACACCACAAGGCTGGCCGCGAAGTAGATGACCTTTTCGAGTTGCTTGGCCTTGAGTTCTTCTCGGGGCTCGGTGCCCATGAGGAGATAGGCCAACCAGGACCGAGTACCACGCAGGTACCAGATGTGGACCGCCGGTGCAGCCAACTCGATGTGGCCCATGCGTTCGCGGCGGACCTTGGAGCGCGTGACCTCTACGCCACAGCGCTCACAGATGATCCCCTTGAACCGGATGCGCTTGTACTTACCGCACGCACACTCCCAGTCCTTTTGGGGCCCAAAGATCTTCTCGCAGAACAAGCCATCTTTTTCGGGCTTGAGCGTGCGGTAGTTGATGGTCTCGGGCTTCTTGACTTCACCATTGGACCAAGTACGGATGGAATCGGCCGTAGCCAAACCAATCCGAAGCTGATCAAAATCGTTGACGTCGAGCATCTGCGCCTCCTATCGAGACCCGCCCGAACGGGCGGCCTCGCGTGCGGCGTCTTCCTCATCCGATCCCCGTTCGGGGCGGCTGAGGTCGATACCGAGTTCTTCTGCTGTCCGGAATACGTCTTCGTCGATCTCGCGCATCTCGATCTCTTGACCAGCAAGGTCGAGTACTTCGACGTTAAGACAGAGGGCCTGCATTTCCTTGATGAGCACCTTGAAGCTCTCAGGAATACCAGGCTCGGGAATGTTGTCACCCTTGACGATGGCTTCATAGACCTTGACGCGACCAAGCACGTCGTCGGACTTGATGGTGAGCAGCTCCTGCAAGCAGTAAGCGGCGCCGTAGGCCTCGAGGGCCCACACTTCCATCTCACCAAATCGCTGACCACCGAACTGGGCCTTACCACCCAGCGGTTGCTGGGTGATCATGGAGTACGGGCCAGTGGAACGAGCGTGGATCTTGTCATCAACCAAGTGAGCGAGCTTCAAGATGTACATGAAGCCGACCATGACCGGGTTGTCGAATGGCTCGCCGGTGCGGCCGTTATAGAGCTGGGCCTTACCGTTGGTCTGGATCAGCCGCTCGCCCGTGTTGGACTCGGGGTTGATGTTGCCAAGAATGGCTTGGATGGTTGGGTGCTTGCCGGCTTGGTCTTCTTCGTCCCAGTGAGCGCCGTCGAACACCGGTGTTGCCACAAGCGTTGACGGGCGAGTCGTTGGACGGGTCTTACGAGCCGTGTTGGACATGGGTTCTTCGCCGACACGTTTGCCGTCGACTTCCCAACCCCAACGTGCGCCGTACCCAAGGTGAGCTTCGAGGACCTGACCAATGTTCATGCGCGAAGGAACACCAAGCGGGTTCAACACGATGTCGACGGGGGTTCCGTCGGCCAGGAACGGCATGTCTTCGACAGGCAAGATGATGGAGATAACGCCCTTGTTGCCGTGACGGCCAGCAAGTTTGTCGCCCACGCTGATCTTGCGCTTTTGGGCCACGTACACCCGAACCAGCTGGTTGACGCCTGGCGGGAGTTCGTGTTGATCGTCTCGGCTGAAGACCTTGACGTCGATGACCTTGCCGGTCTCGCCGTGAGGAACCTTCAGCGAGGTATCTCGTACTTCGCGTGCCTTCTCTCCAAAGATTGCCCGCAAGAGGCGTTCTTCTGGGGTGAGCTCGGTCTCGCCCTTTGGCGTGACCTTCCCAACCAGCACGTCACCAGGAGAAACCTCGGCGCCGATGCGGATGATGCCGCGTTCGTCGAGGTCGGCCAGGATTTCTTCGGAGAGGTTCGGGATATCCCGAGTGATCTCTTCAGGCCCAAGCTTGGTGTCACGGGCATCGATTTCGTGCTCGTGAATGTGGATGGAGGTAAGCACGTCGTCTTTGACGAGTCGCTCACTCAAGATGATGGCATCTTCGAAGTTGTAGCCCTTCCAAGGCATGAACGCGACGAGCAAGTTTTTGCCCAAGGCGAGTTCGCCCATATCGGTGGAAGGACCGTCGGCCAGGATCTGGCCTTGTTTGACCTTGTCGCCAATCGCGATGATTGGTCGCTGGTTGATGCACGTGTCTTGGTTGGAGCGCTCGAACTTGAGCAGTCGGTAGATCTTCTTACCGAGCGTCTTGTATTCGACCGTGATGCTGTTGCCATCGACGTCGGCAATGGTGCCGTCTTCTTCAGCAATGATCATGTCGGCGGCGTCGTGCGCAGCGCGTTGCTCGATACCGGTACCGATGTAGGGCGCTTCGGCCCGGACCAGCGGAACAGCCTGACGCTGCATGTTGGCACCCATGAGGGCACGGTTTGCATCGTCGTGCTCGAGGAACGGAATGAGCGCTGTGGCCACAGACACGATCTGGCGAGGAGAGACGTCCATGAGCTGGACTTCTTCGGGCGGCACCGATGAGATCTCGGTGGTAGCGCCGAAGAACACCTCTTGCTCGAGCTGGGCGCTAAGGCCTTGCAACGTCGCGGCCTGTGGCGAGCGACGCACGAGGATTCGGTCGTTTACGAAGCGACCGTTCTCGTCGACCTTGGCGTTGGCCTGAGCAACGACGTATTCCTCTTCCTCGTCGGCTGCGAGATACACAACCTCGTCGGTGACCACGCCGTCCTTGACGATGCGGTACGGCGACTCGATGAAGCCAAATGCGTTGACGCGACCAAAGCTGGCCAGGGCGCCAATGAGGCCAATGTTTGGACCCTCAGGGGTTTCGATGGGGCACATGCGGCCGTAGTGGCTGAAGTGCACGTCTCGAACTTCGAAGCCTGCACGTTCACGAGACAGGCCGCCAGGGCCAAGCGCCGAGAGGCGTCGACGGTGGGTAAGACCAGACAACGGGTTGACCTGGTCCATGAACTGCGACAACTGGGAGGTTCCAAAGAACTCCTTGGTTGCGGCGACCACGGGGCGGATGTTGATGAGTGTCTGCGGGGTGATGGCTTCGACGTCTTGGGTGGTCATGCGCTCACGCACGACCCGCTCCATGCGAGACAGACCAATGCGGACCTGGTTCTGGATGAGCTCACCAACGCTGCGGATGCGGCGGTTGGCGAAGTGGTCCTGGTCGTCGAGGCGGTAACCCGGCTCGAACTTCATCAGATGCAACAGGTAGGTACAAGCTGCGAGCACTTCGGCTGGAGCCAACACGGGTTGGTCGGGCTCGGGACGTTCGAGTTCGAGACCAAACAGTGTTTCGAGCTTGTCGATTTCTGGACCAAGCTTGCGATTGAGCTTGTAGCGGCCAACACGCGAGAGGTCATAGCGACGGCTCTCGAAGAACGCGTTGCGGAAGTAGTTTCGGGCAGACTCGATTGAGGGCGGCTCGCCTGGACGGGCACGCTTGTAAATCTCGAGCAGCGACTCTTCTTGGCTGAGCGCAACCTCTTTCTCTAGCTCCTTTTCGTACTGGGGCTCAAGGAAGCTGAAGTGCTTGACGAACGCTGGCAGGAAGCCGGGCTCGTTTTCTTCGTCGAAGCCAAGGGCACGAATCAACGTGAACAGGCTGAGGCGACGCTTGCGCGCAATACGGGTGCCAGCGGTCGGATCCTTGCCGGGCTTTTGCTCGACGTCGAACTCGATCCATTCGCCCCGGTAGGGGTGAATGGTGCCGGTGACCAGCTGATGCTTGGCGAGGTTACGCAGGCGGTAACGCTCACCCGGCTGGAAGATGACACCAGGAGAACGGACAAGCTGCGATACCACGACACGCTCGGTGCCGTTGATAACGAAGGTGCCTTTTTCGGTCATCATGGGGAAGTCACCCATGAAGACCGTTTGCTCCTTGATTTCGCCAGTATTGGCGTTCATGAAGCGGGCGCGCACGAATATGGGCGCCGCGTAGGTCATGTCCTTTTCTTTACATTCTTCGACAGAAAACTTGGGCGGTGGCCTCAAGTCCTCGTCATCGGGGTCGAACTCCAACTCGAGTTGCAAGGTCTCCGAAAAGTCCTTGATCGGGCTGATGTCACGGAAGGTGTTCGCCAGTCCCTCTTTGAGGAACCACTCAAACGACGTGCGTTGAATGGCGATGAGGTCAGGGAGGTCCAAGACTTCATCAAGATTGGCGAAGGAATAGCGCTCACGGGTGCGAGACACAAGTCGCTCCAAAGATATGAATGGTTGACGCTGCAGACGACGATGTGAAGATCAAGAACCAACAGCTTGGCTGCCGTGCTTGGCTTGTTGGCCTAGTACCTGCACATTGAAGGGGGAAACCGTGGTTAAACGCGCGAAAAACCCGAAACCAAAGGTCGGGAGTAGACACACGGCGAGCACGGCATTGGGCAGTCTATGACCAAAATTGCAAACGCGCAATCATGGGCACCCCGATGAGGCCGGGGCGGGTGCTGCGGTGTCATGGAGGGTAAACCTCAATAACGCACCGGTCAAGACTTCCCAGTGTTTCTAACCGAGGAAACCGTGTGAGCTGCTCGGGGCAACCCACACGGTCAACTTCGGCTGATCGACGGGCGGAAACCCGTCAGGAGTTACTGAAGTTCGACGCTGGCGCCGGCAGCCTCAAGGGCTTCCTTTGCCTTTTCGGCGTCAGCCTTCGAGGCACCTTCGAGGATGGCCTTAGGAGCAGACTCGACGAGCTCCTTGGCTTCCTTGAGGCCGAGGCTGGTAAGGCCACGTACTTCCTTGATGACGTTGATCTTCTTGTCGCCGGCACCGGTGAGGACAACATCAAAGCTGTCCTTCTCTTCTTCGGCAGCGCCGCCGCCATCAGCAGGGGCGGCAGCAGCAACGGCAACGGGAGCCGCAGCGGTGACGCCAAACTTTTCCTCGAACTCGCTGAGCAGTTCGCTCAGCTCAAGGACGGACATGTTCGCTATCGCGTCGAGGATTTCTTCCTTTGTCGACATGATCAGCTCTCCTCTTTTTCGGTGGTTGCGTCTTCAGCGCCGTCGGCATCTGCCTCAGGCTCGGACGCTGCTTCATTGTTCGTGTCGTCTTCACCGGCGGCTTCAGCCTCGGTGGACGGCTCGGGTTCCGCGCCATCTTCGGCGGGGGCATCCTCAGCTTCAGCATCTTGTGCTGGGGCTTCGGCGTCTTGGGCAGCTTCTGATGCTTCAGCTGCGGCGGGGGCGCTCTCGGGTGCACCGGGGGCGCCGCCAGCTTCGATCAGTGCCTGCAATGCGTAAGCAAACTTGGCGTTGACAGCATTGAGCAAAGCAGCGAACTGCTGCATTGGAGCCGCCATGCCGCCTGCGAGGCGAGCCAGAAGCTCTTCGCGAGGGGCAATCTTGGAAAGGGCAACGATTTCGTCTTGAGTCAGCAGACGCCCTTCGAGCAGGCCGCCTTTGATAATGAGGTCGTCGTTGTCTTTTGCGAACTCGGTGAGTGCCTTGGCGACGCTGACAGGGTCGCCCGAACCCCCATCGGGGCGTGTGCCGGTGAAGGCGATGGCGGTCGGGCCCACAAGCAGCTCGTCGATGTCGAGGTCAAGCTCTTTGGCTGCGAAGCGAACCATGGTGTTCTTGTACACCTTGTATTCGCCACCGGCTTCGGCGAGCGACTGGCGCAACGCAGCCAGCTGGCCCACGTCGAGGCCACGGTATTCGGTCAGCACGACACCTTCTGCGGCGTCGAGTCGGTCCTTGACCTCAGCGACCACAGCTACTTTTTCTGGCCTTGGGTTGTCCATGCGTTGGTACCTCGTGGATATCCATCGGCCCGAAAATGACCGAAGGGGCGTTATCGCAAACACGCGAGAACGCCCCAAGTACGCTTGGAAGTGCTTCCTCGTCAGGCTGGGAGTGCCTCTCCCGGTTCTGCTCTGGCCAGAGCTACCTGATGTCTGCGGTAACAAGATCAGTTGTAAGTCCTACAGACTAGCCCCCCAACCCCAGAAACCAACCGACACGCGGCGCGTTCTCCGCACTTGGCAGACCGCCACTTGTCCGGGGTCGGGTGTGGTGCATTTCATTTCGCACACAACACGCACTCCAAGCTGACCTTTCGAAATGAAATGCACCACACCCGACCCCTGTAGAAAACCGAACCGGGCCCGCTGCCTCCCACTGCCACCGACACGCGCCGCGTTCTACCCACTTGCCAGACCGCCACCCGACCCCACCGGCACCCCCAACACTGCACGCGGCCCCTGCAGCCCACCGAGGCGCGCCGCGGCCTACCGCGCAGCGAAAATCCGCAGAGCAGCCAAAGGCCCCAACGGGGCCGACGCTGCGATTGCGGCAAGAATAGCTGTAAAGCGAGGCCCCCAAAATTGGCCGAAGGCCCGGGAGCCGAGGCTTACCGCGCAGCGAAAATCCGCAGAGCAGCCAAAGGCCCCAACGGGGCCGACGCTGCGATTGCGGCAAGAATAACTGTAAAGCGAGGCCCCCAAAATTGGCCGAAGGCCCGGGAGCCGAGTCTTACAGCGCGCCTTCGTTGACCTTTACGCCGGGACCCATGGTGGAGGATACGACGGCCTTGCGGACATACTTGCCTTTGGCACCGGCGGGCTTGACGCGATGGATTTCGTCCATGACGGCGTCGAGGTTGGCTTGCAGCGCGGGGAGGTCAAATGACGCCTTACCGATGGGCACGTGCACGTTGCCGTTCTTGTCGGTGCGGTATTCGACCTTGCCACCCTTGAAGTCTTCGACAGCTTTGGCGACGTCGTCGGTGACGGTGCCGGTCTTGGGGTTAGGCATGAGGCCGCGGGGACCAAGTACGCGGCCAAGCTTGCCAACGACGGGCATCATGTCGGGGGTGGCGATGGCCACGTCGAAGTCGGTCATGCCGCCTTCGACGGCCTCGGCGAGGTCTGTGTCACCAACGTGGTCGGCGCCGGCTTCGCGAGCGGCAGTGGCGTTTTCGCCTTGTGCGAAGACAGCAACGCGGACGTCGCGGCCAGTGCCTGAGGGCAGCGCCACGGTGCCACGGAGCATTTCTTCGGCCTTACGAGGATCGACGCCTAGTTTGAGGACGAGTTCGATGGTTTCGTCGAACTTGGCTTTCGCCATGCCCTTGGACAGCTCGACGGCTTCCATTGGTGCGTACTGAGCTTCACGATCGAAGCTCTTGATGGCGTCTGCGAAACGCTTTCCCATGTTTTCTCCCAAAGCGATCCGTGGCTTGTGCCATGTTGCGGTCGCTGTTGTCGCTGCCGGAGCAGCTCCCTCAGATGTGGAACAGCTAGTTGCCGAGGTACCTCAACTAGTGCGGGCGGTCACCCCGTGGGGGCGACCAAGAATCAGACGACGTCGATGCCCATGGATCGGGCGGTGCCCGCTACCTGGAGTTTGGCTTGGTCCATGTCGTTGGTGTTGAGGTCAGGAAGCTTGATCCCGGCAATCTCGGTGACCTGCGCGTCGGTGATGGAACCGGCGGTCTCGCGGCCAGGGTTCTGGCTGGCCTTGTCGAGACCTGCTGCTTGACGCACCAGGAACGACGTTGGTGGCGTCTTGGTAACGAACGAGAAGCTGCGGTCTTCGAAGATGGTGATTTCGACCGGAACGATCTGGCCACGCTTGTCTTCGGTCTTTGCGTTGTATTCCTTGCAGAAGTCCATGATGGCCACGCCGTGGGGGCCAAGCGCCGTACCTACAGGCGGCGCGGGCGATGCCTGACCGGCTGGAATCTGGATCTTCACCACTGCGGCTACTTGTTTCTTTGCCATGGACGTACTTCTTCTCTCTCGCAGCGACCCGCAGGGGGCGGGGCGCCAATTGCGACTTCTTGCGCGTGAACTTGGGATCCGCGCATTTGCAGCTGCCTAGTTTGCCGCCGTATTGGACCAGCAACAACCTTGGGGGCCGACACTTACCAGCCCGACAGTGCTATGAGCGGTTGAGGGCGGGCTCGGAGGCCTGTCCTTTGGTGGTCCTAGAGCTTCGCAACCTGCGCGAACTCGAGCTCGACCGGGGTCTCTCGACCAAAGATATTGACCAGCACTTTGAGTTTGAGCTGGTCTTCGTTGATTTCGACGATCTCGCCCGAGAAGTCCGCGAATGGGCCTTCTTTGACGCGGACAGTTTCGCCTTCTTCGTAGGCCAAACGTGGCTTCGAACGCCGGGGGGTGGATTCTTCGCCTTCGACCTTGACGGTGAGGAAGTTCTCCACGTCTTTGCGCGGTAGAGGCGAGGGCTTGTTGCCGGCACCCACGAAGCCAGTGATGCCAGGAGTGTTTCGGATGACGTACCAGGAGTCATCGTCGAGGTAGCAGCGCACCAGCAGGTAGCCGGGGAAGACCTTCTTTTGGACGACCACTTTCTTGCCGCCCTTGAACTCGACGACGTCTTCGAGCGGGATGGCGATCTCGTGGATGCGTCCTTCCATGTTCATGGACGACGTACGAGCTTCGAGGTTTTGCTTGACCTTCTTCTCGTAACCCGACTGGGTGTGCACCACATACCATCGACCGGGACGGTCATAGGGGCTGATGGGAGCGGGTGCTTCTTCTTTTTCGTAGATGAGGTCGTCTTCGCCAGCGACCTCTGCGACTTGTTCGGTGGCGTCTTCGTCGCCAGCGGACGCTTCAGCCGGCGACTCTGCATCGTCGGCGCCAACTTCCGCGGCGTCCTCCACCGGAGCGTCTTGGACTGCAACAGCGGTATCGGCTGCACCGGTGCTGTCTGCGACGACAGCACCGTCACTATCTGCCTCGGCGGCTGCGAGGTCACTGGGTTGGATGTCACTCATCGTTTCGGTCTCGTCTGGGTCGGTAGTGGTCATCGTTCGAACAGCTTGAGGAGTGCTTCGCCCAGCGCCCAGTCGAGGACACCAATAAGGGTGGTCAAGATGATGAGCGTGATGAGCACAACAATGGAGTAGTTGATGACTTCTTCACGGCTGGGCCACGCAACCTTGCGTAGCTCAGAGCGCACCTCGCCAACGTATTGACGGACCGTGGGACGCGGCTCGCTGGGTCGTTGGGTTGGCGCTTGACGGCGCTGTTGTACCGGCTGGCCGTCGCCATCGACCTCGCCGCGCTTTTGCAGCGCTCGCTTTTGCTCTCGGTTCATTGATTCCATGGAAGTCCTTCGCAGTCCACACGAAGCAGACCGAAATCACGTAATCGACGCAGGGCAGGAGGGACTCGAACCCCCAACCGCCGGTTTTGGAGACCGGTGCTCTACCAATTGAGCCACTGCCCTTGGGTTGGATCACGCCGAGGATACCACTGGCACAGCGGCTTCCGTTCCCGGCGAACCTAGACAGACATCGCCGCCACCAACTCGGGGTAGCCACACCGACTGACGGGAGAGGGTTACGCGCCCTTGGCCTCGGGAGCCTCGGCCGCTTGACCACGATGTTCGTCAAGGTCGAACACTTCAGCTTCGTCGTCGAAACCCATTGGCAGGAGTCGACGTAAAGTGTTGCGCGCCCGGTGGATGCGGACCTTGGTCGCCGACTCCGAGATGCCCAAGCGTTCGGCAATCTCGCGATGACTGAGGTCTTCGAGGTGGCGAAGCTCCATGACCGCACGAAGCCGGTGAGGTAGCTGCTCGAGCGCTCGATCGAGGGACTGGCGCAGCGAAGACGCTTCGGCCCGCAAACTCGGGTCTTGGTCGGGGTCAGTTTCGACGAACTCGTCGGCTTCGGCGAGGCTGTCGCAACGCTGGCGGGACCGGCGGCTCATTAACGACGACGCGCAGTTGGACGCAATGCGGTAGAGCCACGTGCTAAAGGCAGCGTCACCACGGAAACGCCTCAACCCGCGAAACGCACGCACGTAGGTGTCTTGCACCACATCATTGGCGTCGGCTTCGTTGCCGGTGAGTTTGATGGCCAGGTTGTACACATCGCCGTAAGTAAGACGAACAAGTTCATCGAAGGCCGCGGTGTCGCCTTCTTGGGCCCTACTAACAAGGGGTTCGAACGCTTTGGTCACTGCCACGTGTGCCAGTCTAGATGCATCGCGAGCTCAGGCGAGAAGTCTCTGCGCTGCATTGTGCAACGACCCGATTTTGTCGCAGCGCCATGCCCCGCACTGTTAGCTCAGTGACCTCGTCCACACAGTGCGCAATAGAGGTTGGGGTCCGGCACGGTTTCTGGCATGATTGTGCACCTGTTTAGTGTCTCGACACTCAACAAGCTCCCTTAGCTCAGTCGGCAGAGCGTCTCCATGGTAAGGAGAAGGTCGAGAGTTCAATTCTCTCAGGGAGCTCGCTGGCGTGGTTTACCACGCCACGTAACGTTTCGGCTCCGGCTGAAACGTGGCGCCGTAGCTCAGTTGGTGAGAGCGCTCGACTCATAATCGAGAGGTCGACAGTTCAAATCTGTCCGGCGCTACTACCCAGCGTTGTGTGTACGGGGCCGATGCGGCCCACACAACAACGGGACCGTGGGGTGGAGTTCTGGTATGCGGCTACGTCTGGCAACGATCGACGACGCCGAGGCTGTCGCTGGCATCTACAACCACGAGGTGTTGACCAGCACCGCAGTGTCTGACATTGAGCCGCGCACCCTCGAAGCCCAGCGAGCTTGGATTGCCGAGCGTTCAGGTGCGCACGCCGTGGTCGTGGCCGAACTCGTCGACAGCGACGTTGCTGGCTTTGGGTCGCTCAGCCGCTACAAGGACCGACCGGCCTATGCCACCACCGTCGAGAGCTCGGTGTATGTGGCAGCTAATCATCGAGGCAGAGGCGTCGGTGCCGCCATCATCGACGAGCTGATATCGGTGGCCCGCACCCACGGCTTCCACACCATCATCGCCCGCATCGAAGCCTCCAACACCGCGTCCATTGCGCTCCACACCCAAGCCGGCTTCGAACCCATCGGAACCGAGCGTGAGGTTGGCCGCAAATTCGGTCGCTGGCTCAACATGTGCTCGCTCCAAAAGATGCTCTGAAAAGAACAAGCGTGAGCTCATGCCGGCCGGGCCTCGCCCGAGTTTGCCGGCTTCGCTTCACGCATGCTCTTCCCGCAAGGCTCGTTCCGGCTTCGCCTTCGCTCGCGCTGCGGATTGCCCGCTGCCCGTTGGGCCGCAACGCGGCCCGTCGACACTACCGACCCGGGCAACGAGCGCGATGGCTTGCCAGACCGCCGAGTGTCCGGGGTAGTTCCCCGACGCGCGCAGTAGCCCCTACTGATCCCCCAGCGCGCCGCGGCCCGACGGCCGAACGAGCCACTTGTAGTCCGCAGCGCGGTCGAAGCGAAGCGGAGACCGCGTTGCGGCGAGGGTATGCGTGAGGTGAAGGCCCCACACTGGGCCGAAGGCCAAGAGGCCCGATCTCACGCATTTAGGAGGAGCCAAAGGCCGAGGACGCTGTAGAGGACCATGACGAACAGCATCACGTATTGGCTGCGCATGGCATCGCGCTTGTCGAACGTGGCGATGGAGCGGTCGTGGGCGACGACAATGCCGGCGATGTGGCCAACAACGACAGCGAGGGCTTGGCACCAGGCGACGGCGTCGATGCTCACCAGGGTGTAGTCGATGTTGCCGTCGGCGGTGCCAAAGAGGTCCCAGCCGCGTCCGAGGGGATCAGAGAGGTTGAATACGAAGGTTTGGGTCTCATCGATGGCCACCTGCAAGTAGTGGGCGACCGTGTAGCCAAAGACGATGGGGACAAGCGAGGGAGCGAAGAGGTTGGCCAGTGTTCGGGGGTCAGCGCCGGTGACGTTGGCCATGGAGCGCACGCTGGCGAGGTACAGGGCCGCCAAGACGGCGGTTGTGGCCACAAGGCCGAGCAGCCGCCACATCGCGTTGTCCCAGCCACTATGGCTGCCAATGAGGTCACGCCATAGTTCTGATTCGCCGAACCCGTCGAAGCTGACACCGCCGAGAACCACAAGGAGCACTGCGGTGGCGACCGGTGTGATTCTCATTGCGGCCAACCCGCTCAAGGGGGCTCGCCAGCGAAGCTGACCGGTGTCGTCTCGGGTCAGCGGAGCCATTGCGGCCAACAGGCCGAAGTGCACGGCGAACAGTTCTGCTTCACGAAGCCACGCCCTCCCCCATCGCCAGATCCCGGCACTGACAACGGCCGAGTAGATGAGGGTGGCCCACCCAAGGACCTGTGGTGAGCTGCCGTTTGGATGAATGAGTTCGAGGAACAGGAAACCAAAAGCGGCGACAGGCGCTAACCACTGGCTCCACAAGGGCCCTGCTGTGGCAGATTGTTCGGCGAGCACGGAGGGCGCAGCTTGACCGCGGAGCCGATCACGAATGAGGGCAATGGTGTCGAATGGGCTGAGAACCCGCCAGATGTCGCCCACGAGCGGGACGACGATCTGGAGCACGACCCAGACAACGATGTAGATCGTGACCGGCGCCAGGTTTGCGTTTACATCGTCGGTTCCCCAGAACGCCGCCGCGACCACAGTGACGAACAAGGCCATCGAGGCGACTCGAGCGAGTGGTTCGAGGACCTTCACGAGCCCGCGAGTCCACCCGAGACCGTGCCCTTCGGCAGCTTCGGCCAGTCTGGGGGTGGTCCACAGCGATCCCAGCGCGGCAAAGGAGAGCACGATCGCGGCAATGGCTGCCCAGGCGAACTGCCAGAGGGGCAGGGGCAAGTCGCCGCGCGAGCCGACTCCGTGTGCGAGTGTCCACAGCATTGATCAGTGCTTCTCCTTGGGGGCCGAGCTGTCCTTAGGGCGGCGACAGCGACGCTAGGGCCTCAATCGTCGTGGCAAGAAGACCGAGGTCCTAGCGCCTGCAGGTCAGCTGACTTCGAGCTCGGTGATGAGCGTGCCGCTTTGCTCGAGTTCGATTTCGAACACCCCTGGGATGGAGGCCTCGAACATGACAGTGGTGGTTTCGCCTTCGGCGAGCGTGCCATAGAGGTCATAGCCGTGGACATGCACTTCCTCCACCGCATCTGAGCTGACCACCAACGCCACGGTCTGACCGAGGTCTACTGCAATGCGGTCGTCTTCGACCTGCACGGCTCCGTCGACAAGGGCGGCTTCGATGACGACGTCGGCGTCTGCGGCATCGCCTGACTCCATCTCGGTGCTGTCGCTGTGGTCGTTGTCTGCGGCATCGTCGTGGTCCATATCGTCGCCGTGGTCGTGATCACTTGAGGTAGCTTGGTCGGCTGTCACCGACACGGTGGCCTTTGAGATGATCGGCTGGCCATCAACGCTGTACGGGGCGTGGTTGTTGGCCGAGACCTCAACCATGATCTCGTGGTCGCCTTCAGAGAGCTCGGCGATGTGCCACCACTCGCCGTAGAGCCGGGTGATCTTCTCGCCATCGATGTAGAGGTGCATGTGGCCTTCGCCCACGACGGGGTCGGTGCTTGCCTTCTCGGGAGCGAGCGTGAAGTTCTCAACCGGGGCATGGAGGTTCCAGCCCGACTTGGGGTCTTCGACCACCGTGACCGAGATCGCAGGTGCATCGGCAGCATCGACCTCAAACGTCATGTCTGCGCCGTGGCTGTGCTCGGCGGGTGCACCCACCGACACCTCAGCGGAAGCTCTGATGGGTTCGCCATCTACTGCATAGGCACTGTGGTTGTTGGCGCTGACCTCGACTTCGATCGTGTGGTCGCCCTCAGGCAGGTTGAGGTGAAGCCACTCGTTGTAGAAGCGCATCTGGCGTTCGCCATTTACGTAAAGGTGCAGGTGGCCTTGGCCGTCGACAGCGTCGGTGCTGGCGGCTTCTGGCGCAACGGTGAAGTTGTCCAAGGAGACGGCCAGGTTGTAGCCGGCCTTGGGATCTTCGGTGAGTTCAATGGAGATTTCTGGCACCTCCATGCTTTCGGGCACCTCGAGCACACTGTCGTGGGAGTGCCCGTCCATATCGTCCATCTCAGACATGTCGTCCATCTCAGACATGTCGTCCATCTCAGACATGTCGTCCATCTCAGACATGTCGGATTCCTCGGGTGCTGCGGTTTCGGTGGTGTCGTCGCCGCAGGCTGCGGCCAACAAACCAAGGGTTAATACAACGCCGAACAGGCGCAGTAGTTGCTTATTCATTACGGATATCTCGCGATCTAAGAAGGGGGTACAAGCCACCCACACGGGTAGCGCCAGCTCGTGGCCGGTAAGCCAGGGCATCATGGCGCGGCGGCGCGCCAGCTCACCTGGGGGTTTGCTGCATGGCAGCAGGAGCCCAACCGTGGTCAGGCGAAACGGATGCGGGACAGGTGTGGGGGGCCGCGCCGACACAGACAGTGCGCCAACGCCGCCACCGGGGCCGCCGCTACGGCGAGCCGTGGGCGCAGGACCACCAAGGCCGCCGTGGGCATCCTTGGCTCTGAACCGGCGGTGGCAATGGCATCGACAACGGTGGTGACAAGGCGGGTCAGAAGCCACGCCACAACCGGCGCCGCAGCCAGACCCAGCCATAGAACTGGTTCGGCTAGCAACGAGATTGCGGCATCGCCTGCAAGGGTCACCTCGGCGGCCTCTTGGCTGACGTAGAGCGCAGCAATCGCGGCCCCCAGCAGCACCGGGTCGACGCTGAGACCGTTTCCACGAGACCGCATGGCCGACACGATCATGCGGACCATGACGGTGACCGCAATGGCACCGCCTAATCCCCAAAGCACGGGGATGTGGCCGTGGGCTACCTCGGCGCCCGTGGCGCTTGCGAAAGACGAGCGCGTCACATACGCAATCTCGTGCACGCTGAGCGTGCCAATACCCGCCAGCAAGACGGTATCGAGTCGGCTGTGTCGCACACCTCCACGGTACGGGCTTCGCGGCCAAATTCCGTGGCACCGCGCCGATGTATCGGGCAGCGCACAAACAAAAAGAACCCGACGAAGAATCGCCGGGTTCTTTAGCTGTGGACCGGGGAGGATTTGAACCTCCGAAGGCTAACGCCGACGGGTTTACAGCCCGTTCCCTTTGGCCACTCGGGCACCGATCCAGTGCCGGGCAGGTTAGCCGACTGGATCACAGATCCCTACCCAGCTCAGGTGTGCGCCGATGTCTCTATGCTCACCTGCAGTGCTTTGAAGCGAAATTCTAGGAGGAGTCCCATGCCAACCTTCGACGTGACCTCGGTCGTCGACATGCAAGAAGTACGCAACGCCGTCGACCAGGCAGCCCGAGAGGTCAGCCAACGCTACGACTTCAAGGGAACCAACAGCTCCATCGAGCTCGGCGAAGATGCCATTGCAATGGCATCGGCCTCAGAAGACCGGCTCAACGCCCTCAAGGTGGTTTTGGAAGAGAAGCTTGTCAAGCGCAAGGTTTCGCTAAAGGTTCTCGACTACGGCAAGGTCGAAGATGCAAGCGGGGGCAGCGTTCGCCAGAGCGCCGCAATCAGCGAAGGCATCAACGCCGACAAAGCCCGAGACATCAACAAGTTCATCAAGGCGCTGGGAATCAAAGGCATTCAGTCACAGACACAAGGCGACCAGTTGCGGGTCACCGGCAAGAAGCGCGACACCCTGCAAGAAGTGATCGCGGCGCTCAAAGAGCACGACTTCGACATTCCCCTGCAATTCGGCAACTTCAGGGACTAAGACCCTGGGAGACGGCTGAACAATCCATGCACACCCGACCAACGCCCACCCGCAACTACTCGCTGCATTCCGTCATCCCCCATTCCGGCACAAGGAGTGGCGGGTTCCGCGCTTCGCGATTGGCCACGTCTGGTTGTCATTCAGGCGACAGCGATTACTCAGCAGCCTCCTGACCATGCCCCGATGGACCTGGAACGCGGAGATTGTCGATGGAGGCCGCTGCGTCCTGGTCGATGTTGACGGCGTGATTGCCGATGGCGACCACCGGCAGCACTATGTGGTGGGTGCAAAGAAGCACTGGCAGGACTTCTTCCGGGCCAGCGTCGATGATCGCCCGCTCCTGCCAACCATCACCTGGTTGGATTTGTTGGACGCTGACACCGCGATCGTGTTGTTGACCGCTCGGCCCGAAAGCATCCACGACGAGACCGTCGCCTGGTTACGGAACTATGAGATCCGCTGGGACCTGTTGATCATGCGGTCCAAAGCCGACCATGGCCCGTCGCCCGAGATGAAACGCCTCGCGGTCGAGGAACTCCGGTTCGCAGACTTCGAACCAGTGTTGGCGCTCGACGACGACCAGCGCAACATCACGATGTACGGCGAAGAAGCCATCCCGGCGCTGTACATCCACTCGGGCTACCACGAAGCGTAGGTATCCCGGGGGGAAGATACCCAGGCCGGGTTCGCCGTTACTCTTCGTCGGCTTCGGCGGCGCCCCTTTGGATAAGTTCCACGACGCCAGCATCAGCGAGCGTTGTTGTGTCGCCCAGGGCACGGCCCTCGGCGACGTCGCGGAGCAAGCGCCGCATGATCTTGCCCGAACGAGTCTTGGGTAGGTCCGGTACCAAGAACACTGCCTTTGGCCGGGCAATGGGGCCCAGCTTGGTGGCAACATGTTGGCGGATCTCCTCACCAAGCTGGTCGCTGGCTTCGAAGCCGCCAACCAGAATGGTGTAGCCAACAATGGCCTGGCCCGTGGTGTCGTCGTTGGCGCCCACAACTGCGGCCTCTGCCACAGCGGGGTGATCGACCAGCGCAGATTCGACCTCTGCGGTTGAGATGCGGTGCCCGGAAACGTTCATGACGTCGTCGACGCGACCCAGCAACCACAGGTAGCCGTCTTCGTCGATCTTGGCACCGTCGCCGGCAAAGTACTTGCCTTCGTAGGTACTCCAGTACGTGTCTTTGTATCGCTCGGGATCTCCCCAGATGCCCCGAAGCATCGAAGGCCAGGGTCGGGTGATCGTGAGATAGCCGCCGCCATGTTCGACCTTTTCCCCGTGGTCATCCACTACCTCGGCAAAGACGCCAGGGATGGTGTGGCATGCCGACCCGGGCTTGGTGATAGTCACACCGGGCATGGGCGTAATCATGTGGCCGCCGGTTTCGGTCTGCCACCAGGTGTCCACGATGGGACACGTGCCGCCGCCGATGTGTTCGTGGTACCACATCCAGGCCTCAGGGTTGATCGGTTCGCCCACAGTGCCCAGCACGCGAAGCGCCGAGAGATCGTGGCGCTGGCACTCTTGAGCGCCCCATTTCATGAAGGTGCGGATAGCGGTAGGAGCCGTGTACAGCTGGGTCACGCCGTAGCGAGCGGCAATGTCCCAGAGCCGGTCTTTGGGCCAGTCGGCGCGGTCGCCGCTGCGGTGCTCGGGCAATGGGGTGTCTGGGGTGCCCTCGTACATGACCGACGTGGCGCCGTTGGCCAGCGGGCCGTACACGATATAGCTGTGGCCAGTCACCCAGCCGATATCGGCGGCGCACCAGTAGATGTCGGTCTCGGGTTTGAGGTCGAAGATGTACTTGTGGGTGAAGGCCACCTGAGTGAGGTAACCCCCCGTAGTGTGCATGATGCCCTTGGGCTTTGCCGTGGTGCCTGAGGTGTAGAGCAGATACAGCAGCTGCTCAGCATCCATCGGTTCGGCGGGGCAATCGGCAGAAGCGTCGGCCATGAGGTCGTGC
>JAUIIS010000313.1 GCA_030431575.1 Acidimicrobiia bacterium | reverse complement strand
CGAGCCCGTCCATGCCACTGTCCAACACAAAGCTCAACACTTTGCGGTCTTTGCGATCGTTGCCTTCATCAAGCTTGCAGATGAACACGATGGTGTCTGCGTACGGGCCGTTGGTGATGAAGGTCTTCGAACCGTTCAACACGTACTCGGCGCCGTCTCGACGAGCTGTTGCCAACATGGACCCAAACGCATCGGAGCCCGAGTTCGGTTCGGTGATTGCCCAAGCGCCCACCTTGTCTAACGTCAAGACGTCGAGACCCCAACGTTCCTTCTGCTCGATCGTGCCCTTCGACATGATGGCGCTGCCAGTGAGGCCCGTGGATACACCCAATGCAGTCACCAAACCCGGGCTGTGACGGCACAGCTCGATGATTGGGATCAGGCTGTAGCCGGCGTCGCCGCCGCTGCGATTTGCCTTGGACCCGTCATCGGTGGCAGTGCCGTTGGCAATGGCCTTCTCCAGCTCGATCCGCTTCTCAAAGGATGCCTTCGCCATTTCATCCATGCCGAAGGTCTTGTACATCTTGCGCAACAGCTCGTAGGGAGGGGTGTCGCCGTGCTCGAGCTCTTCCTTGATGGGAAGCAGCTCCTTGGCAATGAAGTCACGCATTGCGCCCTGCAACATGACATGTTCTTCTGACCACTCATACATCGTGAGCTCCAACCAGCCGGGTATGCGATCACGATAGGGCGGCCCTCACGCGCACGGCTACGTCGCTAGCGCTTCGCCTTCCCAACGAAGGGCCGGCGCGCCAAGAGCGCCCGATTGCTCGGGCGCTCGTCACAGCGGTCTCGGGCCGACGAGCGGAGAAAGGGGATTCGCCGGACGGTGGCTTGGGTGCCACGGGCCTGGCGTGATGAAGTTGCTCACGCCGGCCCGAGACCGATCTTGCACGAAGCGCACTGCCTCCGGAGCGACGAGGTCAGTGCTGCGCCGTCAGGAGCTGGAACTGACGTCGATAGCTTCTTGTTTGGCTTTCACCGCGATTTTGCGGGGCTGTGCGGCCTCAGCAATGGGTAAGCGAAGCGTTAAGACCCCGTCGTGGTAGGCAGCCTCAATGTTCTCAGCGTCGAGTCCGTCACCGAGATGCACCTGACGGCTGAAGACACCGGGGCGGCGCTCGGCCACATACATCTGGTCGTCTTCCTCTCGGGCCCAGTTTCGCTGTGCGGACACCGTCAACACATTCCGCTCCAGGCTGATGTCGATGCTTTCTGTGGAGACGCCGGGCAGGTCGAGGTGCACCCAGACGTCGCCTCCGCGCCGGTAGGCATCCATTGGCATGCTGGCCGGGCGGGTCCCAGAACGTGTAGGCGCAGTCAATCGGCCAAGCATGGAGTCGAGCTCTTGAAAGGGATCGTTCTGAAATAGGACCATAACTTCCTCCTCGGTTGTGTCGTTGGGTTGGTCCCGATCGGCGACTGGCGACCCGCACACCCTGAGGTGGTTTCCAGCGTTCTGGGTGCTTGGTAGCTGGGGGATCGTGGGTGGCGGGCCGCCCTCGTCGTGTATCCGATAATGAAAGTGTTTCTCTAAATATGATTCAATGTCAAGACCCTTGACGAACATTTTCTGAATTCGTATCTTGTTGTCATGCCGAGACAACGCATCAACATCGGTGACATCACCGCCGAAGCCCTCACAGTCGTCGACCGCAACGGCTTCGACGCGCTGAGCCTGTCCAGCGTCGCCGAACAACTCGAAGTCGGGCCCTCTGCCCTTTACACCCACCTCGATGGTCTCGATGGGTTGCGGTACCTCGTGGCCGTCCACGCCACCAACAATCTGGCGTCCCAGCTACGAAACGCCGCAATCGGGACGTCCGGCGATACCGCGCTGAACGCCATGGGCACCGCCTACCGAACCTTCGCCCAAACCCACCCAGGCCAGTTCGCCTCCACTCTTTTGCCGCCCCGCTCAACCGAAGACGAACTGTCCCAAGCCAACCACTCCCTCGACGACATCTTCGCGCTCGTCTACGGCGCCGATGGTTTGGACCCCGCCCAAGCCCACCTCGCCGCCCGAAGCACGCGCAGCGCTATCCATGGCTTCCTTGCACTCGAACACACCAGCGGGACCACGCCAACCCACGACGAAGAATACGACCACCTACTCCAAACACTTCAGCGAGGTATTGCTCGCTAACCCAACCACCCGGCCGACAACGAGGCCAGTTAGGCAACCAGAAGGAGGACTTCAACGTGACCATCATCGAATCGCACCCTTTTCTCGCTGCAGGATCTGAGCCACCGACACTCCTCGACGCCCTCCACCTGCTCGACCAGGCGGCCCCACACCCCAATGACATCAGCGCCTGCACCGACGCACTGGCAACCGTCATCGAGGCAGTCCGCCACAACGACAACGAACTCCTACATGAGATTCGCATCGACCAGCCGCGACTCGCGGCACGCGTGGACGAACTTCTCTACGCGCTAGGCGACATCGAAGCCCACGCGAACTGCTCACTGAAGAGCATTCTTGATGAACCGACCACACCCCAGCACCGCAGGTCAGCGCTAGGGGACCTCGCCCGTCGAATCCGGCGCCACCTCCGCGACGAATCCGACGTGGTCTTCCACGCCCTCAACATCGACCTCGGCGCCGGCGACTAGACCGCAACGGCCGCCTAGCAACGCGATCCCACCGAAGGGTCGCTTCGAAACCTGTGGCTGTCCCACCCGCCTTGCACAACAGACGGCCCTGGACAACAATCTGCGAAGGCGAAGACACCTAGCGCGGGCGGAACCCAATGAAGACCATCACGTACCTGTTGACCATCGCGGCCATGGCAGCAGTGCTGCTGGTGCCAGCAGGGGCACAGGCAGCACCAACAGACCCAGGCAGCTGCGTGTGGGTCACCGACCGGATCGGTATAGGCGAGCGCGAACCCAGCTACATCGCGACAACCGATGGCGCAACCTGGGAATCGGTAGCCGCCATCAAGTCGTGGTCGCCCGACCGACGCAAGATCATCACGATCAACACCGGACCTTCGTTGACCGGCGACTTGGCGATTCGGATCTCCAACCCCGACGGCTCGGCAAGCCGTGTTCTCTCGGACACGCTCCCCAGCGGTCGAGGACCAATCGTGTGGTCCCCCGATGGCACAAAGATTGCACTACAAACCCGGGAACCGGGCACGTTCGCAGGTTCGGTCCTGCAAATCATCAACGTTGCCAATGGCGCCATGACCCGAATATCAGATGGCAGCAACGTGACCGACAGTTTCGTGTTCTCACCAGACTCCAACACAATTGTCTGGGCCGAGTCACGAGACCGGGGCCCAGGCCTCGCGGTCGACCCCGATCAAACAGACGTCTACCGAGCGAATGCTGATGGCTCCGGGTCCCCAGTCCGCATCATCGAAACCGCTCAGTTCCCGGCTTCGTCGTATGCACTCGACACCGTGTTCAACCCACCCGGAAGCATCGCCGGGCTCACGTTCTCGCCCGACGGCACCAAACTGGCCTTCACCGGCAATGACTTCGTAGGACCCAATGGCGCCGGCAATCTGCACGACGACCTGTGGGTGGCGAACGCCGACGGAACAGGCCTCACCCAGCTCCGAAACAACCACTCCCTCGACGGCCCCTCCACCTACATCGGTCCCGCCTGGTCGCCTGACGGCAGCCGCATCGCCGTGGCGATCGAGACCTTCGACTTCCGCAACGCCGTGCTTGTACTCGACGCAGCCACCGGCGCCACCCAGCGGAGCATCCCAGCCGGGAATGCCACCACCGGGCCCAAGTGGTCCCCAGACGGATCCCAGCTGGCCTACGCCACAAACGTGATCGATCCTCTGCCTGTCAGGCAGCAAGTGCGGATCAGCAGCCCCGCCACAGGCACGACCCAGACCGTATGGACCAACCCAGAAGACAACCGCTTCATCTTCCCGCGGGTCGAATGGGTCCCATGCACGGCATCAATGCCTCGCTGCAACGGCAAAGCCGCCACCATCATCGGCACCAATGGCTCCGACCGGATCCGCGGTACCAAAGGCCGAGACGTCGTGGTGTCGTTCGGCGGAGCCGACAACATCAAGACATTCGGTGGCAACGACCTCATCTGCGCCGGGCCAGGCCACGACCGGGTTTGGAGCGGCTCCGGTAAAGACCGCGTCTACGGCGAAGCTGGCAACGACACCCTCAAGGGCGGTTCGTCCAACGACCGGCTCTACGGCCAAGCCGGGAAGGACACCTTGGTCGGCAACAAAGGCAACGACAAACTCTTCGGTGCCGCAGGCAAGGACAAGCTCAAAGGCGGATCGGGCAACGACCTCCTCAACGGTGGCAAGAGC
>JAUIIS010000312.1 GCA_030431575.1 Acidimicrobiia bacterium | reverse complement strand
GCGGGTGGGCTGGTACGGAGGAGCGGCAGTGTTGCTGTTGTACCTGGTCAACGACGACCGGCCCGGCGTCATAAGCAACATTTCGCGTGCGCTCTTTGTCCTGTGGATGATCACCATTGTAGGCGGCTGGCTCGCAGTGATTGTTGGTGACCTGTCTTGGTCTGGCCCCATCACAAAGGTGCTGCCCGGCATCATCCGCGATAACACCTACATCCAAGATCTCACCACGCCGCGACTGACTGAGACGCAGCGCGTTGGCGGGCGCGTCTTCTATCGCCCGACAGCTCCGTTCACGTACACGAACAACTGGGGTTCGACAGTCGCCCTATTGACGCCGCTGGGCATCATGGCGGGATTCCGACGCGACAACGGAATCCCTGTCCGACTGACGGTGGCGATGGCGTTGCTTGCTGTTCCTCCACTGCTGATCTCGTTGAACCGCGCAGCCTGGGCCAGCTTGGCCATCGCAGTGCTTTACGGCCTGTTCCGGCTTGGTCGGCTCGGACGGCGCGGTGCTGTTGGCTTCGCCGCAGCGCTTCTTGTTGGTGGCGTGGTCATTGCGTTTGCGTCCGGGGCAGTATCGTCATTGACCGACCAGCTGTCGGTACGAACCGGCGACAGTACTGAGGCTCGGCTGACGCTCTACAGCGAAGCATTGGGTAGCGCCTTGGAATCGCCCGTCATTGGTTTCGGGTCACCTCGAGCCTCCGATGAGCTTGCTGCGGCGCCTCCGGTAGGCACCCAAGGTCAGCTTTGGATGCTGCTGTTCTCGCACGGCTTCCCAGCAGCTGCGCTGTACGTAGGGTTCTTCGCGCTGAGCTTTGCCTACTACCCCTCGAGAACGCCCGATGCCATCTGGGCAAAGGCCGCCATCTTGGCAGGCTTGTTGCAGCTACCCATCTATGGGCATCTGCCACAGCAGCTGTTTATCATGATGAGTGCGGTGGCGTTGTTGCACCACTTGTCGCGGGAACCTCTTGTTGTTGGTCCCCCAGCGAGTGGCTTAGCGCTTCACCAACCGGACGAACTCGTCAAGCGCTAACTGCGACCGGGCCCAGAACGCAAGCGCCACGAACACCAAGCTGCCTAAAGCCGTGTTGGCAACGGCTGATGTGAGGCCGCCGCTGCCCACAATCACCCAGGTAAGACCAATGGGAACATAGGCCACTACTGCGATGGCTGCGCCCATGGCAACCGACTTGTCGACGCAGGCCATGCCCGTGGCGCGGTTGATGCGCCAAACTGACAACGCCCGCATCGTTATGCGAGATATCGCCCAAGCAAGGGCTGCCCCTGTCGCACCAAATGGCGGGATGAGGGCCAACGCGACAACCACCATGGTGGCTAGCGCAGCGATGTGGTTGTACAACGACCCGCGGCTATCGCCGGTCATTAGCAAGATGGCGTCGCCGGGTCCCAGCGTGGCCATGATGGCCAAGCCAGCGGCCATGACTTGGACCAAAGGCGCGGCGTTGGCGAAGTCTTCGCCAAAGAGATCGGTCACTGCATCCGCGTTGATGATGAGAACTAGCATGGGGGGCCAGGTAACCAGCACGCTCCAGGTGGTGAGCGTTTGGACGAGGTGTTGGGCCTGGGGCGTTTCGTCGCGCGATAAGTGTCGGCCTACGAACGGGGCCAGTGCCTGCGATATGGCGAGCAGGACGAGTTGGCCCATGAGCACCAACCTGTTGGCGGCTGCGTAGTCGCCCGCAGCCGCGGTTCCGGCGATAGCGCTGAGCATCAGGAGATCGGACCGCTCAAGGACAGCGTGGAGGATGTCCGATCCGGCCCTCGGTCGAGTGTATGTCCAGAAACGTCGTGACTCGCCCGCGTCGGCGCGCCGCTCGAACCCCAGCTTTTGGGATACCCAGTGCATGGACACCACGAGGGCGCACCCGCCCGCCACGGCCCATGCAGCAGAGAGCGCCCACAGGCTGCTGGTTTGCCAGGTCAGCACAGCCAAGGTGGCCAAGAGCGCAGCCGGTCGCACGATGGAGCCCGCGACAACCGAGACTCGCATGGTGCCGTACCCGCGTGAGATGCCATAGCTGGCTTGAGCGGTGGCCCACAGCGGGAGCGCTATGCCCAGAACAATAAGCATGCGCTGGAAGTCGCCGCGGAGGTCTGGTTGGTCGACCAACACTTCGGCCAGAGGTTGTGACGCAGCCATAAGTGCGCCGCCCACAGCGGTGCTGATGAGCGCCACATTGGTCATGGCTTGGCCAACAACGCCAGCTATGGCAGGCGACTTCTTCGTGTCGTTTGTGGTGGAGACGTACCAGGTCATCGACGACTCGGTGCCCAGTTTGGTGGCGCCAGCCAGAATGGTGAAAAGGCCTACGGCGGTGAAGAGGGCTCCGGTACCGAGGCGGCCGAACTCATTGGAGACAAGCCACACCGTGCCAAAACCGGACGCAGTGGTGAGCAGAGCTCCAACGACGTTGTAGATGGTGCCTTTGGCGGCCCCGGCTAGTCCATCGCTAGCAGACGAGGCAGTGCTCACTCTCGCGTCCACTCGAAGCGTTCGCCCAACAAGGCAAAGAGCTGTTCGTTTGGCTCGGCGAAGGTTGCGGCTAACTGAGCGCGAACCTCCAGGTTGGGCTGGTACCGATTGGCGTTTCGGTTGTCGTTGGCGGCCAGGGTTACCTTCGGGAGCCCAAGCCACGATGTCAGTCGTTCCAAGGTGGCATCAGGGTCGGCATAGAACGCTTCTGCGCTCATGACCAACACTTGGTCCCGATCGTAGTGTTTGAACAGATTGGTCAGCTGCCTGGCGTACATGCCCTTGTCGACATAAGAAAAGTGTTCGTGGGGAATGCTGATGTAGGACTCGTCGGCCGCCATCTTGGCGACTTCGCCTGCGAGACGCTCGCTTTCTTGGCTGAGCGCGGTGGCGAAGTCGAGGGTTTCGTGGCCGTAACCAACCGAATGGTGATAGTGCGATTCGGCCCTGGCAACCGGGTCGCGCAGCATCACGAGTAGTTTGACATTCGGGAGCGCCTTAGCCATCCGCTCGACCGCGAACGGGTGGTAGAGGTAATACGGGCAGGCATCGAAGACGAACAAGTCATGGCCTGTTTCGGCTTTGATGGCTGCCGCCGCTCGTTTCGTGGGGAACTGTCCCTGAAACCAAGGCCAGCCGCGTGCGTAGTACAGCGAGAAGTAGTGGGACCCTTTTCCGCGACGGGGGCGCCGCACCATGGGCATACGGAACAGGGCGTCCGTTAGTGCCGTTGTACCCGAACGCTGCGCCCCGACCAATACGAGATCTGGTAGGACTCTGCGTTGCCACGTCTTCGTGCAATACAGGTCGCGGACGTTGCGGATGCTGGCCTTGACTTGGCTGAAGCCCGGTTTCTCCCACAGCGGTTGGGCAGCAAGTTCTTTTAGGCGACCGTTCATGGTTGTTCTTATCGGCCGTTATTGGGGTGCTTCGAGCGTAACCAGGCTGCAGCGGCGGGACCCTGGCTGACCTGGGCCTCTATGCCATCTGCGCGTAACGCGAGCTGACGCCGCATGAGTTCGACGAGGTAGAGGTCCCAGATCGCTGCTGGGGGTGTGCCCGCCAGCGAAAGGTTTTCGAGCTCAGCTATGGCCCGCTGGTGCGCCCAGTCAAGGGCAACGGGTGCAGCCAACCCCACGAGTTCCATGGCGCTTTGGGTGTAGAAGTGGCAAAGATCGAACCCCCATGGGACATCGCTGGCGCCAAACTCCCAGTCAATGATGGCAACAGCTGCCCTGGTGGAGAACAAGTTCCACGGGGCTAGGTCGCCGTGCCAGGCGCCGACTCGCTGAACTTGGTCGAGGCGAACCCGGGTTTGGTCGATCAGCGCGAGCTCCTCGGTGGTGGCTGCTGAGGACGCGCTCACCACGCTGCGCCACCACGCGCCATCGACAACGCGACCGGCGGGTTCGGGGCCAAGGGCTGCTACCTGGTCGAACACCACAGGGTCTGGAGCCTGAAGGCGTCGTCGCCTCGGAAGTCGGGGCGGGGTGATGGCTGACTGCGCCAATACATAGGTCCCCTCCATCTCGCCAGCGAACAGCACCGCTGGTGCGCGGACCCCCTGGGGGAGCGAGGCTGCTGCGCGGAGCCAATGTGCTTCGTTCTCGAGGAGTTCTCGGGTCCAGTTGTTTGTGGCCACTTTGGCGAAACCGACACACGAACCGTTGGCTAAGACCTGCAGGATCGGTTTCCGATTGGACTTTGGCGCCCCCAAGGTGAAGGCAAAGGTGGCCGTGGGCTGGTTGAGTTCGCGTCTGAGCGCACCGGTGATGCCGGAATCTAGGGTTCCCTCAAGC
>JAUIIS010000311.1 GCA_030431575.1 Acidimicrobiia bacterium | reverse complement strand
TCACATGAGCGAGAACGCACAAGCCGCAGCAGACGCTATGACCGCCACGATTGGTAACGATCCAGTAGCCGGTGACTGGTTCGAAATCACCCAAGAGCGTGTCAATGATTTCGCCGATGCAACACTTGACCATCAATTCATTCACGTCGACCCCGAGCGTGCCGCCCAAACCCCCTTTGGTGGACCAATCGCCCACGGCTTCTTGACCCTGTCGCTGCTGGTGCACCTGTCGACCAGTATCCCAAGCGATCTCCCCAAGTTCGAAGGCGTCCTCATGGGTGTCAACTACGGCATGAACAAGGTGCGTTTCATCAACCCGGTACCTGTGGGTTCTCGCGTGCGCGCTACCGCAACGACGTCGGAGGTTGTTCTCAAGGGCAACGCTGTCGACCAGACCCGTGTCATGACCGTCGAGATCGAAGGCGAGGAGAAGCCCGCGCTGATTGCTGAGTGGATTGGCCGCACGGTCTTCGCGTAACCAAGGCACAGCCGTGGCTCAGTCACGCCTCATTGCCCGGGCCGACGCCCCAGCGTTGATACCGCTGCCACCACAACCAGCCGACGTGGCTTGGCCAACCGAGGCGTGGCCCGAAGCTGGGCTAGATCCCGACGTCGACGCGTCCCAGGTTGCGCGCCTGCTGAACCGAGCGTTCCCAGACCCCGAGGGGCAGCCTTTGGGGCTCAGTTTGGCCACAGTCGTTGTCCATCGCGGGCGCCTTGTGGCCGAGCGGTACGGGCCCACGGCCTCGCGCGAGGAACCCCTCGTCTCGTGGTCGATGGGCAAGAGTATTACGCAGGCGCTGGTAGGTGTGTTGGTTAAGCAGGGGCGTATGCGCCTGGATGACCAAGTGGTGCCCGAGTGGCGCGACCTCAGCGACAGTCGCTTCAACGTCACCCTCGATCACCTGCTGCGTATGGTGCCTGGCACCGAGTTCAACGAAGACTACGTGGACGACGAGACCAGCCATTGCATCGAGATGCTCTTCGGCGCGGGCAGCCAGGACATGGCCGCCTATACCGCTGCGCTGGGGCCCGTAGCGCCGCCTGACACGGTGTTCAACTACAGCAGTGGCACGACGAACCTCATCTGCCGGGCGCTAGCCAATGTTGTTGGCAGCGGCGACGAGTTCGATGCTTGGGCCAAGGCCGAGTTGTTACACCCCATTGGCATGCAGTCCAGTCGCCTCACATTTGATGGCGCGGGCACCTGGGTCGGGAGTTCGTTTCTCCATGCCACTGCACGCGACTTCGCGAAGTTTGGCCTGCTGTACCTGCGCGACGGAATGTGGGAACAGCGTCGGCTCTTACCTGACGGTTGGGTGGACTACGCCCGAACCTTGCGAGCGATCGACGAAGAGGGGAGCGGCTACGGGGCTCACTGGTGGATGGCGAAAGTACCGGGAGCATTCTCGGCCAATGGCTATGAAACGCAACGCATCATTGTCGACCCGACCCGCGATCTCGTCGTGGTTCGTCTTGGCAAGACACCCATCGAGCGTTCGCCCGACGTCGATGCTTGGCTAGTCCAGCTCATGGAGTGCTTTCCCACTAGGGCCGAGACGGCGTCCAGCCACTAGTCTCTGCGCTATGAGTATCCCTGTGCCCGTTGAAGAACTCGGTGAGGCCGTCGCACGCTACGGGGCCACGGCTTTCTTGTTGACGACCAGCGACGACCAGCGGCCGCATGCCACGCATGTAACGGTCAGTGTCGATGGAAAGCTGTTGTCGTGCGGTCTGGGGCGAAAAGGCGCGCGCAACGCAATGGCTCGACCTTTGGTGACGTTGCTTTGGCCACCCACAGAACCCGGCGGCTATAGCCTCATCGTTGACGGCGAAATGGCGGTATCGGGCACTCCCGGCGAAGATGCAACGGCGACCATAACGGCCACCTCCGGGGTGCTGCATCGTCCAGCGTCACCAGACTCAGATCCAAGCGCGTCTGGCTGCGAGGCCGACTGCGCGCCAGTTGAGGTGACCCAATGAAGTACACCTCGCTTGGTCGCACCGGCCTGCCGGTTTCGCGCATCTGTCTGGGAACGATGACGTTTGGCAACCAGTGCGACGAGGCTCAGTCCCACGCAATCTTGAACAAGGCGCACGAGAACGGCATTTCGTTCATCGATACCGCAGATATGTATCCAGCGAGCGGGCCAGATGCTGTGGGCAACACCGAGGAGATCATTGGCAGGTGGATGCAAGGCAAACGCGACGACGTTGTTGTGGCCACGAAGTTCTGGGGTCCCATGGGGAAACAGCCCTGGCAACGTGGCGCAAGCCGTCGCCATATTGTCGATGCAGTAGATGGCTCGCTGCGGCGACTCGATACCGATGTCATCGATCTCTATCAAGTGCACTTCCCAGACATGTCAACCCCGGTCGACGAGACGTTGCAGGCGCTTGATGATCTGATTTCACAAGGCAAGGTGCACTACATCGGGTGTTCCAACTATCCGGCATGGCTACTAGCCCGCACGCTTGGACGCAGCGAGGTTTTGGGTACCGCACGGTTCGACTCAGTGCAGCCGCGGTACAACCTGCTGTTCCGCCAGTTCGAGCGCGACTTGTTCGAGCTAGCCGGGTACGACGATGTGGCCGTTATTCCATACAACCCGCTCGCGGGTGGGATGTTGACCGGTAAGCACCAGCGTCAGGGCCCCGAGGAAGGCACCCGGTTCACGCTGGCAGGCGGCCAAGGCGACCGCTACCTCGAGCGCTACTGGAACGATCAGCTCCACGACGCCGTCGATGCCATTAGGCCGCTGGCTGCTGAGGCCGGGATATCCATGGCTCAACTGGCCATTGCCTGGGTATTGGCTAATCCGGTGGTGACTTCGCCCATCGTTGGCGCCACCAAACCAGAGCAGCTCGACGATGCAGTGGCTGCGGTCGATACCACACTTGACGCCGACCTCATGGCTGCGCTCGACGAGATCACCGACCGTTTCCGGGTCAGCGACGCCGACCGCTAACAGAACGCACGCGCCAGCCGGATAGCACGCTAGTTCGTGTTAGCCACGTCGATCTCTTGTTGGCGAACCAGCGCACCAATGGTGGCCATGAGTTCGTCGACGTTTGCTTGATGGTCGTTGCCGGTGAAGGCAAGGGGCTCGCCAAAGCGCACTCTCAGCGTTCGCTTGTTGAACAAGCCCGTCTTTGGGACTGGGCGTCCTCGGGGCCAGATCTTTCCGCTTCCGGTGCATGCCACCGGAATCACTACCGCGCCAGTGCGTTCGACGATCCGGGAAATCCCGAGCCGCCCCGGCCCAACACCGAGTGGTCGTTCTTCGGGGGGAACGAGTCTGCCTTCGGGCATGACCGCGACGGTGTGCCCTGCAAGGAGAGACTCGACCGTGGTGTCTTCGGCCTGTTGTTTGGTGGCGCGGTTTGTCGGGATGCAGCCCAAGTTTGTGAGCCACTTTCCCACCACCGGCTTGGTGAACATGCGCGCTTGCACTTGGAAGCGGCACGTCAGATCGAAGTGGCTGAACAACGATGCCGCCACGGCAATGTCGAGAAAACTGCGATGGTTCGCGGCAAACAGAATGGGGGCGTCCTCGGGGAGATGCAGCTCATTGGGGTAGTCCACATTGCAGATCCGGTTGAGGGCCGAATGCATGTGGCCTCCGTGGCGCCTGAAGTACTCGGCGTACTGGTTGTCGACCGTGTTGGCGCGGCTATTCCAATACAGTTTCGTCCGAGTCTCGTGGAGATCTGGCTTTGCCTCAGGCATGTGGAGGGCCCTGTTTTGTGGGTTCGGGCAATGGCCGCGGGCCAGGTGGACGCGGTGATAAGGCGAGATGGGTTTGCTCAGCTGCTCTTTGAGGTTCGGTGGGATAGGTCGGCAACGCTACGTTCTCCATCTCGTGTCTGACCCCCCAGGTCCAAGAAACGTTGCATCAAACGTCGAGATTCGGGTTGCGCCATTAACTGGTCAAACAGAAATGACTCGGTGATGAGCCCCTCGGTGGGATCTTGCTGGCTTGCAAGCAAGGCAGCCTTAGCTAGTCGCACAGCTTGGGGTGGCGAGTCCGCGATGCGCTGGGCCACCATGTCGACATAGGCGTCGAGCTGGTCTGGTGGGAGGGCACGGTTGAAGTAGCCCCACTGTTCGCCGGTCGCTGCGTCGAGGTCCACCCCGCCCAGAATCACCTCGGCCGCTCGTGCATAGCCCACGAGGCGTGGAAGCCGTTGCGTTCCCCCGCCGCCCGGCAAGATGCCAATGGGCACCTCCATCTGGTTCACTACCGCTTCGCCAATCGCGGCAAACCGCATGTCGCACGCCATTGCCAGTTCGGAACCGCCGCCAC
>JAUIIS010000310.1 GCA_030431575.1 Acidimicrobiia bacterium | reverse complement strand
GCAATGTGGTTAGGGCCAAGTGGCGTTCCGGCGCACCTACGGTCGCACTCAGCGGGATTGGCTGGATTCAGGGCGCATCGTGGCGGGGCTGGGACGGCGAATTGGCAGGAGCCACGCTGAAGAACGCTGAACTCATGGTCTTTGAGTTCTCGGGGAAGGCCAAGCTGACCGACGTGGATACGCCTCGCGCCTTTCAGGGGTCGTTTGGCCGACTTCGCGTTCCGGTGCTGGGCTCCGACGGAGCGTTGTACGTTGCCAGCCAATCCAATGGCACCGTCTACCGCGCTGCTCCCCCCTCAGTCACCACGCCGGGGACGCATGACCTCAACGGCGACGGCTTTGACGACCTGGTCGTGGGGGTCCCCGGCGACGACGTGCGCGGCAACAAAGACGCTGGTTCGTTTGTGGTTGTGTATGGCACCGCAAACGGGTTGGGGGCCCGCAAGAAAGGCGAACGGCGCACACAGGCGTCAATGCTGGGCGAGCAGGTAGGTGGAGGCGACCAAACGGGTGGCGCCATAGCTGTTGGGGACCTCAATGGAGATGGCACCAGCGATGCGGTCGTTGGTGCCCCAGGCGAGTCCATTTCTGGCCGCTCAGAGGCGGGGGCATTTCATGCAATCTGTGGGCGAAGCAGTGGCGTTGACCGCCGGTCCAGCCAAACGTTCAGCTCAGCCGGATCGGTCGCTGGCAAAGCCGAGGGTGGAGACCGACTGGGGAGCGCAGCAGCAACAGGCGACTTCAATGGTGATGGCTTTGACGATGTTGCTGCCAGCGCTCCTGGCGAGAACCGTGGCAAGGGCGCGGTCACGGTGCTGCCTGGTTCCAGAGGCGGCCTGGTTACCTCGGGCTCAAAGCAGCTAACGGCTGAGGGTTCGCGTCGCGGCGATGCCTTTGGGCATGCGGTTGTGGCTGGAGACTTTGACGGCGATGGCAGGGACGAACTAGCCGTTGGTGCCCCGCAGGCAGGTTCGGGACGAAACGGCCAAGTCTCGGTGTTCGCTGGCCGCGCTCGGGGGCTGGCTGCGACGCCCCAGCAAATACTGGGAGCGCAAGCAGCGGGACCCGCTGCGGCCTATTTCGGGGCGGCACTGGTGACCGGTCGTTTCAACAACGACCAATTCGACGACTTGGTGGTCCTCGCCCAAGATGGCAACGGGGCCGCCGTGACCGTGTTCTACGGCGGCACCAACGGCCTCGACACAAGCGAAGTGTTGACCGTTGCCGAGACAGGCAACGTTGGCCTCAACGGCGCCGTTGGCGGGTCTCTGGGAGCGGGAGACATCGACGGCGACGGCATTGACGAACTGATGCTCGGAGCACCTAACGCCAATAGTGCCCGTGGTGCGGTAGCCGTGTTTGACCGCAGCGAGTCCGGGCCTACAACCTCCACCTGGTTTTCCCAGAACGGAAGCGTGCCCGGGTTGGCCCAAGTCGGGGCACTGTTTGGGGCCTCGCTGCGTGTGGCCGACTTTGACGGCGATGGTTTCGGCGACGTGGCCGTTGGCGCACCCGGAACCCGGGTTAAGGGCAAGCAAGGGGCTGGAGCTGTGGTCGTTTTGGCGGGCTCGGCAACTGGCCTAAGCCCCAACGACACTGCGTCTCGCCGCATCACGCTGGCCACACCTGGCGTGCCCGGCAAACCGGGTGCAGGAGACGGGTTCGCCACAGCGCTCTAGGAGGCTGGTGAAGGCGCTAAGCGATTTTGCGAAATCGCCAGACGGCGGTCACGCCAAAGAACACTATTAGCCCAGCCAGGGCCGCCAGACCGGGACCGGCGATGTCCCAACTGATCTCCTCGAGAAAGCCCTGGCGGCACATCCGGATTACCCGTGTGATGGGGTTGATGGCCGCAACATCGTGCATCCAGCCTTCGATAGCCACCAGCGGTGCTTGCCCCACCGACAAGAACATCATGGTGAAAATCAAGATGTTGGCCAGGCCCAGTGACTGGAGGTTCTTGAACGTGAACGCCACCGTCATGGCCAGCAGGCTCATCACGATGGCCAGACCGAAGCCCGAGACGTAGACCATGACAAAGCCCAAGATGCCGCCGGGCATATCTGCGTCGAGCAAACCAAAGGCCACCGCCAGCACGGCCGTAATAGGCAGCACCGCCCGGGTGAGTCCGTACATGAGCAGCCCAGCAATGACGGTTAGGGGCGGGATCGGGGCCAGTCGGATGCGGTCGAAGAATCCGTTTTCGAGGTCGGTGGCCGCTGCGCCCGCAGCCCCCATCCCCGAGAAACCGCTGCCCTGGAGCACCGCCCATGCGGTCATCCAGTTGACGGCCTTGTCGGTGCCGTAGCCCTCGATCGCGACAGCCGCGCTGAACGAACCGCTGAAGGCCACCACGAAGAACACTGGCATCAGCACCATGGGCA
This sequence comes from Acidimicrobiia bacterium, assembly GCA_030431575.1. Taxonomy (GTDB): domain Bacteria; phylum Actinomycetota; class Acidimicrobiia; order Acidimicrobiales; family UBA8592; genus JAUIIS01. The sequence continues at coordinate 1,925 of JAUIIS010000310.1, read as the reverse complement.
ACACGATGGAGGGCACGCGCATCATGCGCACTAGGCCGCGGGCGGCGAAGGCCACCGTCACCGAGCGGAAGCGGCCCGCACCTGGTGACACGTTGAGTGCTGGTGTGGTTGTGGTGGCGGTGCTGGTCATAGCGTGGCCATCCGTCGGCGCAAGGCCAAGAAGGCCACAAGGACCCCCAACAGACCGATGGCTCCAGCTATGGCCACGGCCTCTAGTGCCGTGCTGGCGTCGAATCCCACCACGGTCAACTCTCTGGTGGGGTTGATCACATAGGTAATGGGATTGTTCTCAGCCACTGCCCCATACCAGCCGTCCATGAGTTCGGTGGGAAAGAATGCCGAGCTCACAAAGATCATGATGAACACCAGCGGAAAGATGCTTTGGACCACTTCTTGGGACCCGGTCTTGATGGCAATGGCGGCGCCAAGGGACCCGAGACCCAGGGCCAGCAGTGCAGCCACGATGCACAACGTTATGACGCTGAGGACTCCGCCAGCCATTTCGGCCCCAAAGACCAAGAACACCGACACCAAGACAACGGTTTGCACGATGGCGAAGACCACTCCCCCCGCTAGGCGGCCTACAAGTATGGATGTGCGTGCGATGGGCGAGCTGAGAAGGCGGTCAAGAAATCCGTTCTCGATGTCCAGCGCCAAGGCCGTCGCAGACACGATCGACCCGAACGAGACGCCCTGGAGGACGCTGGCCACCAACATGAAGTCCAAGAAGGTGGCGTCGGGATACGGAAAGCCAGGGATGTCGACGGCTTTGGCGAACTGCGCCGAGTAGACCGCAGCCAGCATGAGGGGGAAGAACAGGCCAGGGATGAAGCTGGCTGGTTGGCGGGCAATGCCCAGCACCGAACGCCGTGACAGTGCTGCGGTGTGTGCAACGGCGCTCATGAGACTTCGGGTGCCTCGCCGCCCTCGAGCCTTCGCCCGGTTGCGTCGGCGAACACGTCGTCGAGGCTGGGCTCGTCGAGTTCGACGTGATGCACGGTGATGCCAGCATCGCCTAGCGCAACCAGAACGTCGGACACGCCGGCGGTGCCCGCAGTCAGGCCAATGGCGATACGGCCGCGACGCGCTGGCCGTTCCTCGCCGAACTTGACCATGGTTCGCCGAGCTAGCTCTAGCATTTCATGGGCCACTTCTACCCGCAGTGTTGGCGCGCCGACCGCTGCCTTTAGTGCGCTGGGGGCTCCGATGCGAACGATCTTTCCGCCGTCGATGATGGCAACTCGCTCGGCTAGCGCATCGGCTTCTTCGAGGTATTGGGTGGTGAGGAAGACCGTGGTGCCAAACTGTTGGTTGAGGTTGCGGACCTCTTCCCAAAGCGACATGCGACTGGTTGGGTCGAGGCCGGTTGTTGGCTCGTCGAGGAACAGGACTTCGGGCTCGTGCACCAGCGACAGCGCAAGGTCTAGGCGTCGACGCATGCCACCGGAGTACGTACCCACCCGTCGGTCGCCAGCTTCGGTGAGGGCAACGCGCTCGAGCAGGTCCGCGGATCGTGCTGCCACATCTCGCCCAGGGATGCCATGAAGCACCGCCTGGAGCCGCAAGAGCTCCAGGCCGGTCATGAGCGGATCGATAGCGGCGTCTTGGAGCGCAACCCCAATGCGACGTCGTACCTCGCCGGGCTGGGTGGCCACGTCGAATCCAGCCACTCTCGCTGTTCCTCCAGTGGGACGCAGCAGCGTGGTGAGAATCCTGACGGTGGTGGATTTGCCAGCACCGTTGGGGCCAAGGAAGCCAAACACTTCTCCCTGCGGCACTGCGAGGTCTACGCCATCGACGGCATGGAGGTCACCGAAGCTGCGCCGGAGTCCTTCGGCTTCTATGGGATTGGTCATCGACCAACCAGCCAATCAGGAATCAAGCGCCCTGGCCAATTCGGTGAAGGGCCACGCCTGCGGCAGGCG
>JAUIIS010000309.1 GCA_030431575.1 Acidimicrobiia bacterium | reverse complement strand
GAAATCGAGCAGGCCATCTACCAGCGGTAGTCCGCTCACATCGCTGAGCGGCACCCAGCGTGCATCGAGCGCGTCTGTGGCGGCGACAACGTCGGTGCCTCCTAGCGGGGTCACCGCAAAATCCATAATGACGAAGTGATGCTGGTGGTCAAGGCGCTCGACCCAGCCAATGAGCTGGTCGCAGACCACGGCGAGACCGGTCTCCTCATCGACCTCGCGCACCACTGCTTCGGCCATGGTTTCGCCGCGCTCGACTCTGCCGCCGGGTAGCGACCACAGGCCGAAGCCAGGTGCTTGGCCGCGTTGTACCAACAGGAGCCGCTCGTCGACGATGGCAACGGCTCCGACGCACAGCTCGGGCCGCAGCCTCGGCGAGGGCGCCATCAGCTGTCGAGGGAGCGGTGCACCACGATGCCTCGGGCCACGAGGCCGAACGTTTCAAAGAAATTCTTGGTGGCCCGGTCGCCCGGGAGGGCGTAGCCATCGATACCTACGCAGCCCTGGCTTTGGGCCCAGGCCACGGTGGCATCCATCATCTCTTCGCCCAACGCCACACCGCGGGCTTCGGGCACCACAAACAGTTCGTGCACCACGGCGACGGCAACATCGTCAATGACCTCTACTTCGCTGACCATGATGCCCAAGGGGACGTCGTCGATGGTGGCCAGCTGGATGGACCAAGATGGATCTTTGACAGCGGCGGCAATGGTGGGCTGTAGGGGTTCGGGTAGCGCCTGGCGGGTCAGCCACATTGGTCCGCCCCGCGCTTGGGCGAGGTGCGAACGTCCCTCGGCCATGAGGCCAACAACGTGTGGAACGTCGTTGCTGTTTGCTGCTCTTACTGACCCTGGCATGGTGACCCACTCATTTGGTACGTGCGGCGTCGTGTGCAGTCTGGAGCTTCGTTGCCTTGTTGAGAATGGTGCGTCGGCCGCGGGTAGCCGTCTCGTAGGCGGCCACCTCGCTGAGCTCGTCTGGGGTCAGCGAATCGAGTCGCTTCACGACCTGCGATGCGGCCAGCAAGTCGTATTCTTCGATGGCAAGATGATCGCCGGTCGGCGCCGCGGGCTCAGCTCGGTCTGCGTGCTGCGCCAACGACTTTTCCTTGGACGAGGATGCCTCAGCAGCTGGCTGGTTGTTGGTTGCATCTTCGGTCGTGCGGGCGCCCTCAAGACGTTTGAGGCCAGCCTTTACCGCCATCTCGCCAATCTGTCGCGCCGCGGCGGTGTGCTGGCGGCCACGCCGCGCGAGGTCTGGGGCAACGGTCTGGGCATCGAGGACCAGACCGATTGGCGCATAGACCAAGAAGTCCAGAAGCTTCTCGGTGAGCTCATCGGGGGGCGTGTCGGCGCTCTTTGCGCCCGACTCGCTCACATGGGCCCGCCGCAATGCGGGCATTCACCAGCGGCTTCGACCTCTCGGGCACGGACCAACAAGAAGCAATGGGGGCAGTGCAGCTCGTCTTCTTGGCGAGCCACCACGCCCTCTGGGCCATCGGCCTTCTTGGCTGGAGCAGCCGTGGGGTTCTCGTCCTCGTCTTCGTCCTCATCTTCGTCGTCGTTAGAGGCAAGACGATCTTTGAGGATGGTGTCGAGGTCTGCCTCGACGTCGTCGGGATCGATGTCCTCGTCGTCGTCATCATCGTCGGCTGCCTTCTTGCGGGCACGTGACGCAGCCTCTTCTTCTTCTTCTTCGTCGTCTTCGTCGTCGTCATCGACACCAAGCACGTCGTCGTCATCGTCGTCGAGCCCGATGTCAAGGTCTTCGTCGAGCTCATCTTCGTCAATATCGTCGACATCGAGATCGTCGTCGACATCGTCGGGTAGTTCTTCGTCTGGAACTTCGTCTTCGGCCATCTTCGTCCTCTAGCTCAGAGCCCTCAGCGGCGGACTATACGTGCTCCGCAGGGGGAAGCGGTGGAAAAGCTACTGGTTGTTTGTCGCACCATCAATGGGCGGCACTGAGCGGGGTTTTGGTGCAGTTGTAGGACACCGGTTTTCGCGGTCGGTAGCCACGGATTCTCGCAGTGACTAGCCACTGTGTTATAGCAGTCCCAGCCACGCTGGTCGTGCTCTACTTGGTGGTTTACCTGAACCGCTCTCGCATCGCCAAGATTCCCTCTACGTAGAATTCTGATGAGGAGTAGATGCCGTGCTGGCGGGTTGCGGTAAGACCTTGGTAGTAGGACGCAACCGCAAGCTCGACGCTGCCGGCGTGATCCAAGAGATACCGGAGGTACCGGGCGCTCAATTGGATGTTCTGTTCAGGGACCCAGGGGTCGAGTTCCTCGCCTACGAGATACTCAGACACGAAGCCTGCGGTGATCGGCAAGATCTGCCCAATGCCGATCGCGTCCGCTGAGGAGACCTTCGTGTTGTTCCAGCCGCTCTCAAACCAGGTGAGCGACTTCAATAGGTCAGCCGGGACCGAGTACTCGTTGGCCCAGTAGTCGAAGACGGGCATCAGGGCCATGCGTTCGGTGCTGTTGGCCAGATCGGCGGGAAGGTTGGTGAGCTCGCCCGAGGTTGTGCCATGGCCTGGCATCGTGAGCGTTTGTCCTACACGGATTACGTCGCCTCGTGTCATGGCGTTGACGGCCAGGAGATCGTCGACGCTGACTCCCCACCGGTTCGCGATGCTCCAAGGCGATTCGCCAGCGCTCACCGTGTGCGTTGACGGGCCGCTGCTTGTCGCTTTGGGCGTTGCATCTGCTGGGGCGGGTGTGTCCTGGCTTGGGCTTGCAGTGTCGGCCACCGTCTCGCCAAGACCAGCGTCGGCGCCAGGCAGGGCAAGCGTTTGGCGCGGGTGAATAATGGCGTCTGCGCCAACGTTGTTGAGCTTGGCTAAGGCACCAAGGGGGACGCCGTAGGTGGAGGCAATGTCCCACAAGGTGTCGCCAGGGGCAACCGTGTGGCTTGCTGCGGTAGTGCCAGCGGCGGTTCCGGCTTGGCTGGGGATCCTCAGCGGTGTTCCTGCAACGATGTAGTCGGGGTCTTCTAGCCCATTGGCTTCCACGATCTGGTCTACCGAGACGTCGTGGCGGTCGGCGATAGATGACAGGGCATCGCCTGGAGCCACGGTGTATTCCATGCCCGACACTGGAGCAAGGGTCACCGCCACGCAACTCGCGGCGATACCTACGCCTACCAGTGTGCGGCGCTTAGCAAGGTTGGTCGCGGGCGATGCGGCGGGAGCGTTGTGTTGAGCATGCTTGGGTGCGGCGCCGCGTTGGACTCGTGCCGACCAGATATGAGCAAAATAGCGCATTGGTCCTTGCCACCCGCAAGCGCTGTTACCTTACTCCATGCTCAGCAGTCAAAACAACAACTTCAGCAACATCTTTCACATCTTCCCCACATGCAACAGTGCCAACAGCAGCCACACGAGCCTTGGCCACATCCAGCGACCTGGAATGCTACGGACGCGACTGGGTGCGCCGGGCTTCGGCGTTGCGTTCGCTTTGGAGCCGTTCGAGGTCGGTCTCGGGCGAATGATCCACGAACTTCATCATCTCAGCCACGGCGTGGTGCCCGGCTTCCTCGGCAATCAGGCGATGCATTTCTTGGCCCACCTGGCGGTAGGACGGATGCCCAGCAGGCGTGGTGCGTAGTTCGATGAGATGCATGGCTTCTCGGGCATTGAGGTTCATCGAGAAGCGAATCTTGTAGGCCAGGCTCACTGCATACGACGCCTGATGGGGAAAGTCTTCCATCAGCGCGTCGTGGAGTTCCGCTGAGCGACCCATGACGTCATCGAAACGGTCGGTCATGCCCGCAGCATCGATGAGTTCGGGGCGGGTGTAGCCGTGATACGGGCTGAGTTGTTGCCAATCGATGGTCATCAACCGGTGGCGCTGTAGGTCCCGGAACGCCCCATAGTCGACAAGCACATCGAAGCGGTAGAAGGGACGCTCCAAGGCTCGGCCTGGCTTATGGCGCCGATTCTCGCGCTCCCCCACATAGGCCTGCACTACAGCCATGCGATCGCCTGCGCTCATCGCGGCCACGCGACGTTCCAGCTGTTCTTCTGGGAGGTGGCTGTAGGGGTACATCATCGACGCCACCATCTTGATCTCGGCATCGGGATCGAAGTCGACGAGACGAACAAGCGGGGCCGGGTCGGCGACGGTGCCTTCCGGGAAGAGCGCGTGCACCAGATCTGACGTGTCTTCGCGGGTGTTTTCGAGATAGGCGCTCCACACGCCACCGCGATCTTCTCGATCGACGCGTTCGAGGAACGACGGAATGACCTTACGGAGCTCTTTGAGCATGAGGTCGGCGTAGTAGCGAGCCTCGGGCAGCGCATGGGAGCGCATCCGCAACAAC
>JAUIIS010000308.1 GCA_030431575.1 Acidimicrobiia bacterium | reverse complement strand
GGTTGAAGGCATTGCCGACTTGGCAACGGCCACCGACGGCGGCGTCATCATCCGGTACTTCGGCACCGCCACCTACATGCCTGACCTCGTGTCACGCGGTGTCGTGCTCGAATCCCAGCTCGATGGCTCCTACGACGGTTCACCAGCGGTGTTCGTTGCAGAAGGCGGCGCCATTGCCCAGCAGGGCTTTGCATCGGCCGAACCCTACATCTACGAAAACGAAGTAGAGCAGTGGGGCAAGCCAGTGGCCTTCGAACTCATCCACAACATTGGTCTGGAAGCGTACGCAGCAGCAATCGCAGCTACGCCAGAGACCTTTGACGAGCTCAGCGCATCAGGTTGCTTGGCCGCTATCACCCCCATCATCCAGCAAGCACAGGTTGACTACGCCAATGACCCCGCTGCTACCAACGAGCTGATCATCGAACTGGTCGCCGAGTACGACAACGGCTGGATCTACGGTCCAGAGGTTGCCGAGTTCTCACTCCAGACCCAGCTCGAGCTTGGCCTCATCGGCAACGCTGGCAACGACACGCTTGGCGACTTCGACCTCGAGCGTGTCCAGCGTGTCATCGACACCCTGGCTGGCTCCGATGTCGGCTTCGAGGTTCCCGAGGGTCTCACCCCTGAGGATCTCGTCACCAACGAATTCATCGACGAAAGCATCGGCCTTTAAGGAGGCTCCGGTCTAGCGGGCAACGCTGGCGCTTCGCCGTCAGCGTTGCCCCTAAGCACACCACCTCTGGGTGGTAATCGATGAGAAGCAGTGCAACGGGGTCTGGCCATTGGCCAGACCCCGTTTACTGTTGTGCAGCAACTATCCTGCGTGCTGGTCGCCACCAGCACCTCGTGCATCGAGGCATCCATGGTTATTGAACATCTTGTGGTCGTGGTCTCCCCAGAAGACCGAGCCGGCTATCTCGCCGCCGACGCCCAACACTGGACTGCATTCCTGGCGGCCCAAGACGGTTTCGTGCGCAAAGAAACCTGGGTTGACGAAGCCATCCCCCACGAGCTCCACCTCATGATCTGGTGGGAGACCCGCGACCAATGGAAGGCAATCACGGCCGAACAATGCGCCGAGGTTGACGCCCGCATGGGCCCCTACTACCGCGACGTAGAAATGCGCGAGTACACCGCCCTCAACGTGCACTCGGGGTCAGACCATCAACGTTGACCCCTCGGCAGACTGTGACGACGACCCACGCTCGAGGCGGGCTAGCGGTTGACGGAGACCTGTTGATCGGCGGAGGCGACCAGGGTGCCTTGGCGGAACACGCGCCTTGCCATGGGGGCGTCGGCGATAGCACCGCGAATGCTGGGGGCGTCGATGGCGACGAGGTCGGCCAGCGACCCAACCTCCAGCGCCACGGCTTCGAGGCCCATGGCTTGGCGGACGTTGTTGGACACCATGTCGTAGGCATCATTGGGGAGCTGATGACCAGCCATCACCATCAGCGCTGCGGTCTCAAGCGGATCGGAGCGGCCCACCAGGTTGAACGGGTCCTGCACGTTGTCGGCGCCCGCAGCCACCAGCGCTCCGGCGTCTTGCAGCGCACTCACCGCAGTGAGGCCTCGTGGAGTGGCCGTGGGATTGTCGCGTCCTTGCAAAAACAGGTTGGTTTGGGGCAGCGGGAAGACGGCCATGTTGGCTTCGGCTACCAGCGCGGAGACTTCGGCCTGGACCTCAGGGGTTTGCATCCCCAGCGTCACACAGTGGCTAGCGGCCACAAGGTTGTCGAACCCGCGGTCGATGACTTCCTTGGCGAAGTCGCGCAACGTCAATACCGCCGGGTCGAGCATTTCGTCCACATGTAGGTCAACCCCTATGCCAGCCTCGGTGGCGGCGTCTAGGGCCACGTTGATGAGCCCCACACCGTCTGGGTCCAAATGTGGGCACCCACCTACCAGGTCCACCCCAACCTCAAGCGCTTCGGCCAACGCTGCCCTGGTGCCGGCACCTTCGGGGCCTGTCATGGGGCTTCCGCACAAGGCCACGATCTGGACGTCCAACACATCGGCGAACTCGGTCGCCGCAGCTCGCACCGCACGCACTGCGCTGGCACCAATGGAGTCCATGACATTCACATGGGTCCGCACCGCTGTGACCCCGTGCACCAACAACAGATCCATCGCCTTGATGGCGCGCTCGGTGATACCGGCTTCGGTGATCTGCCCGGCAGCGGCAGCAGCCACCCAAGCATCGATGGCTCCCATGAGGTCCCCCGCAGGATTGGGGACCATCTCGGCAGTCAGCGCCTTGTCGAGGTGTGCGTGTGGTTCGGCCATTGCAGGCATGAGGAGCCAGCCCTGGAGGTCGACCACGGCGGTATCGCCTGGGACCAGGCTGTCTGGGAGGTGAGCCGTGATGTTTGCGATGCGTCCGTCTTGCACGGTGACGTCCACAAAGCGGCCTTCGCCAGCGCCTGCGTTTCGGAGGATCTTCATGGTCGGAGAGTACCCGGTAAGCTGCGCGCCATGAGCGAGATCACCGACCTCCGAAGCTACATCGAGGTCCTTCGGGACGAGGGACAGCTGGCCGAGGTGGCTGCTCCGGTCTCGATGAAACACGAACTCGCCGATGTGGCTGCCTCGCTGGCCCGCAACGACACCGGCGCGGGCCTCTTCACAAACGTGACCGACAGCCCCTGGCCGATCTTTTGCGGCAGCGTCACCTCGCACCGCCGTGCCGCATTGGCGTTGGGTTGTGAGGTCTCAGAAGTCATCGAAGTCATGGAACGAGTCCTTGACCCGACCAACGGCGTCGCCCCACTGATGGTTGACGACGCTCCGTGGAAACAAAACAGCATCACGGGCGACGACATCGACACCGCGGCCCTACCTATCCCCATTCACAGCCGGGGCGATGGCGGGTCATTCATCACTGGCGCGGTCACGGTGGCCAAGGACCCCATTGGTGGCCGAGGCAACCTTGGCTACAACCGCATGCTGCGGCTCAGCCCCACCAGATTTGGCTTCAATGTCAACGAATGGCGCGACGTCGGCACGTTCTGGAAGTCCCGCGAAGATCCAGACGCGCCCTTCCCCATTGCCCTTGCCATTGGGCTGGACCCGGCCATCATGATCGCCGCTGGGGTCAAGACGCCGGTGGACGAACTTCTGATCGCTGGAGCTATTCGGGGCAAGGGCATCGAAGTCTGCCAAGGACTCACCGTCGACGTGGCCATACCGGCCGCAGCCGAGATTGTGGTCGAAGGCCTGCTGCACCCCACCGAACGCGAAATGGAAGGGCCGTTGGCCGAGTTCCACGGCTATCACGGCGAGGCTTGGAACTCCCCCACCTTTGAGGTCACCGCCATCTCGTGGCGCGACAACCCCATCTACCAGACCATCATCCCTGGCTGGTACGAACACATCTATCTGGGCAACGTATTGCCACGAGAACCGTTGCTGCGCCGCTTCGTGCGACATCTCGACGCAAGCGCCGACGTGCACATCCCGCCTTATGGCAACGGGTTCTTGGCCATTATTCAGATCGACCGAGACAACCCTGGCACCCCCAAGAACCTAGCCATGGCTGCGCTTGCGGCCCACATCAACATCCGCAACGTCATCGTGATCGACCGAGACGTCGACATGTACGAAGCCGCAGAGATCCAATGGGCGCTAACCAACCGGGTCCACTGGCAAGACGACGTGTTCACGGTGCCGCACGCCCAAGGGCACGAGATGGACCCCACAGCCGACATGCGAGGCGTCAGCACCAAGGTGGGCATCGACGCCACGTACAAGCGTGAGCGCCGAGAATATGGCACCAGGGTCCAGTACCCGCCTATCGACCTCAGCAGCTACCTCCGCCCGTAAGCAAGGCGCCTAGGAGCCAAACAGAGCGGCTGTGCGATCGATGAGCGCTTCGGCACCCTCGGTCCGCTGCACGGCGAGCTGGAACTCATCGATACCGTGTTGGTCCAACAGGCCGCGCAGCTCCGCTTGGCACTCGGCTGGGGTACCCGCAACCACGAACTGCGACACCCACTCGTCCTTGATGAGCGAGGCCGCCGCCGCAGGTCCGCCTTCGCCAAGGGCTGTTCGCAACGCAGCCACAGCGCCAGCGTCAAGACCAAGTCTGTCTTTCACCTCAAGCGGGCTGTCAACAAGGCGGAACGTCAACGATGCCTTCGCTTGCTGAAACTCTTCGTCGGTGGTGGCAATCATCGTGGAATACACCAACCGAAACCGACGGTCCTTTGCCGCGGCACGCAGCGATGCGACATGTGCGCCTAGCAAGTCCTTGTGGATGTAGCTGAGGTAGAACCCGTCGGCAATCGCTCCGCCTAGCGCGGTCATTCTGGGGCCACGCCCGGCCAAGATGATAGGGATATC
>JAUIIS010000307.1 GCA_030431575.1 Acidimicrobiia bacterium | reverse complement strand
CTGCTGATCCCGGGCGCACAGCTCGCCGAGGCCCGACAACATCTGGTCACCCACTTCGACGGCGACGACATCTTCCCCGAAGTTCGCCCCGGCTTCGATGCCGAGTTTGCCAAAGATGTCCTGGTGCGCGTCGAAGGCATCGAGATCGACCTCCACCGCACGCTGGCCGCCGGGCCTTTCGGCATGCGAATCCCCGTCGCCCAGCTGTTCCACAACCCGGCCACATTTACCCTCGCTGGGCAACACATCCAGACTATGGCAGCGGTCCCCACCTTCTTGCAGGTTTGCTACAACGCCGCACTTGGCGATGTACCGCCCAGGCTGCTGTCGCTACGAGACGTGGCCCAGGTGCAACAGCACTACGAACTCACCCTGTCCGACGTGCAACCGACCGCGCAAGCATGGGGAGCCGAAGCCGTTGTCTCCTACGCCGTAGCCACCGCATGGAAAACCCTCAACGTCGCGCCATGCGAGCTGTCCGAGTGGGCCCAGAGCTACAGCGCAGGTCCGCTCGACGCCAGGCTGCTTGCCGCCAGCGTCTCAGAGAAGCGCAGCTACACCCGGGCCCTCGCCATGTTGTTTGCGATGAACGGCATAGGGCAACGAGTCCGCTATCTAAGAGGCATCCTCATGCCGTCGCCCGAATACCTGAAAACCCGAGGCTGGACCAAGGGCTCGCACGTGAAACGGGCCCTCAACCGGCTGAAACCAAGCCGGTAGAGCCAGCCCAGCAGACCAGCGGTCTACTCAACCGAGGACGCTGTACAACGAACCGCGCACCATCGTGTCGACCGCCAACAGCGGGCAACGTTCGCCAATGGCCGAAGCCACCGCAAACACGTCGGTGCGGCTGCCCAGCATGGCGCCAGCCAACATAGAGGCCACCAGCGCCGGTGAGGTCTCCAACGCCGTGCCAGCGGGAACCAGCACCCGGCTCAGATCCAAGGGGGCATCCCAGTGGCTGCGGTGCGCAGGACCGGGATCGGTAAAGGGCCCCAACGTCGTAGTGGGACAAATTTGGAGACCGGGGTTCACCACAAGGGTCGTGTGGTCCAAGATGGCGTAGCCGCACTTGTCGAGTCTGCGCTCGATAATGGGTGGGGACATGCCAATGGGTGGGGCCAACAAGCTCGCCTTGCCATCGCCGTTGGCGATGGCCCGGGCCCGCAAGCGGACTGCACCGTCTTCAGGTACAGCAAGCAACGATGCCACGTGCCCCGCCGCTGAGGCCAGCACATGATACGGGTCCTTGGATCGAGCCAACGCAATGCCACTGCGGTCGACAAGACGAAACAGCCTCTGCCCGTCTGCGGGGGCTTCGACCACAAACCCAAACTCGCCCGGCTGATCGCTGAGGTGCGGTCGGAACGCCTCGCGAAGCCGAGCTGCACCTTCGGGATGGTCTACAACCAGGCGCACCGCCAGGCCGTCAACATCGATATCGATTGGGGGCTCCTGCACGAGAGCCACGCTGTTGGCCGTTCAATTGTTGGGCGGGCCCAACAAGAAGTTGGGGTCCACCACGTCGACGCCAGTCAACGTTGGTGGCTTCGTCTCATCTGCGGCACCGGGCGAGTTTGCTAGAAGGCCCCCCATGTGCAGCGTGGCCAATGCAGCCTGGATGCGGGCCTCGGCCATGGATTCGGGGATGCCGATCACTTCGTGCACGTCGGCCACCAAATCGCCAACGCTGCCATCGCCGTCGACCAGTTGGAACACGATGTAGTTGACCTGGTCCAACATGGTTGGCACCGGCGCCGAAGGGGCCCACGCCATGGCTTCGTTGCCAATAGCGGCGACCAAGAGGTCGTCGCGCACCTGCGGCACAAACGCCGCATCGAAACCAGAGTCAAGAGCCGTCATAGGTACCTCTCAGAATACTTTCCCCCAACAGATCCAACTCGCGAAGCTGGGCCAGAAAGCCCTGGGTTGTGGATCGCCTCGACCGCCACCACCGCAGGCTCCGTCACCATGACCCCACCGTACCGGCGCCAGCAATGCGGTGGTCCCCCTGCTACACAGGCCACCATGGCAATACGCATAGCAGCCAACGTGGACTGGCTCTTCAACGAACTCCAACCGCTGGACCGCTTTGCCGCGGTGGCCAGCCACGGCATCGAAGGCGTCGAGATCTTGTTCCCCTACGGCGTTCAGGTCGACCAGCTCGCCCACGCGGTAACAGCCGCGCACCTCGAGGTTGCACTCATCAACTCCCCCGTTGGCGACTGGGCCAACGGCGATCGCGGCCTAGCCATGACCGCCGACGACGCAACGTTCGAGGCATCCATAGCGCTGGCCGCGCAAACTGCGCACGCGCTCAACTGCACCAGGGTCCACGTTCTTAGCGGCAACGGCAGCGTGGACGACCACTGGTACCGCTACATCAGGCGCATGCGCTGGGCCAGCGAACACCTCGCCCAAGCAGGCCTCACGATGTGTCTCGAAGCCATCAACCCCACCGACATGGCCGAGTACGCGTTGGCTACCCCAGGCGACGTTTCCCGTGTCCTCGAAGCCATCGACCACCCAAACGCCCGCATGCAACTTGACCTCTTCCACACGTGGGTCACCGAGGGCCCAGACCGCGTCGCCCAAACGCTCAGCGACAACATCTGGCACATCGACCACGTACAAATCGCTGGCACCCCCCAACGCAACGAACCCCTTGACGGCGACATCACCCTGGCCAATACCATGCATCAGCTCAGCCAGCTGGACTACAACGGCTGGCTGGGCCTCGAATATCGCCCGGCGAACCAAACCGCTGAAGGTCTCACCCGAGTTCTGGCCACTATTGCCGACGGGTACGGCCCGGGCAAAAAAAGCCCGAGCAGCTAGAAAAGCTCGATGTCCGCCAACGAGAAGGCCCACCGCTTGATGTCACAGTCAGGAGTGGCGGTGATCTCGCGAGCAGTGAGACGCGGCCCAACGCGAGGCACAGGCAAGAACCCGCCTCGCGGGTCTGGCGGCCCCATGCGCAACAAGTAGTCGGCATCGACGGCCTTGGCCAGACCATCAAGGAGTTGGCGTTCGACGTCGGGGTTCGACTCTGGAGCCAACACCAACCCAACGCTGCACTCGGTGGCGCCACCGCGCCGGCGCAGCCGAAAGAACACCACGCCGTCATCGGCCGACTGCGGGACCCAAGCCCGGTAATGGAGGGGTTCAAGCCCGAACCTCCACTGCAACCACTTGCCGCTCATGGCCGTAGACCAGCCAACAGGCTGCGGCCGAGATGCAAGCAGCGTCGACATCCCGGCACAGGTAGTGACCTCGTTGGCCCCAACACCAACCTCAGTGGGCTCGGACCACTTCTCGGCCGGGGTGCGGGCCCGAAACATTCGGACAACCGCTAAAGGTTGCGTGGCCCGAAACGCAACCGGCAACCGACCAATGTCGCGCCAGCCCATCTTGAGATATCCAGGCCGAGACTGGTCGTTCGGGGTGTTGAACACGACGTTGATGCCCTCAGCCAACATCTCCTCTACCCCATGGGTGGTGAGCCTCGAGAAAACGCCCCGTCGCTGAAAGTCAGGGTGCGTTGCGGTGTCGACTGCTCGAACCGCGGTGACGGGCGAACCCCACTGATCGCGCAGCTCCCAACGCATGAACGCTCGGTAGCCCGCAATCTCGCCATTGCACTCGGCCAACCACAGCGGCGAGGGCCCAAACGGGCTCTCCATGTGCTTCCAACGAAACAGCGCCTCGTGCGGCTCGCCATCGACCCAGCCCAGCGACGCAGCAGCGACGCGCAACAACCCTTCCAGGTCGTCCTCTGACGCTCGACGAATGGTCACCTCGGCTTCGCTCACAACTACAGAGAGTACGCACACCGGTCCCCCCACAAGTCGATGCTGGGTCCATTCACTCTCCCGCTGGCCAGCGCAGATAGGTTGTTGGTCCCGGATTGCTACCAGTTGGGAGCCGGCCACACATGCAACGTCGTCTAGGCCGCCACCTACGCCGGCTCCTCAAACCCATCTCGGCCGCCGCAGACCTTGTCCGTAGGCCCGGCCCTGGTGTGGTTGTCCTGGCCTATCACCGCGTCGGTGCAGGGACCGACAGCCAGGTAGACCTAGACACCGGCCTGTTCGATGAACAAATGGCCTACCTGGCAGAACATCACCGGCTCCTTTCGCTAGACACGGCAATCGACGCCCTAGCAATAGCCAGCATCCCCAGCGACCAAGCCGACTCTTCGGGCACCTCCGGCACTTCGGGCACCGCGGTGGTTGTGACCTTCGACGACGGCACCCCTGATGTGGTCGAACACGCCCTGCCCGCCCTGGCCAAGTACCAGATCCCCATGACCCTGTATCTGGCCAGCGGCTACGTAGACGACGGTCTGGGCTTTTGGGATCCCGCC
>JAUIIS010000019.1 GCA_030431575.1 Acidimicrobiia bacterium | reverse complement strand
CCAGCTCATCAACGTCTACGAATACGGCCCCGAAGACTCGGGCCAATGGCTTGTGGACCTCCCGGGGTACGGGTTTGCCAAAGCACCGAAGCGCGAGCTCGACCGGTGGCGTGAAATGATCGAGGAGTACCTCACTCAAAGCCCCACCCTCGGGGCGGTCCTTGTACTCATAGATGGCGCAGTTGGCCCCACCACGCTCGACCTCCAGAACCGAGAGTGGCTGGACCACATCGACCTGCCCTACCGGTTCGTGGCCACCAAGGCAGACAAGATCAAGCCTTCTAAGTCCAAGGCCAGACGAGCTGATTTGGTCCATAAGCTCGACGTCCCAAAGGACGAAGTCCTTTGGGTGAGTGCCCAGACCGGCATGGGTATCCCGGCACTACGCAGCGAGATCAACGCGTTCTTTGCCGACGACGACCCTGAGTAGGGCGCCGGCTGCTACGGCACCAGCGAGAGAAAATGCTCAACCCTGGCGTCGTACTCGCGTTCAAATGAGTGGGCCCGGGCAAACCCAAGTGCCGCGTGGCTAGCTCGGCGTAGGCTCGCAGGCGTGGCGGCGAGGGCGAGCACAGCATCGGCTGCCGCCGACGCATCGCCCATCGGTACCTGGCCCACACCAATGGTGTGCTCGGCCAGCGTGGACACCGACTCGTTGGCATAGCCAACAATGGGAACACCGCAAGCCAACGTCTCCACATAGGTACAAGAGGGATCGCCCTGGGGGTGCGGGCAAAAGAAGACGTCGGCTTCGGTGCGCATGCGGGGCATGAGTTCGGTCACAAAGTCCAAGACCCCAGCGATGTCGAAGCGCTCCTGGAGCCCGGCGGCAGAGACAGCCCGTTCCAGTTCTTCTCGCTGGGGGCCATCGCCAGCCACGAAGAACGAATAGTCCACGCCACGACGAGTCAGTTCGCTGGCCAACGCAACCGTTTCCAAAGGACCCTTCCGGGCCTCAAGCCGGCCGGTGAAGGCAAGGCGAAGCGGCTGCTTTGCGCTGAACGTATTCTCGATACGTTCGCTCACCTGCTGGACAGTCGGCATCTCGCTTTCGTAGGCACGATTGTCGAGATACACGATGGTGTTCGAGTTGAACCGGCGATAGTAGTTGTAGGCCGCATACCCATTGGCTTGAATGCCGCTGGCCGCCCGTGCCGCGCCGACAATGTGTGCTTCTTGGGTGAGGTTCCATTTCATGCCGCCAAGGCGACCCTTCAGGTCTTGACGCTCAGCCATGATCTGTTTCGTTCTGGTCTTGAAGGTGTACTCAACCGCCATGACCGCTGCGGTAGGAATATCGCGGCAACGCTTCGGCACAAGATGAAGCGGCGCATCGATCGCGGTCAACAACACATCGGGAAGTTGTTCGATGACGTCGAACCCGAAGGTGTTGGCTTCAAACGTATGGAACCGCAGCGCCTCAGTAGGTTGGGGCAGCATCGAAGACCCCAGGACCTCGTCGCTGGTATCGGTCAGCCCAATGTAAACGTCGAGCGGACCCGGCCAACGATCGGCGTAAGCCTGCATCTCGGCCAGGAATTTGTCTGAAACCGTGACCTCTCCGCCGGGGTGCCGAGCGGCCTTGTAAGTCAAGATGGCGCCTAGGCGCATGACGTCCCCTGTCCTTCTGTGGTGACGAGTTACCAGTCGGCTGATGTATCGCCCTTTCAAGACCCAAGATGGTACTTCTGGTGCTTCGCTAGCCACGTTCAGGTCAGCCGCAGTCGGCGACCAGCCGAAATCTTGAGCGTCATGAGCCCAGGTCGGGCAGTATGTGCCCATGAGCGAGACCTCGGACACCTACATTCACGGCCATCACTCGTCGGTGCTTCGCTCGCACACATGGCGGACCGTCGAGAACTCAGCAGCACACCTGCTGCCCCACCTAGGCGAAGGTCTCAGCGTTCTGGACGTTGGCTGCGGACCGGGAACCATCACCAAAGACATCGCAGAGCGCGTGTCACCCGGCGAAGTCATCGGCCTCGACGCCGTCTCATCGGTCGTCAAACAAGCCGCTGCAGCACTTGACGCCAGCCTGACCAATTGCACGTTCCAAACCGGCGACGTCTACAACCTCGGATTCGCCGACAACACCTTCGACATCGTCCATGCACACCAGGTGCTTCAGCACCTAACCGACCCGGTTCGGGCACTCACCGAAATGGCACGAGTCGCGAAGCCCGGCGGCATCATTGCGGTGCGTGACGCAGACTATGCAGGTATGACTTGGGCGCCGCCAGAACCAGCACTCGACCGGTGGCTCGAGATCTACCACCAGATCGCACGCGCCAACGACCAAGAACCGGACGCAGGACGCTACCTGCTTGGTTGGGTCCAACAGGTCGACGTCGCCTCGGTGACTGCAACGTCATCCACCTGGACCTTTGCCACGCCATCCATGCGAGCCTGGTGGGGTGGACTCTGGGCAGATCGCGTGCGCGAGTCCTCCTATGCGGAACAAGCCCTAAACCACGAGCTCTGCACCACAGCGGAACTCGACACCATCGCCCACGCATGGCTGCGTTGGGCAGAACGAGACGACGGTTTCTTTGTAGTCCCCCATGGCGAGGTCATCGCCGTCGTTGCCTAAAGGCTAGTGGCGATCAGTCATCTGGTTTCGCGCTCGCGCCACCGATCAACGAACCTTCGGCTGTACTCTCGATTAAGCACCTGCCATAAGGAAGTCCTCCATGTCAACCGGCCGAGCAATCGCCGCCACCATTGTGCTGCTCGGCGCCACACTGGCGCTCGTCAGTCCAACCGCAGCCCAACAAGAGCCAGACCTGTCTGCACCTGTTGTGGGGGCCTCCGACCTGGCCCTGCCCGGTGAAGTTCCTGCGGTTGCCTTCCTCGAGACCTTCTGGGCAGACGAAAGCGGCACATGCACCGGCACCCTTGTTGACCCCGAGTGGGTGCTTACCGCAGCCCACTGCATCATGCTCGAAGACGGATCGCACGCCGAAGAGATCTTTGTGGTGCTCGGTTCGGTCGACGTTGGCCAGGACTATTACTCGTCGGGGCCTCCCGCTGCTGGCGTTGAAATTCACGAGTCCGATGGCTGGGTCATCCGGGCCGGGGCCTCCATTGGACCTGATCGTTGGTTCGACGATCTGGCCATGATCCACCTCAGCTCGCCGTCTGCCATCACCCCGCTGCAGCTGACCACCAACACCTCGCTCACCGAACCCGTGGACGACGAGCCCAGCTCGCGCCTCCGCGCCACCTTCTACGGCTTCGGACTCCACAACTGCCCGCCACAGTGTGGACCAAATGGCTTCGATGGCTTGTTACGCAAAGGCGAAAGCACCATCTACTCCGACGCGTTCGCTGCCGATGCACTAGGCGGCGGTGCCGACGGTCTGAGCAAGAAGGAACTGAACCGAAACACGTTCTTGTTCCCCAATCTTGAGCTTGAAGGCGGCGGCTGCTTTGGTGACAGCGGTGGGGCCATCCTGGTTTCCGAAGACAACGAGTGGCGCATCGCTGGGGTCAACAGCTTCATCGTCTCGAGCACGCTCGGCCAATGCGACGGCTTCGAAGGCAACTTCGTTGGCGACTTGTTCATCCTGCACGCCGTCGCCGACGTGGTAGGCACCAACATGGGCAACTGGGTGCGTTCCATCACGAGTGCCTCCGAAACCTGCGCAGGTCAGCCGGTCACGATCGCTGGATCCAACCAGGCCGACATTTTGGTGGGTACCTCCGGAGCCAACGTCATGGACGGCCGGAACGGCGATGACACCATCATCGGCGGCGGCGGCCCAGACACCATCTGTGGCGGAGCCGACGACGACGTGATCGAAGGTGGTCGTGGCCGAGACACCATCCGCGGGCAAAAGGGCAAGGACACCATCGCTGGCCAAGCTGGACGCGACAACATCCGCGGGGGTAAAGGCGCTGACGACATCTACGGCGGCGGCGCCGCCGACGAAATCCGCGGCAACTCCGGGCGCGACACCATCGAAGGCAACAAAGGCCCCGACCTCCTGCGCGGCAACAAGGGCCGCGACACGCTGGACGGCGGCCCGGGCAACGACACCTGCTTCGGCGGCAGCGGCGTTGACACCCAGGTGTCCTGCTAGACCGCCCTTCTTGCTCCAGCGCCCTCGTGTCGTTCGAGCGCCTGAGTCCCCATCAATCCAGACGCCAGCCCCCAGGGCCAACGCGCTGAGCTAGGCCGGTAGTCGCTATTCGACGGGGCGCTTGATCCACTTCGAGGTGCTGGCCACGTCCTCGATCTCTTTGCCGGCCTCTTCCCAGCCACCGAAACCGGGTTCGAGGTGGGCAACGTTGGTGTAGCCAATATCGGAGATGACCTTGGCAGCCAACGCGCTGCGCCAACCCCCAGCGCAATAGAACACGTAGCGACCATCAAACGTGTAGCTGTCGCGGTAATACGGGCTCTCGGGGTCGAACCAGAACTCCAACATGCCCCGCGGCGAGGACACCGCACCAGGGATCGAGCCCTTCTCGACCCGTTCGCGGATGTCGCGGATGTCCACGACCGTGCAAGTACCCGCGTCCATCTCTGCCTGAAGCTCATCAACGCTGAGCTCGGTGATCTCGGCCTTGGCTTCAGCAACCATGTCCATCAACTTGCGGCGTGCCATGTGGGACTCCTTGTCCGCGTCAACTCCACTAACCGCCCCGACCCTAGCCTCCCCCTGCCATACCCCGTCTGCCCAAATCACCGCAACCGGCCGACATCAGTAGTCACCACCGGAACACACCTGCCAGTTTGGCTGAGGCGCCTTGCCAAACTAACGGCCGTTAGGTACGGTTTGCGGCGTGACATCACCCTCCACGGCACCCCCGCCGCTTACCGATGCAGCCGGGCGCGGCCGCATCATGGACGAAGCCGCCCACCTGTTTGTGGTCCAGGGGTTCGACGGCACCTCACTGCGCACCATCGCCAACACCGTTGGGATGAAGGCCGGCTCGCTCTACTACCACTTCGACTCCAAGAACGCCCTCCTCGAAGCCATCCTCAACAAGGGCATAGCGGTGATGGTCGAAGCATTCGACCAGGCCCAAGCCCAACCACACGCAACCGCATTCGACCGGTTCCAAAGCCACGTCCGAGCGCACCTTGGCGCGCTGTACGAGAACGGCCCCTACACCGCCGCCCACGTCACCACGTTCCGCACTGCGCCACCTGAAGTACGAGACGCCATCGTGCCCATCCGCGACAGCTACGAAGCAAAGTGGACAACGCTCCTGCACCAACTCGTGGAAGATGGCACGCTTGCCGCAGACACCCCAATTGGCTTGGCTCGGCTCATCTTGTTCGGTGCAATGAACACGTCGATCGAATGGTTCGATGCCAGCCAAGGCACGCTCGACAACCTGGCCCAAGTCATCTCCCGTCAATTTCTTACAGGCTTCGGTACCGGAGACACCCAATGAGACCAATCACTAGCCGCATCGACGTCGGTTCGGCGCAGTTCCAACAGAACGCCGAGGCCTACCAAGACCTCCTGGCCACGCTCCAAGAACGCCAGACCTGGGCTATCAGTGGCGGAGCGGGACGCGAGCGATCCATTCAGCGGCATCTGTCTCGCAACAAGATCCTGGTACGAGACCGCATCGACAAAGTGATCGACACGGGATCGCCGTTCCTCGAGCTATCAACACTCTCCGGCTACGGCCAATACGACGACGCCGTTCCTGGTGGCGGCATTGTCACCGGCATAGGCATGGTGCACGGCATGCCCTGGGTGTTCATTGCCAACGACGCCACCGTCAAAGGCGGGTCGCTCGTCCCCATCGCCATCAAGAAACACGTTCGGGCCCAAGAGATCGCCGAAGAAAACGGCCTCGGTGTGATTTATCTGGTCGACTCTGGCGGCGCCTTTCTGCCACTCCAAGACGAGATATTCCCCGACAAAGACCACTTCGGCGGCAGCTTCTACCGTCAAGCCCGACTTTCGGCCCAAGGCCTCCCTCAGCTCTCCGTGGTCCTTGGCGGCTGCACTGCGGGTGGCGCATACGTGCCCGCGCTTAGCGACGAAGTCATCATGGTCGACGGCATCGGCCGCATCTTCCTTGGCGGACCTCCCATTGTGAAGGCGGCCCTTGGCGAGATCATCGACCCCGACGACCTCGGTGGGGCCGACCTCCACACCCACGTCTCTGGCGTCAGCGACTACATCGCCTACGACGAGCTGGAGGCCTACGCCAAGCTGCGTGAGATCTGCGAAACCACCAACCAGCGCAGCGTCACCGACCGACAAGCCTGGATGAACTGGAGCGAGCCCGAACCCCCAGCGTTCGACCCTGAAGAGATCTACGGCATCATCAGCGCCGACGACCGCATTCCCTTCGACGCCACCGAAATCGTGGCTCGCATAGTGGACGGCTCGAAGTTCTCACCATTCAAACCCGAATGGGGCGAATCCATTGTGTGCGGCTTCGCCCGCATCTGGGGCCACATGGTTGGCGTCATTGCCAACAACGGGATCATCTTCAGCGAATCGGCACTGAAGGCCACCCACTTCATCGAGCTCTGCGAACAACGCCGCATCCCCTTGCTATTTCTGCAAAACACCACCGGCTACATGGTGGGCCGAGACTCCGAAGCCGCAGGCATCGCCAAGAACGGCGCAAAGATGGTGGCCGCCGTCGCCAACGCCACCGTCCCCAAGTACACAGTGCTCATCGGCGGCTCGTACGGCGCTGGCAACTACGGCATGTGCGGCCGCGGCTTCAACCCCAGGTTCTTGTTTGCCTGGCCCAACTCGCGCATCGCAACCATGGCCGCCGACACCGCGGAAACCGTGCTGGTCGACATCCGAGTCGGCGGCATGAAGGGCGCCGACACCACCCAAGAAGAGCTCGACGCCATCCGGGCCGAGATCCGCGGCCAATACGAAACCCAGTCCGACCCGTACTACGCCACCTCCCGGCTGTGGGACGACGGCCTCATTGACCCCATCCACACCCGCGACGCGCTGGGCCTTTGCCTAGCGCTGGCGGCCAGACAAGACGAACCAGCCCCCGGGCCCGGCATCGTCTACCGGCAATAACCATGAAAATCCTCATCGCAAACCGGGGCGAGATCGCCCGCCGGGTCATCCGCACCGCCAACCGTTTGGGCCATGCCACCGTTGCTGTCTACGCCGACCCCGACGCGGGCGCGCCCTTTGTCGGCGAAGCCACCGAAGCCGTGCGCATCGGGCCCGCCGCGCTGGCCGAGTCGTACCTGTCCACCGAGGCCATCCTGGCAGCGGCAGCAGCCACCGACGTCACAGCCGTGCACCCTGGCTATGGGTTCCTGTCCGAGAACGCAGCCTTCGCCCGTGCCGTCATCGACGCCGGACTCACCTGGGTGGGTCCTCACCCTGAAGCCATCGACGCCATGGGTTCCAAGATCGACGCCCGTCAGCTCGCCACCAACGCCGGCGTGCCCGTCATCCCGGGCTTCGACACTTCCCAAGACCCCGCAGACCTCGCCGCAGCCGCCGACACCATTGGGTACCCCATCTTGGTCAAGGCGGCCGCCGGCGGTGGCGGCAAAGGCATCCGCATTGCCCACGAGCCAAACCAGTTCGCAACCGCCCTAGCCGACGCGAAGTCCGAGTCGCTCCGGTCCTTTGGCGACGACGACGTCATTGTTGAGCGTTACATCCAACGCCCCCGCCACGTCGAAGTACAGATCGTTGGCGACAAGCTGGGCGCCGTCATCAACCTGGGCACTCGCGAGTGCTCGGTGCAGCGCCGTTATCAGAAGGTGCTTGAGGAAGCCCCGGCCCCCAACCTGCCCGAGGCCACACGGGCCGGGCTGCGCCAGTCCGCCACAGCGCTTGGCGCGTCCATTGGATACGACTCCACCGGCACCGTCGAGTTCATCGTCGACGACGAGACCGGCGACTACTTCTTCTTGGAGATGAACACCCGCCTCCAAGTTGAGCATCCCGTCACCGAAGCCATCACCGGGTTGGACCTCGTCGAACTGCAGCTGTCGAGCGCAGCAGGCCAACCCCTCCCCCTCACCCAAGACGCAGTCGCCTTCTCGGGGCACGCGTTCGAGGCACGCATCAACGCCGAGGACGCGTCCAACGATTTTGCCCCGCAGACCGGGCGCGTAACCCACCTCAGCGTCCCAAACGATGTCCGCTGGGACAGCGGCATCGAAGCAGGCACTGAGATCAGCCCCCACTACGACCCCATGGTGGCCAAGCTTGTTGTCCACGCTGCCGACCGTCCCCAAGCCTTGGCAAAGCTCCGTACCGGTCTCGACAACCTCGTCATTGGTGGCCTCACCACGAACGCCGGCTTTCACCGGTGGCTGGTCGACCAAAGCCCGGTCGTCGATGGCCGTGTGACCACACGCTTCCTTGACGAAACCGACATCGCCGACACCACCAACGCCAAGAAGGCCGCACCCTATGCCGCGGCAGCATGGATGGCTCACAGCCAAGATGCCAATGCCACCAGCCCTTGGCGAGCGGCGGTATCGTTCCGGCTTGTCCCTCATCAGCCGACCGGCCAGCTGTTCCTCGCCGACACCAGTGGCGTCGTACACGACGTAGATCTCACGGTCGCCAAAGACCTCAGCCCAGGCCCGGCAGCGGTAGCAACTGGATCCGAACCATCCATCGTGGTCAACGTCGACGGCCAATCCCACACGTTCGCTGTGCTCAGTCGCTCGCAACGCTGGGCTCCCCAAGCCGATGCGGGGCACGGAACGGCCGGGGCAGTAGCGGCACCATTCCCCGCAGTCGTCGCCGACGTACCCGTCACACCTGGGCAGGCAGTGATCGCTGGCGATGCGGTCGTGGTTATCGAAGCCATGAAGATGCTGCACACCCTCTCGGCCGCAGGGCCAGGCGTCGTCGACGAAGTACGCGTCGAAACAGGCCAACAAGTCGAATCCAACCAAGTACTCGTCACTTTCGTGACACCAGAAACCGACAGCTCCTCGGAGGAGAACTAACCATGAGCAACCGCAACGTCTACATGACCGACGAGCTTCAGGCCATCTACGACCAAACCGTCGACTTCGTCACCAACGAAGTAACGCCAAACGGCGAACTCTGGGAACTCGACGGCATGGTGCCTCGCGACGTCCTCAAACACATGGGCGCCCTGGGCATGTTGGGCCTGCGTGTCCCCACCGAACTCGGTGGCCTAGGCATGGGCATGCTCGCTTCAGCCACCTTCTCCGAAGCCCTCGGCGCCTCAACCTACGCCGGATTCGACGTCACCGTCCTGGTCCACACCGACATGGCCGGGCCACACCTGGTCAACTCCGGCAACCAAGAACAATACGACCGCTACATGCCCGGCGTGTTAGCCGGCGAAACCATCCTGTCCATAGGTGTCAGTGAACCCGACGCTGGCTCCGACGTTGCAGGTATCCGCACCTCGGCAGTCAAAGACGGCGATGGATGGCTCATCAACGGCCGTAAGACGTTCATCACCAACGCCGTCTACGGCAACATGACGATCGTCGCCGCCCGCACCAATCCCGAAGACAAATACGGCATCTCCATGTTCCTGGTCGAGGCTGGCACCGAAGGCTTCGAAGTAGCAACCAAGCTCGACAAACACGGCTGGCGCTGCTCAGACACTGCCGAACTCACCCTGGATGACGTCTGGGTCAGCGACGCCCAACTGCTCGGCACGCCGCACCGAGGCTTCTACGAAACCATGAAGAACTTCCAGAACGAACGCATGGTGTTAGTCGGCATGGGGGTCGGCTCGGCCCAAGCCGCCATCGATATGACCAACCAGTACTGCCAAGAACGCAAAGCATTCGGCGGCCACCTCTACGACCTCGGCGCAATCCGCCAACGCATGGCCATGAACCAAGCCAAAGTCGACGCCGTCCGAGCCTCCATGTACCACGCAGCCTGGCTCCACGACAGCGGCCAGGACAACGTCAAAGCCATGAGCGGTGTCAAAGCCTGGGGCTGCGAAGTGGTCAATCAAGTCATGTACGACTGCGTCCAGTTCCACGGCGGGATGGGCTACATGCGAGAATCCCACATCGAGCGCATGTACCGCGATGCCCGCATCCTCCCCATCGGCGGCGGCGCCACCGAAGTCATGCTCGAAGAAGTCGCCAAACGATCGTGAGTTCAGCGCCCGGGCCTTGGCGGGGCGTGCGGACTAAGCGTGGGGTGGCGTTCGTTGTCGGTGGCGGCGGGTGTTTGAGGTTCCTTGTTAGTGGGAGGCGACGCAGAATTCGTTTCCTTCGGGGTCGGACAGGGTGGTCCACTGGATGCCCCATTCATTCTTGTCGTGAATGACCGTCGCGCCGAGGCCGACGAGGCGCTCGACTTCTGCGGCGCGGTCGTCGGCTTGGCAGTCGAGGTGCACGCGGTTCTTCACCGTCTTCGACTCCGGCACTTTGATGAACATCATGACCGGCACCCCCGGTACAGGGTTCTCGCGACCGATCGAGGCAAAGAACTCGCTTGCTCCAGGCTCGCCGGCGTCGATGCTGGCACCGGTGGCAGCGGACCAGAACGTGGCTAGCTCGGCGGCGTTCTGACAGTCGAAGGTCACAGCATTGAGGGTTACGGTCATGGGGGTTCTCCTTGATTGGGACGCCACTCAAGCGTCGAGGTGTGTTGCCGGGTCGTTTATGACGGGCCAGCAGATTTCGGTTCGAAACTCGTCAGGTGGGAACAGTTCGCCGCTTTGGGGATTCAGGCTGACGACGTAGTGCTCTCGCACAGGCATCTCGGCTGATACGCGGTTCCTCGCAACCCATGCCCCAAGCTGACGGTACGTTTCGCCAATGGTCTCGTAGCTACCGGCATGCGTGGCCACCGCACACGTCGCTGCAGGCAACAACACCACGTTGAGGCCTTTTGCTGCGAGGGCGTCAGTGACCACCACTGGTTCTGCGATTGGGATGAACGCCTGCACTGCATTGATGTCGTCCTCGATCATGGGCGGGTAGCTGGCGCCGGTGGGACCGGCCATCACTGCGTCTAAGGCTTCGAGCGCGGCAAAGAGTTGCGGGTAGGCCAGGTCGAGGAAAGCGCCGTACGCTTCGCGTTCGACGGTCCCCGAGATAGCGAGGGCATGCGCCGGGGGGATGTCTCGTACGTGAACGGGTGTGGCCAGGCTGGGTTGATCCACAGCTACATGGAGTTCCTTGACGATCCGCTCGGTTTCGACCAAACGTTCCGTCATTGCAGCAGTGTGCCGTGCCAGCACGTCTCGCGTGACTTCTGGATCCCGGGCTGAGACAACTTCTGCAATGTCTCGCAGCGGCACGTCCAGCTCCCGCAGACGCTTGATCACCGCGGCATCAACCAGCTGCGAGACGCGGTAAGAGCGATAGCCGCTGCTGGGGTCCACTTCGGCAGGAATGAGCAACCCAAGATCGTGATAGGACCGCAGCGCCTTGATCGACACCAACGACGAACGCGAGAACACGCCGATCGACATGAGTGGGTCGGGCTCATTGCTCATCCTGCTAGCCTTAACCCTCCCCCCAAGGGAGAGTCAACCCCCGCCCGCCTTTTTCTCGATCCACGAGCGCCCACGATGCGCGATGTGTCGGTGAAAGCATTGCGGCCGGTACCGTCATGCCGTGCGGTTGCTGACCTACATGAGCCCTGGATTTCCGGAATCGCTGTTCGAGTTGTTGGGCAAGATTGTCGATGCTGAGGTGCACTTCGACACGACCATGTCAGGACCGGCGCCGGGCGACGACCCCTTCGCTGATGGGGCGGCTGACCTCGGTTGGATCTGCTCGACTTCATTTGTCGACCTGGCGACGAGAACTGACGACCCGACCATCCAGCTGGCTGGCGTCGCCTGGGTTCCAGACGACCCCGACACCAACGGCCAGCCGATCTACTTCGGCGACATCGTGACCCCAGCGGGTTCGGACATCGATTCGTTCGAGCACCTTGCTGGCAAACGGGTGGGCTGCAACGACCCGGTGAGCTTGAGCGGCTACCACTCGATGCGGTTGGCGATGCGCGACCGCGGGCTTGACGAGGAGACATTCACCGAGCTGGTCTTCACGGGTGGCCACCATGCATCGTTGGACATGGTGCTGGCCGGCGACGTCGACGCGGCGGTCATCGATTCGGTGGTTCGCACGAGTCGAGCGCGGACCGAAAAGGCCGTCGCAGACCTGCGGGTCATCGAACGCCTTGGACCCTGGCCTGTCCAACCGCTGGTGGCACGCGCTGATTTTCCGGCCGAACAGCTCGCCGAGGTCCGCAGACTCCTGCTCGAGGCAGGCGACCGGGCCGACGTGCGCGCCGAGCTTCAAGCAGCCTCGCTGGCCGGCCTGGTCGAGGTGGGCCCCGACCACTACGCCGCCATCCAACAAGCCATGGCCACCCCGACCTGAGCGCCAAACTCGGGCAAAGCCAGAACCGCCAGCAGAAAATCCGCAGCGCGAGAGAAGCGCAGCCGCCAAACTCGGGCAAAGCCAGAACCGCCAGCGGGAAATCCGCAGCGCGAGAGAAGCGCAGCGGAACGAGCCTTGCGGCAAAGAAATGCGTGAAGTGAAGCCGGCATAGTCGGGCAAAGCCAGAACCGGCAGCGGGAAATCCGCAGCGCGAGAGAAGCGCAGCGGAACGAGCCTTGCGGCAAAGAAATGCGTGAAGTGAAGCCGGCATACTCGGGCGAAGCCCGCCGGCTGAACTCACGCCCTTGCGGCAAAGAAATGCATGAAACGAAGCTGGCAAAATCGGGCGAAGCCCGGCCAGCTGAGTTCATGCAATACCGTTGAGGGGGTGAGTGCACCTACTCCAGAGGCTGAGGGCTTCGATGAATACGCGACTGTCGAGTTGCGGCGGGCTTTTGCTGGGCGTTTGTCGCCTGACAGCGTTCCTGGTGTGGTGCTGGGGGCGCTGAGGCACGCGCGGACGTATCCGAGTCGGTTGCGGCGGGCGGCAAACCCGATCGGGTATCTGTATCGGGCTGGTGCTATCGAGAGTGGGGTGAAGGGCGAACCGTTTGTAGTTCTGGAAACGGATGGCGTTGACTTGGATGGGCACAGCGATGTTTGGCAGGTCCTTCGTGCGATGGACAAGCAGCAGGCTGGCGCGGCATGGCTGGTGTTGGGTTGCGATTGGACCAACGTGCAAGCTGCTGAGGCGTTAACGACGAGCGCCGATGACGTCGGTGAACTGGTGGCTCAGGCTCGAGAACTTTTGCCACCCGCCGGCGAAGGAGTCCTTCGAGACCTGGCGATTAGTCGGCTGGGCCGAGTCCCAGAACAGCCCGTTGAGGCGGAGCCAACGCCGCCGCCCGAACCGCCGGCGCCAGCGAGGGTCTTCCCGGTGAAAAGGATTGTCCGCTACGCGGTTCCCGCGATCGCTGCGCTAGGGGTGGTTGCGGTCATCCTGTTCACAAATGACGATGCAGATCCGCCTGGCGCGGGATCTGGCCCCGCAGTTGCTGACCGTTCGATTGTCGAGCGAGATGACTGGACGCAGCCCATCGACGATGCCATGGAGTCGAGCACGTTCGCCCTTGCCAAGGTTGGAACGAGCGATCCGATTTTGGTGGCCAATCTGGCGAGGGCGCAAGAGCCGCTCCTTCCGGCTTCTACGTTTAAGTTGCTCAACTCGCTCATCATCTTGGATGCCGGTGTGGTGGGCAGCATCGATGAGGAGGTGCCGTGGGATGGGGTGACCCGTGGCGTTGATGCTTGGAACCAAGACCACAGTTTGTCCTCTGGCATACGGGTCTCGGCCGTTTGGCTCTTCCAGGAGTTGGCGCGTCAGGTTGGAGCTGAGGCGATGGCCGAAGGTGTCCAAAGCGCTGACTATGGCAATGCAGACATTGGTGGCGATCTGGACTCGTTCTGGCTTGATGGCGACTTGCGGATTAGTGCAGTAGGACAGCTCGCGTTTCTGGCGGATCTCGCAACGCAGGCGTTGCCTTTCGCTGCGTCGGACCAAGTTGACTTGGTGGCCGCCATGAATGTGGCTGAACGCAACGGCTACACGGTCAGGTACAAGACGGGCTCGGCTCAACGCGGCGACCCGCCGGTTGCGTGGCTCGTGGGTGTGATCACTAACGATGCTCAGGACCGATGGGTCTTTGCGTACAACACCGACATGGCCGTGAGCGACGGCGAACTGGTGATCCCCACAGTGGGCGAACGCTTAGCCGTCGTCTACGAGCTGTTTGAGACAGCGGGCGACAAGTAACTTCCGCACAGCGCCAATCCTCGGGGCTAGTGGCTGCAAGGAGCCGACGCCCGGCCCGGTAATATTGACGGTCCACCATTACCCTCCTAGTGTGCGTCGATGGAGCGAACGTTGCTAGCCCCGCCACTGTCTTCTCACATTGACACTGGTAGTGAGGCGTTCAGGAAGAACCGCGAAGACATGCTCGAGCAGATCGAGGTGATCGACCAGCTTCTCGACGAAGCCGCCGCTGGCGGTGGGCCACGTGCTTTCGAACGCCTGGCATCGCGCAACAAACTGCCCATCCGTGAGCGCATTGCGGCAGTGCTTGACCCCGATACACCGTTCATGGAGATCAGCCCGCTGGCGGCCTACAAGTCTGACTACACCATCGGTGGCGGGATGGTTGTGGGCATTGGTGTTATTGCTGGCACCGAATGCGTGATCATGGGCAACGACCCCACGGTCTTGGCAGGCGCGCTCACCCCCTACGCAGGCAAGAAGTGGATGCGCGCGCTGGAGATCGCTCGCGACAATCACATGCCCTACGTCAGCTTCGTGGAGTCCGCAGGCGGCGACCTTCGGATCAGCCCCACCGACCCGGACGTGGACCCCGAGCGGGTCCCTAATGGGCTTCAGCTCGATCATTTTGCCCAAACCGGACGGTTCTTCTACGAGCTCATCGAACTCTCGAAGCTCGAGATCCCCACCGTTTGCATCGTGTTCGGCAACTCGACCGCCGGGGGCGCGTACCAACCCGGCCTCAGCGACTACAACGTCGTCATCAAAGAGCAGTCCAAAATCTTCCTAGCAGGCCCGCCCCTCGTGAAGATGGCCACCGGCGAAGAGTCCGACGACGAAACCCTGGGTGGGGCGAATCTGCACGCCGAGGTCTCCGGCCTCGCCGAGTACTTTGCCGAAGACGAAATGGATGCCATCCGACAATGCCGCGAGATTGTCAGCCACCTCAACTGGCGCAAACCCGGGCCTGATCCAAGCTTCGACGTGGTCGAACCCGAACACGACCCAGAGGACCTCCTTGGCCTCGTTAGCCGAGACCTTCGCCAGCCAGTCGATGTCCGCGACGTTATTGCTCGCATCACCGATGGCAGCAGGTTCGAAGAGTTCAAGGCTCGCTACGGGCCCACCATGATCTGCGGCTGGTCCTCCATCCACGGCTACCCCGTGGGGATCTTGGGAAACAACGGCGTTATCTATCCCGATGCTGCGCAGAAGGCTGCACATTTCATTCAGCTCTGCAACCAGATAGATGTGCCATTGGTGTTCTTGCAGAACATCACCGGCTACATGGTTGGCAAGGACTTCGAGGCCGACGGCATTATCCGCAAGGGATCCCAGATGATCAATGCTGTGTCTAACTCGACGGTTCCGCACCTGACCGTCATCATTGGATCGTCTTACGGCGCAGGAACCTACGGCATGAGCGGCAGGGCTTTCGGAAACCGGTTCACGTTCTTGTGGCCGACCGCCAAGATCGCGGTCATGGGCCCCAAACAGATCGCCGGGGTGATGTCGATCGTGCGACGCGGTCAAGCTGCGCGGAAAGGCATCGAGTTCGACGAAGAAGAAGATGCCATCCACGTCCGCGCGGCCGAAGAGATCCAAGAGCGCGGCTCGTTGGCCCTCTATGCCACCGGAGCCATCAGCGACGACGGCATCATCGACCCCAGAGACACCAGAGATGTTCTGGGCATGTGCTTGTCGGTGGTGGGAAACACCCCCATCGAGGGCGCAGACGCATACGGAGTGTTCCGACTGTGATTACTTCGATTCTCGTAGCCAACCGGGGTGAGATTGCCCGACGCGTCTTCCGGACCGCCCGGGCCATGGGCATGCGTTGCGTAGCGGTCTATGTCGACGCCGATGCGGACGCCCCCTTTGTTGGCGAGGCCGACGTGTCAGTGCGCCTTCCCGACAACTACCTCGATGGGTCAGCAATCATCGCCGCTGCACAAGCAGCCGGCGCAGACGCCATCCATCCTGGATACGGCTTCCTGTCAGAGAACGCGGGCTTCGCTCAAGCCGTGCGCGACGCTGGACTTGTCTGGGTTGGGCCCAGCCCAACCGTTATCGAAACCATGGGCGACAAGCTGGCTGCAAAAGACGCAGCCGTCGCCGCAGGCGTGCCCACCCTCCCCTCAACCACAAACCCCAGCAATGCCAATGCGATCGGCTACCCACTCCTGGTGAAGGCATCGGCTGGCGGTGGCGGAAAGGGTATGCGCATTGTTGCTTCGGCGGCCGAGCTCGACGAGTCGGTGGCAGCCGCGAAGCGCGAAGCACTAAGTGGTTTTGGCGACGACACCGTGTTTCTCGAGCGATACGTGGCCAAGAGTCGCCACGTGGAGATCCAGATCCTTGGCGATCAACATGGTGGCCTGGTGCACCTGGGTGAACGCGAGTGTTCCATCCAACGCCGGCACCAAAAGATCATCGAGGAGTCACCGTCCCCGGTGGTCAGTGGGCAGATGCGAGCGGACATGGGAGATGCCGCCATCGCATTGGGAAACGCCATTGGTTACCAGTCCGCTGGCACTGTCGAGTTTTTGGTAGACGACGCCACCAACGAGTTCTATTTCCTTGAGGTCAATACTCGCCTCCAGGTCGAGCATCCAGTCACCGAAGAAGTCACCGGCGTTGACCTCGTACGCGAGCAGTTGCGCGTGGCTGCGGGCGAAGAACTCGGCTACGGCCAGGATGCCATCACCTTTACCGGCCACGCCATCGAGGCCCGACTTTATGCCGAAGATCCCGCAAACGACTTTCTCCCCCAAATTGGGACTGTCGAGGTCTTCGAACCAGCAGCTGACCCCCCGGTCCGCTGGGATACCGGCGTGGAGACGGGGTCGGTTGTTGGTGTCGACTTCGACCCCATGCTGGCCAAGGTCGTGGCCCATGGACCCACTCGCGCAGAAGCCGCTGGGCGCCTCGCCTTAGCCTTGGAGCGACTCCACTTTGGCGGAGTCATCACCAACCGCGACTTTCTCGCGGCAACGCTTCGCAGCGATGCCTTCGTGGCCGGCGACACAACAACGGACTTCATCGACCGCATCGCGCCCAACCCTCAGCTGCATCTCAACAATGCGGAGCTCCAGGGAACCGCCATTGCCGCGGCCATGTGGCTACAAGGGCGCAACCGGGCCAACGCCCCAGTGTTGGCCAGCATGCCGTCGGGTTTTCGGATTGGCCGGCTTCCGCCGCAAAGCATCACGTTCCAACAGGGCGAACGCCTTGTTTCGGTCAGCTACCAGCGGCAGCGGAACGGCACTTTCGCAGTCGAGAGCCTCGTCAGCCCCGTCGATCCAGACGCTCTGGGCGCACAAAGCCAGGGCGAAGCTTCAGCATCGGTAGCTGTGGTCAAAAACTGGGCCGACACGCACGTCGACATCGACATCAATGGCCTCCGTCACCGGGCCCGTGTCAGCGCCAACGCCAACGCCGACATCGTGCATGTCCAGTCACCTCGAGGGACCGTCACCTTGCACGTGCTCCCCCGCTTCGAGCTCCCTGGAGCCGAGATCAATACGGGCGGGTTAGTGGCCCCTATGCCTGGTGTGGTCCTCGACGTGCGTTGCCAGCCTGGCCAGGCGGTCAACGCGGGCGACACACTGGTGGTGTTGGAGGCCATGAAGATGGAGCACCACATGGACGCGCCTGCCGACGGCGTCGTTGCCGAGGTGCGGGTGAGCAACGGCAGCCAAGTAGCCAACGGCGAACTACTGATTGTGTTTGAGGACCAAACCGATGCGTGAGTCAGACGAGCAAGCAGCGTTCCGGTTGATGGTGCGCAGCTTTGTGGAGCGCGAGGTCAACCCCTACGTCGAGGCTTGGGAAGCGGCTGAGATGATGCCGCTGCACGAGATCTTTACCAAGATGGCGGGATTGGGGATGCTTGGCCTCGAATACGAACCCGAGTTTGGGGGTCAAGGCGCAGACCACACCTTCACGGTCATCCTTGCTGAGGAGTTCGGCCGGTGCGCCAACGGGTCACTACCCATGGCACTTGGGGTGCAGGTAGACATGGCTACGCCTTCCCTGGCCCGGTTTGGTACGCCCGAGCAGAAGGCTCAGTTTCTCAAACCTGCAATGGAAGGGTCCATGGTGGCGTCGATCGCGGTGAGCGAACCCGATGCCGGCTCCGACGTCGCTGCCATCCGTACCAAGGCGGTGCGCGATGGCGATGAGTGGGTCATCAACGGGTCCAAGATGTGGATCACCAATTCGGTGCAAGGCGACTGGCTTTGCTTGCTGGCACGCACCTCAGATGAAGGCGGCTACTCGGGGATGAGCCAGATCATCGTTCCCACTAGCGCGCCGGGTTTCTCGGTTTCTAAGAAGCTAGACAAGCTGGGCATGCGGGCCTCAGACACGGCATTGCTGAGCTTCGACGATTGCCGCGTGCCGGTAGCCAACACGATCGGCCAAATAGGCAAAGGATTCCAGCAACAGATGGCTCAGTTCGTGGTGGAACGCATGTGGGCGGCTTACACCACCGTGGGCGCATGCGAGGTGGCGCTTGAAAAGACTGCGGCCTTCTTGCGCGAGCGGCACGTATTTGGTGAGCCACTCTTGGCCAAGCAGCATGTGCAGTTCACGCTGGCCGAGCTGGCGGCCGAGGTTGACCTGCTGCGCACTTACAACTGGGCGATCGCCGAGGCGTACAACAGAGGCGAGGACACCACTCGTCAAGCCACCATCGCCAAGCTGAAGGCTGGTCGGCTCAGCCGCGAGGTGGCCGACCGTTGCCTGCAGTTTCATGGCGGCATGGGGTATGTGGAAGAAACCTGGACGGCACGCTTCTTCCGCGACAACCGGCTTACGTCCATTGGCGGCGGTGCCGACGAAGTGATGCTTCAGGTTCTGGCCAAGATGGACGGCTACGTCGCCTAGCAGACTCGTAGGGCTTTTGGCCCACTGCTTGGGCTGTTCTACTCACGGGTGAGTCCGGCGCGCCGACGAGGAAGGTGGGACGCAAGGGACAATCGAGTACGCCAGGAGCCGTCCGCTGTGGACCCCAAAAAGATCATAGGCATCATTGCGGTCGCAGCCGCTGCTGCCACTGGCTACGTGCCCGGCGTACCTGCCTTGATTGGGGCGCCGTCCGATGATGCTGCCGCTGCCTTGCCTGCTGCCCCGCCGGTTGCGGACATGCCAAACACCTTTACGGTCGAACCAGACGACGATTTGACGCGTCTGATTGTGCGCCCTTCTAGCGATGACACGGTGGTCGCTATCGCTGAACCGACGCCCATCCCGGAGTCTGAGGCTACGCCTACACCGGTTCTGGAGCCTCCGCCGACAGCCGAACTCGAGGCGGAGCCAACACCGGAGCCCTCTGCGACGGTGCAGCCCGAGGTTGCCATCCCAGCAAGCGAGGGGCCAACGCCGACCCCTCACCCCATCGATGCGGCGTCGCTTGAGTCGCTGACTATTGGCGCCGAGTTGGAGTTCGACGAACAGGGCCGGCCGTGGGCGGTGTTCCCCGACGGCACTCGAGCTCCGCTGTTCAGCTCGGCCGACGCGGTCGCGCCAACGGTGCGGCCCGTGACACCGACCGCGACCCCTCCTCCGGCCAAGCCAGCCCCAGATGAGTCTGCGGTGCCCGGGATCATCGAGACCAGAGCAGCTTTGACCGACGGTGTACTCATGCCTGAGGCCATGCCGTCGGCTTCGTTGGGACATCCAACCATCGACGTTCTGGCAGGCATGGACGGTGTCGAGTCTGTGGTATCGCTGGGCGATGGCAGTTTCCTGGCAACGGTCGAGGACCGGAGTGTGCTTGAGGGCCTTCCGTTGACGGTGGCCGAAGACACGCCCATGCTCGTCTTGGGCGACAGCTATCAGCCCTATCAGTGGGCTTTGGACAATGACGGTTCGGTCCTTGCAGGCACCGATGCCGAAGCGCCCCAGCTCGTCGATGCGGACATTAACGTCCACGCGGCTTGGCCGGTTTCGGCAGGGGCTGGGTCTGTGGTCGCGGTTATTGACACGGGTGTTGATTTTACGCATCCCGACCTCATCAGAGCTGAGTGGTACAACCCAGGAGAAGACTGCCTTAACAGGATCGACGACGACCAGAATGGCTACGTCGATGATTGCCGGGGCTGGGACTTTGCGTACCACGACAAGGTGCCGAGCAACGAGGGCATGCACCCTCACGCAACGCACTTGGCGGGCGTGATTGCGGGCTCGGTGAACGGTAGCGGGATTGTGGGGGCTGCTCCGGCCGCCAAGATCATGAACCTCAACGTGGCCCACACCACAATCACCGGAGACCCGGCTATTGGTGTCAGCGCTGTCGCGTTGGCGGTTCGGTACGCGGTGGACAACGACGCCGACGTCATCAACTTGTCGCTGGGTACCCCGCCGGGAACGCCGCGCGAGGCCGTGGCGCCTCTTGAGTCCGCAATCGCCTATGCGGAAGAGCACGGAGTTCTGGTGGTCGCGCCGGCTGGCAACGACGGGCTCAACATCGATGATGAGCCCGTGTGGCCTGCGTCTCTGCCGTACAGCAACGTGATCACCGTGGGTGCGTCCACGCCCAGCGACACCCTGGCCGAATTCAGCAACTGGGGTCGGTCGGTCGACATCCTGGCGCCAGGAGAGATGATCTTGGGGCCGGTCCCGCTGAATGACGACGGGTTCTATGCGTTCATGTCTGGCACATCGCAGTCGGCCGCGCTGACCAGCGCGACCGTTGCCCTGATGGCCAGCCAGTCCCGGACCCTACCTGCCGACGACGCTCGCTCACGGCTGATTGATGGTGCCGAACGCAGTGCCAGTTTGGATGAGACAATCCGCAATGGCTTGCGACTCAGCGCTGCCGGGGCCTTGGGCCTGGACACACTTCGGCACCGCATCGACGACGTGCAGATAGCAATCAGCGGTTTGGACGAGCTGCGCCCCGATGTTGAGGGCGAGCTGGATCTAGATATTGCGGTGCCGTTAGGCCACTTCGATCAGCACCACGTGTGGTGGGCCAGTCTGTTTGCCAAGCAGGACGGTGACACGCTTGCGTTGTTCGATCATGAGGTTCGGGTTGGTCGAGCAACCAAGAACACAGACAAGTTCGGCGCGGTCGAGTTGGGCTTCACGGGTTCGGGCAAGGTGACGATTGCAACGGCGCTTCCCGCTGGTGACTACGTGCTTGTGCTTGAGGCGGTCACATGGAACGAGCAAGAAGAGCGTTTCCGTGAGCCAAAGTCGGTGGCCTTTACCGTGGCCGATGGCCCACCGGTCCCGGCCGAAGAGTTCGAAGTCGTGCCGTCCCAGCGCTCCATGGACCCCGTCCAGGTCGGCAACTGGCGGATCAACGCTCTGTTCCCGGCGGAGGGACCACAGGGATCAGCGGTACCAGTGAAGATCAAAGGAAACTTCCCCGAGCCGGTCTATGTGTGGTTTGGCGATCGGGCCGGAACGGTCTTGAGCCAGACAGTCGACGTGATCGAGGTTCTGCCGCCGCAGCGGATGACAACTGGCTCGGTAGCGGTTCGACTGCATCAGAGCAGCCCTCTTCCTTTGGTGGAGATGAACGATGGCTACCGCTACCTGGAAGCAGATGGTGTCGCTGGTCTACCTGAGCTCGAGATGTTCACGGATCTGCCGCTCCCTAAGGCCGCCCCGGCCCCTGTGGTTGATGTGGCCGGGCCCCCAGCGGAAGAGGGCGAGGGTGGCGACGTCGAAGGTAGCGATCCCGACGACGCTGCCGGCGACGAGAGCGACGAAGACGGCGCGGAGCCGGTGGCCCCGCCCACTCCACGCCAACCGCGCCTGGAGATCCAACCTGGCAGGGTCGACCTGTCGGGGGGTCTCATCGCTATGCGGGTTGACGCCCATGACCCCACGTCTGGGGCGACCTCGTGCTCGACCGAGCCTTGCCGCATGAGCTAGGAAGCTGCCGACCTGGGTAAGTTGACAACGTAAAGATATGACTTGACGATGTCAAGCGGACGCCGGATGATATGACCGATGACCGCCGAGAACAATCCCATCATTGGCCGCCTAACCAGGGGCGAGAAGCTCGAGTCCCTTCATCGCGGCGCCTGGGTTCTGGTTGGGGGCAACGGCGAAGTGCTCGCTCATGCTGGAGACCCTCAGCAACGAATCTTTCCCCGCAGCGCGACCAAAAGCATTCAGGCGCTCCCGCTCCTCGAGTCAGGCGCGGCCGACACCGCCGGCTTGACCGACCAGGAGCTGGCTTTGACCGTGGCGTCGCACAACGGCGAGCCCATCCACGCGCAAGCAGCAGCTGCGATTCTGGCCAAGGCCGGTCTCTCCGCCGACCACCTCCAGTGTGGCGAGGCCGCACCTGCTATCGCCGAGCTAAACGGCACGAAAGCTCGCATCACTCACAACTGCTCGGGCAAACACGCTGGCTACTTGACCACCGCCGTGCACCTCGGCGACGACCCCAACATCTATCTCTCACCACACTCTCAGGTCCAACTGGCGGTACATCAGGTCATGTTAGAGATGACAGACCTTGCAGCCAGCGACTTGGGGCTCGCCATCGACGGGTGCAGCGCCCCCACCTTCGAGATGCCCCTGGCATCGTTGGCCTTGGGCATCCAACGGATGACCAACCCCACCGAACTGGCAGCACCTCGTGCCAGCGCGTGCCACCGAATAATCCAGGCCGCTGTGACGCACCCAGAGATGGTTGCTGGCACCACTCCCCCACGCTTTGACACCGACCTCATGCGTGTCACGAACGGTCGCATCTTCAGCAAAGTCGGTGCCGAGGGCGTGCAAACATTTGGTGTACTAGGCGAGGGCGTCGGGTTCGCAGCCAAGATGGACGACGGCACCATTCGATCGCTATCCCGACTCGCCCTGGCCGTTCTCGGCGAGTTCGGCTACCTCGATGCACGAGAACGAGCCGATCTCGCGATGTGGTCCGATCCGGTGATTCGTAATGCCGCAGGCATCGAGGTAGGCCGCCACACGCTTGCCAGCTGGTGACCAGCAGCCAACGCGCGACACAGAGCCAGCACCTCGCCTGCTCGGCCGCCGCACCGTTAGGCTGCCGAAGTGAGCCGTACCGACGTGAGCCAAGCCCCAGGCGTTCAGGAGCGAGAGTTCTCCCTAGCCCTACTGGGCGCCACGATGGCTGTCATTGCCTGGGGGTCCTCGGGCATCATCATCCGCTACATCGATATGGGCGGGCTGGCCATTGCGGTCTACCGATTCTGGATCTACGCCGCCGTGCTACTGGTGTGGATGTTTGCTCGCGGCGAACGCCTCACCCTGGCCATCATGCGTCACAGCATGTACGGCGGAATCGCCCTCGGTCTCGACGTAGCGCTGTTCTTCTCTGCCGTGAAGAACACCACCATCGTCAACGCCACCGTCATTAGCGCCCCACACCCGGTGATCGTCGGCCTGATTGCTTGGCGCTTGTTTGGTGAGCGCATCAAGCCCCGTGAAGGGCTGCTCATGCTGGCGGCGGTCGCGGCCGTCATTGTCGTGGTCACCCAAGGTGCCGACAGCGCCGGAGCAACCACCAAGGGCGACCTTTTTGCGGTGGGCGCACTGCTGGCATGGGCTGCGTACTTCGTGTTCTCAAAGGCCTCACGCGAGAAGGTCACGCCTGCCGAGTTCACTGTAGGCACCGCCATTTGGACTGGAGCCATCAACACGGTCTTGGCAATCGTGCTGGGCCAAGACCTCTCGCCACCCACAGGGTCGGACCTGGGCTGGATTCTTCTACTCGCCTTTGGTGCTGGCGTTGTCGGCCATTCGCTTATGAACTGGTCACTTGTGCGGATCCCGCTTTGGCTCGGCTCTACGTTCACCCTGCTGATCCCCGTTACCGGGTCGGCCATGGCCTGGATCTTCTTGGACGAGACCCTGTCGACAATTCAGGTCCTAGGCATTGGGGTCGTTCTGACTGCGCTCGGGCTGTTGGTGGTGGGTCAGCAGAGCCAACCCTCTCAACCGCTCCCAGCCGAGTCGTAGCAGGCCCAGCCGCGGTCATCGAAGCCCTCGACGGCCGCAGCTGAGC
Source organism: Acidimicrobiia bacterium (assembly GCA_030431575.1). Taxonomy (GTDB): domain Bacteria; phylum Actinomycetota; class Acidimicrobiia; order Acidimicrobiales; family UBA8592; genus JAUIIS01. The sequence goes on along the minus strand of JAUIIS010000019.1, from coordinate 612 downwards.
TAAGCGTTTGGTTGCTTCCTCGCGCTAGCCGTTACGGTCCGGAAAAGACAGCGCCGTCGCCGGGAGCATCAACCTTGGGGTTGAGATGCTGTTCTTTGGGGTTGTAGTCGATGCCGCCTTCGCGCTCGTATGACGCAAGCTCGGCTCGGCCAACCACAAACCAGTGGACCTCATCGGGGCCATCTGCGAGGCGCAGGGTCCGTTGGGAGGTGTAAATGTCTGCCAGGGGTGTCCACTGCGACACGCCGGTGGCGCCATGAACCTGAATGGCCTGGTCCACAATCTCACAGACCCGGATCGGCACCATAGCCTTCACGGCGCTGACCCATACACGGGCTTCAGCATTACCGAGTTCGTCCATGGCTTTGGCAGCGGTGAGCACCATCCGGCGCATGCCTTCGATTTCGATGCGGGCCTTGGCCACCATCTCAACGTTGCCTCCCAAGTGGGAGATGCGCTTACCAAAGGCTTCGCGAGTAAGCCCACGCTTAGCCATGAGTTCGAGTGCTCGCTCTGCGGCACCAATGGAACGCATGCAGTGGTGGATTCGACCTGGGCCAAGACGGACCTGGGAAATCTCAAAGCCGCGGCCTTCGCCCAGCAGCATGTTTT
>JAUIIS010000306.1 GCA_030431575.1 Acidimicrobiia bacterium | reverse complement strand
CGCCGGCTGTTGGGCTAGGACGTCTTCGAGGCGGTCAAAGCCGGGGATGTCGCCGCCTATGGAGAGGCGAAGTTCGACGTCTGGTGTGGTGTCGGCAAGCTCGGCCGCCTGATCAGCCTTGTAAGGGGTGGTGATGTAGGCCCTGGCCCCGCAGTCGTTGACGATGTAGCTGATCTCCTCGCCGGTGAGTCGCGACGACGCAGCGGTATAAATGAGCCCTGCGTAGTGGGCACCCCAGATGGTGGCCAAGTACTCGATCCGGTTCTCCATGCACAATGCAATGTGGTCACCCGGCACAAGGCCGGCGGCCTGGAACGTGTTCGCCAGACGGTTGGCGTAGTCATCGAGTTCGGCGTAGGTCATGACCTCGCCGGTTTCAGCCATGATGATGGCGGCTTTGTCGGGGGTGGTTTCAGCGTGGTGGCCTGGAAACATGTGGATCCTCTTGAAGGGTGACGGTGTGATCGTAGGGAGTTGTTGGCGCTCGCCAACAGGTGGGTGAAGCGGGCGGGTACTAGAAGCTGGTGGCCAGCATGGCCCCGAAGAGCAGAGCAGCGAGGGCGCTGACGCCACCAATGGCACCCCAAGCTGCAAGGGCGCTGCGTTTGGTGGCGGTCGTGTGCAGGTAGGCCGAGACGCCAGAGACAGCAACGATGAGCATTTTGAGCATGACCCCAACCTGGTAGCTATTGGAGCGTTCGGTGAGGTCGATCTCCATAACGTTCCAAATCCCGGTGACCACGGCCAAACCAAAGAACGGCCAGGCGACCCGGTTGAACGCCTGGGCGACCTTCTTTGGGGCGTCATCCCCCATGTCTTTGAGCGTGGGCACCAGCGCACCGAGCACTATTTGGCCACCGACCCAAACGCTTGCCCCAAGGACATGGAGGAACAGTCTGATTGTGCTTGCGTCGAAGTCCATCGGGAGGTTTCTAGCACCCGGCGGTGGTCTGCGTCATTTCGTGGCGGCGCCATGTTGGGTACGGAAACGTCGTATCTTCACTGGGCGTTATTAGCCTGCAAGGGTGTTGTTGAAGCGATTCTGGCAAAAGCTAAGTCGGGCCATGCAGATTGCGCTGATCGCAGGCGTGTGTTTGGCAGTTGCGTCTATTCCGCTGCCGACGTTGCTGGCGCTCGCTGTGGGTCTGGCAGCTGCGGCAGTGCTTGGGTACAGCTTTCCGCATGAGGCCACGCGCGTGGGGATTGCAGTGGCTGCACCCATCTTGACCGTGGCGTTCTTGGTTGGGCTGGTCCGCGGTTTCAGCTTTGTTGTCCTCGCCATCTTCTTGTTATGCAGTCTGGTGCTGCCAGTCGGGATCGCTCGTGTGGGCGCCCAGGCTCGCCTGGGCAAGTAGTCATTCACGAAGGCTAGTGTGCTGTCCGTTTGGAGCGCTGATTACGTTGGCTGAGCATAAGCAGGTCAGCAAGGCGCGCATCGAAGGCGCATCCTTTTGCGTGCGACGAGAAGCCGCAACGCAGCTTTGCGGTGCAGGCGACGTTGGGGTAGTTACCGAAACAGCCGGACAGGGCACGAGTAGGCGTGCACGAGGGTTCGGCGAAGTCGGCGCAACTATCCGTGCGGTGTGGGGCACACTAGAGAGGTGAGCCCTGATCCCGAGGATGCTGCGAACGCGGCCCAAGACACTGCAGAGAGCACGCCTGAGAACTTGGATGCACGGCCCGCGGAGCCAGTGGCCGAGGACCCTTCCGTCGACGGGGAATCCAAGCACCTCAAGGACATCCCTGATTTGCCTGGCATGGGTGCAGGAACCAGCCCATTTGAGGCCGTTGTCCCAGTCTTGTTGTTCATTGGCCTCAACCGGTTGTTTGGCCTGTCTTGGGCTATTGCTGGCGCCACGGCTTGGTCGCTCAAGGTGGCCTATAGCCGCAAACGCAAAGGCATCAGCATCGGCAAGTTCCTGCCAATCGTCACTATCGGCATCATTGCTCGCGGCGTGGTCGGCATCATTACCGATAGCGAAGCCGTGTACTTCGGCATCGGTATTGCCTCCAAAGCCGCGCTTGGCTTCGCACTCATTGGGTCGGCCCTTATAGGGCGAAACCTCATTGCCAACTATGCGCCGCTGTTGTTTGGTTTCGACGCACGCACTCGAGCTCACCCCGTCTACCACAAAGCCATGGATCGGGTGGCGTGGATTGCTGGCATAGCGGAACTCATGAGTGCAGCGTTCGACGTGTGGCTCTTCAACAACTCGTCCGTCGATGGGTATCTGACCATCAGGTTCCTGGTTAACTGGCCCTTCACCACGGCTGTGATGATGATCTCGGTGCTGTACCTCTCGCGTCAACTCGACAAGATTCCTGGGTTCCCAGGCATGAACGAGTTGCTCGATGCGCGCATGTCGGCCTACGAGGACGCGCTCAGAGCTCGCAAAGCCAACAAGTAGCTCACGCCGCTGTTCGCCCGCTGCTTGGCGGGTGCCGTTCAGCGCACCTGGTTCGACCGCGGTGCCGTCTGGTTGTTCAAGTCCGGTCGCTCTTGGCAGTTGCGGCGTTGGCGCGTTCGGCATTGCGTTCGTCCTTGATGGCGTCGATCTCGGCACCGATGAGGACCATGAATGCAGTGATGAACAGCCACAGCAACAAGACGACCACGCCGGCTATGGCTCCATAGGTTTCGTTGTAGGAACCAAAGTTGGCGGTGTACACGCTGAATGCGCCCGACAGCAACAGCCACAAGATCGTGGCCCATACCGCGCCCCAGGTGATGACCCGGTATTTGCGGGCCACGTTTGGTGCCACCCAGTAGAGGACCGATAGCCCCAGGGCCATCAGCACGAGCATGAGGGGGAAGCGCCCGATGTTGAGGCTCCAGCGAGCGGCATTGCCCATGCCGGCTTCGTCAAGGACGACGGGCAGAGCGGCCAACAAGAACGCGGCCACGCCTACGCCCACGATGGCGCCGATGGTTATGGCTACAGCGGTCCCGCGCAGCTTGAAGAACTTGCGGTCTTCGGTGACGCCCCAGATGGTGTTGAGTGTTGCCATGACTTTGGCCACTGCGCCTGAGGATGTCCAGAGAGCCAAGACGATGCCGACGATGGCACCAAGGGCTAACCCACCGCCGGTGCCGCTGGCGATGGAAGACAATTGGTCGGTCAGGAGGCTGCGCATCTCTTCAGACGCCCCAGACAACGAGTCTTCGATCTGCTGTTCGACCTCTTCGGGGGTGGAGACCAAGCCGTAGATGGACACCACGGCTGTCAATACAGCAGGGATGGCCAGAAGACCCCAAAAGGCCACGCCCGCGGCAACAACGTTGAGGTTGTGGTCTTTCACCCTGGTCTTTAGTCGCATCAAGATGTCTTTGATGCCAGCGAAGCCCGACGGGGGAGCGACCAGGAGAAGCGCTTCTTCGTCGTCGTTTGGGTTTGTGTCATTTGTGGCAACGGCTTGGGTTGGCGCCCCTTCTGGCTGCGGAGCTGGTTCAACGTGAGCGTCGGGGCCCGCGAAGAACGCTTCGGCTGTCTGCGCAGACGCTAACGAAGACGTGGCTGTCGCTTTGGCGAGGTCGTCTGGTCGAGACGAGGGGTTCGATTCCGTCGCCGTGGCGGCGTCGGCACTGTGGGTTGGGTCAGAAACGGCGGGGCTGATCGACGTCTGTGACTGCCGCGTGGACGCGACATCCGCATCTATGGAGCTAGTCGGTTCAGCCGACACTTCGGTGTCGTTGTCGGGTTCGGCAACAGTGTCCTGATACCACTGATGCAGCGGCTCAACCACCTTTGGGCCCAGCACGTTCTTGGCAAACGAAGAGCTGGCGAACTTCTCGGACAACTGGTCGCGTCGTGATGATGCACTCACGACTTCCAAGCTAGTGGGCACAGCACGGTGGTCCGCATCCCAGCCTCCGAAATTGCCAGCGGCCACACCCGCAACTAGCCAGGGTCCACCTGCACTGGGGCAGGTGGACCCGGCTAGGAAGGCAGCCGAACGAGTTGTGGTCGGCGTGTCCTGTCAGGCTGTTCCGGCAACTAACTCGACGTCGCCTGCACCGCCCAACGGTGTTGCGGCTTCTCGTCGCACCCAGAAGAGTGCGCCTTCGATTCGCGCCTTGCTGATTGGCGCATGCTCAGTCGAGGTACTCACCGCTCCAAACGCACAGGACGCTAGCCCTTCCGAGTGATCTGGAACACGGCAACGGCTTGGTCTGGGTCGAAGCCCCATTGCGCCGCAGCTTCACCCACGAGGCCTGGGTGGGGTGCAATCACGCCGCCTTCAGCGAGCGCAGGGTTGGTTGTGCCGGTGCCGGTCGCTCCGCCCGAGCAAGGCGGGACGAAGTCGCTCAGAGCATCAGTGTTGATCTCGGTGCCTGCATCCCAAGCAAAGACGTACGCCTTCACGGTCTCGCCCTTCTTGTTTGGC
>JAUIIS010000305.1 GCA_030431575.1 Acidimicrobiia bacterium | reverse complement strand
GCGATTCACGCGCGCCGCCTGCCAGCGCGTCACCGCACCCAGCATGGCCAAGCCAACAAACCACAACCCGATCATGGGGCCGGTTCCGTCCCGCGAGACGTGGCAACGAGCAGGCCAGCGCGGAATGCTAAGCCACCAAGAACCAGTGAGGCCCCCAAGTACCCAATGGCTAGCCCCAGCCGGCCCTCGTCGAGAAACTGGGCGAGCTCGAGAGCGAACGTTGAAAACGTGGTGAGCGCCCCGCAAAACCCGGTGGTGACCCCAATCACCAGGCTTGTGTGCAGCTTTGGCCGAAACCGAGTGACCACGTAACCCAACAATGCGCATCCAACAAGGTTGGCCACAAAGGTCTCGGCCGGCCAGGCGTTGGGGCCATCGGCGATCTCGATCAGAGCCCACCGGGTCAGCGCACCCACAGCGCCACCGAATGCCACCATGATGGCCACCTTGCGATCCATCGCCCGACCCTAACCGCCAAGGCCCCATAGACCAGGCATCGATCCCAGCGCCCCGAGTACGCTGCATGCATGGCTTCGGCACGTATCGACAGCTGGTTGTGGGGAGTGCGCCTCTATAAGACGCGCAGTGCAGCCAAGGACGCCGTTGTTGGCGGACACGTCAGCGTCAACGGAACCAAGGTTAAGCCTTCGTACCGAGTCAGCCCCGGCGACGAAGTGCGGGCCACCGTGGGCCAGCGCCAACGCATCGTCGAGGTGGTCGAGCCCATAGAAAAGCGTGTTGGTGCCGCACGCGCTGCGGAGTGCCTTGTCGATCATTCTCCTCCACCGCCCGAGCGAGCGTACGTGGCGCCTGCGGGCACACGCGAGCGAGGCGCAGGCAGACCCACTAAACGCGACCGCCGCGTCACCGATCGTCTACGAGGCAGGTAGCCCCATGGATCTAGCCAACCGCCGAGAAACATACGAAGAAGCTGGGCTCGACGTGGATGACGTGCATGCGGACCCAATCGTCCAGTTCGAGCAGTGGTATCGCGATGCCGAGGCTGCCCAACTGTGGGAGGCCAACGCCATGGTGGTGTCGGCGGTCGATGCCGACGGCTGGCCCACCTCTCGCTATGTGCTCATGAAGGCCTTCGACCACCATGGCTTTGTCTTCTTCACCAATCTCGAGAGCGACAAAGCTGTGGCGTTGGATGGCAATCCCCAAACCGCGCTTACCTTTGGCTGGCTGCCCCTGAGACGTCAGATCCGAGTGCTGGGGCTCACCGAGCGAGTCAGTTCAGACGAGGCCGACGACTATTGGGCCCGCCGGCCAAGAGGAAGCCAGATTGGGGGATGGGCGTCGCCACAAAGCCAGGTTGTCCCCGACCGGGCCGAACTGGATCGTCGCTATGCCGCGTTTGAGGCCGGAGTCGGCGACGGTTTAGTCGAACGACCCGAGCACTGGGGCGGTTACCGGGTGGTGCCGCAACGCATCGAGTTCTGGCAGGGCCGCCCTAACCGGTTCCATGACCGACTGGTGTACACGCTGAGCCCTACCGGAAGCTGGCCAATCACCCGACTGGCACCCTGAGGGTCCTAGTGGATAGATGAGCGCAGCCGGCCGAGACCAGGTCCCTCGGCCCGAGCGGCCCCAGCAGCCCGCCTGGTTAGAGGACGGTGGCAGCTATGAGGTCGAGATGGGCCAGATCTTCGATGTCGAGGAACTGTAGGTAGAGGCGCTCGCAGCCGGCCTCTCGGAAGTCGTTGATGCGGGCCTCGACTTCGTGGGGGAGCCCGGCCACACCGTTTTCGCGAAGTTCGGCCGGCTCGCGCCCAATCTTGGCCGCACGCTGCTCGAATTCGGCTTCGTCGGCGCCGATACACAGCACCTGAGCGGCTGAGTAGACCAGTTCGTTTGGATCTCGCCCCTCGTCGGCGCAGACCGCCCTCACGTTGTCGGCGGCGGCCTTGAAGTCTTCGACAGAGGAGAAGGGAAGGTTCCACTCCGAACCGATCCGGGCCACAAGACGCGGGGTGCGAAGCTTGCCGCGCCCGCCAACAATGAACGGCATGGGCGACTGCGCAGGCTTTGGAAGCGCCGGGGAATCAACGATGCTGAGGTGACTCCCTTGGTAGGAGTAGAGCTCGCCTACAGGTGTCTCCCACATGCCGGTCAAAATGTCGGCTGCCTCCTCGAGGTAGTCGAATCGCTCGCCCAGGTCTGGGAACGGAATTGCTGTGGCTGCGTGCTCGGCGTCGTACCAGCCTGCGCCGAAGCCGATCTCAATCCGGCCACTACTCATGGCGTCGACTTGCGCTGCTTGAATCGCAAATGAGCCAACGTGGCGAAAGGTCACTGGCGTGACCAGTGTGCCCAGCCGTACTCGTTCGGTGTCGCGAGCTAGGCCAGCGAGCGTTGTCCAGGCATCGAGCGGGCCAGGTTGGCCATCGGCATCGCCCATGCGCAGATAGTGGTCTGAGGTGAAGAAACCGTTGAACCCAAGCCGTTCGGTTGCTTGGGCCAAGGTGCACACTGCGTCGTAGCTGGTGCCCTGTTGGGGCTCGATGAATATCCGGTAGTCCATCCCGTGACTGTAGCGGCCACGGCGAGCGTGCCTATTCGGTGCGTAAAGCCACAACGGCGGTGCCCGTGACCACGGCCACGCCGTTACGTTCGAGGCGCACCGCGCACGTGGCGCGTTGTTCGCCGTCAACAGTTTCGATTCCGGTTACTTCGCCCACGGCGGTGACCGCGTCGTGGTCGAGAACCGGGGCCCCAAAGCCAACCTGGAGTCTCCGGACGCAGGTTGGTCCTTGCCAGGCAATCAACATGTTGACGATGTACGACAAGTTGAGCGGACCCTGGTTAACCACGCGGTCCCCAAGCCCGAGGGCCTGGCCAACCGAGCTGTCCCAATGGATGGGGTACGGGTCGCGCAAGATAGCGGCCATGGTTTTCATCCGCTGTGGGTCGACGCTTGGCATCTCCCACGGTGGAATGGAGGTTCCGACGTCGATGGTCATCGTCGCAGCCTCCAATGGTTGGTGATTCTGGCCACCGGGGCGCCAGTGCTATCTGACAGTTCTATTGAGAACACGAATCTGTCGTAGACCTGTCCGGTATCGCTGTGGCACCGCTCCACTTCGATGACGCCGCCGTCGAACCGGTACTCGATGTTCTCCCGCAGGGGTTGGAAGTACTCCCAGTCGTAACTATCCAGACCGACTGCTGCGACACCCTCTACCTGACCCAACGCAAAGAGCTCGGCGATCGACGTGCCTGCTCCTTGGATAGGCACATGGAAGAGCGCGACTGGATGGACCAGGTCTTCCGGCGGCTGGCCTGCACCAGTGCAGTCAGTGAGGAGCCAGTTCTCCCAGTGCTCGATGGTGCGCGTCCCGCCGGGAAACCGATGCCCAACGAGGGCCAACATCTCTTGTTCGTCGACATGATGCATACAACAGTTCCCCGGCTCGAGTGAAGCGTTAGCGCGACACTAGCTGCTGACGTTGCGGCGCACCTTAGCGGCGTGCTCGGGGGCTACGCCGGCGGTGTGGCTAGCGGCCATGTCCTAATGGCCGCTGCGAGGGACCCAATGAATGCATCGACCTGTGGGGCTCGGCCGATCTCGCCGTGGTCTGACCAACCCCACTCGGCCCGGTTCCAGCGCAACGTCGGCGGCAGCTCGATTTGCACACCCTTGTTTGGTGGCAGATTGACCGGGTTGCGTTTGTGTTGGCCTGCGAGTTCTCGCGGGATTTCGTCAAGCTGGTCGTGAAACGTGAACCGAGGCAGCACGAACCGCGAGTGGGCGGCGATGTGGCGAGCCAGCGCACGGTTGCGTCCGCCCAACAGGACCGAGTGAAACAAATGCTCTCTCCCATACCCGTGGATGGTCACAACTACATTGATGTGCTCGAGGAAGGTGGCAAGGGCCTCAGAGTGGCTGGCTGCCACTTCGGTGGAAGCAATGTGTGTTGGCTCCTCTGCGGTTTGCACCACCCCGTAGTACGAAGCCCCAGCGAGTGCGGCGGTTTCTCGCGCTATGGCGTCGGTGGTCTTTTCCAGGCTGCCGCCGTGGTAGGCCATGACCCCAAAGCTCGACCGCAACGCAAGCTCCTCGGTGACATCGTCTTGGGTCAGGAGCTGTTCGAACACAAAGGCGACGGTAGCTGACCTAGCGCAGCGCGACGCTGCTCAGTGGCTGGATTCGGCCGGCACACCTGGTACAACCGTGGCGTCCGCCTCGCCTTTGGAGGGGTCACCGAACTTGCGCCACACCAGCGACGCCACGATGGCGGTGATGAAGCTGAAGGCCAAGATCTCGAACAACACCGGCCACCGCCACGGATCGGTGAACCAGTTGCCAATGCGTTCGGGCAGGTCGCCAATGGTGCGAATCAGCGGCAGGATCAGCAGGTCGAACTGGTATCGGACCACTTCGATCAACAGGTAG
>JAUIIS010000304.1 GCA_030431575.1 Acidimicrobiia bacterium | reverse complement strand
GCGCGCCACCAAGTCCAGCCCCTGTGCGGTCAGAGCCTGAGCGCGGCCCACCTTGGCCACCAAGTCGGCAACGGTTGATGCCTCGTCTGCCTTGGACAGCCAAGCAGGAATCCGCACCTGCACCACCCCATCAACAATGCGCGCCGACGACGTCTTCTTTCGCTTCTTACTCCGGATTACTTCTACCGGCAGGGAGGAAGCCGGGGCATCGACTTCTCGGGGTAAACCCATCGACAGCTGCCTGTTCTCCACATGCTCAACGCTAGCCCGGCCACCATCCCCAAAGGCTGTTCAGATCACACGAACTCCTAGGCGCGGGCAGCTGCAAAAGACCAGCCACCAAATTGTCTCGGTAGTGTTCGGCGCGGCCGGTAGCCTCGTACGCGTGATTGACCTTCGCAAGCTCCGAGAAGACGACGAATACAAGGCCGGCGCGATCCGCAAGGGTGCCGATGCCGCAGTTATCGAGGAGCTCCTCGCGTCCGAAGCATCCCGTCGCAGCGTCCAGACCGAACTCGAGCAGCTGCAGGCCCAGGCCAACGCTGCGTCCAAGGAGATCGGTCGCGCCGACCCCGCCGAGCGTGAAGCAAAGATCGCAGCAGCGGGCGAGCTCAAGAGCCAGCTGAAGGACAAAGAGGCGGCCTACGCCGAGGTGGCTGGCAAGGTCGACGAACTGGTGCTGACCATCCCCAATCCCGCAGCGCCCCAGGTTCCCGACGGCGGCGAAGAAGACTTCGAGCTCATCGAGGTTGTGGGCGACACCATCGACGCTCCCCCCATGGATCACGCCACCTACGGCGAGTACATGGGCTGGATCGAGACAGACCATGCGGTCCAGAACATGGGAAGCCGCTTTGCGTATCTCATGGGTGCTGCGGTCCAACTCGAGTTCGCGTTGGTGCAGTGGACCATGACCAAGCTTGTCGGCCACGGTTTCACGCCTGTGGTCGCACCAGTGTTGGTGCGCGAAGAGATGATGGTCGATGCTGGGTTCTTCCCCACCGATCGCCACCAGGTGTATACCGTCTCCGAAGACGGACTGTTCTTGTCAGGCACCAGCGAGGTCGCGCTGGCTGGTCTGCACCGAGGCGACCTCCTCGATGCGGGTACGACCCCGCTGCGGTACGCCGGGTTCAGCTCGTGCTTCCGCAGAGAAGCTGGCACGTACGGCAAGGACACCCGAGGGATTTTCCGGGTGCACCAGTTCGACAAGGTCGAGATGTTCTCGTTTACCGATGCCGAATCATCATGGGATGAGCTCGAGATGTTGCGCGGGATCGAACAAGAGATCCTTGGCGACCTCCAACTGCCGTACCGTCTCATCAGGGTTGCTGCGGGCGATCTCGGTGCGCCAGCAGCCATGAAATACGACTGTGAAGTCTGGCTGCCATCGGAAGGCGCATACCGAGAGCTCACCAGCACCTCCAACTATCTCGACTATTCCGCGCGACGTCTCAAGACCCGTATCCGGGGCGAGAACGGCAACGAGCTGGCCCATACGCTCAATGGCACCGCTTGCGCTGTTGGTCGTACCTTGGTGTTTCTCATGGAGCACTGCCAACAGGCCGACGGATCGTTCGTGGTGCCTGAGGTGTTGCGCCCCTTCTGCGGCCTCGACGTTATTCTGCCGCCTAGCTAGCGGGGCGCCGAAACCCTCCAGGCACCCAACCACCCCAATGGCGGGCTGGGCTAGATGCGCTCGGGTGGGGCAGGATCGGCGCGCTCGAACTCAGCCTGGACTGCTTCGAAGGTCAACTCGTCGTCGAGCGTGCCGATCTCGCCAGGATCGGCGCCTCCTGTTGGCTTGGCCGGCGATGTGCGCTCAACCAGCGTGAGCTCGCGCGAGCTATGTGACTCTCGGGTGTAGCGAACCATCCGAGACACGATCCATGCCCACAGGTACAGCCCGCCAACCAACTTCATGATGAGGCCGGCCATCTGTTGGTCGGTGGCAATATCTACCCCCCACAGCCGCACCTGGTGGTCGTACGACTCGTACAGCGCTCCCTCGGCGAAGGTCAAGAACCCCGCGGGGACGGTGGGGATGACCGACATCAAGAAGAGGTAGACCATCTGGCCGGGCAGTCCGAGGCGCAGCTCGTGGATGGGGCCACAGATGGGGATCCACATCATGAGCGATGTAAAGAACACCGCGAAATGCACGCCGTAGTGGAACACCCCGCTGTCGATGGAGGTATTCACCACTGCTGGCATGTGAGACAAGATGACCACGAGGTTAAAGAGGCCGCCAGCCACGATCGGGTGCGACAACCGGCGTATCCACGTGCCTGCGGTGCCATCTGAGCTCATGATGAGGCGAGCCAGCCACTCCGGCGTGGCGGCCAGCAACAGTGGGGGCACGATCATCGAGATGATGAGGTGCTGGACCATATGCACCGAGTAGAGGTATTCCTCGGAGATGTCGTGCATCGGCCAGTCCGAAGCCGCCCAAAGCGCCACGATGGCGGCCACATACGCCACCTTGTTGCGGCGGGTCACCACAGGTTGACCAGCCGGCACCGCATTGGGTCCAACGATACGAACTGCGTACCAGCCCAGGAATATGGCGCCGGCCACGAGGGCCCAGACTTCGGGGTGTGGCTGGTAGCGCCAAACATCGGTTTCGGCAGCGAACAACATAGTCCTAGCCTTTCACGGCGGGCTCAGGTATGTAACACCGGGGACCACAAATCGTGCGCTATTGCACAACGCACAACCGTCGGGTGAACCCGGCTGATCCCGCGGCCTCTAGTGCGCTTCGGTGTCCTCTTTGGGACCGTTCCAGTCAAACATCAGCCAAGCACCAGCCACGATGGGTGGAATGGCCATGAGGCCAATCTTGACAAAGACGTTCCAACCAGGCAGCCAACCCATGGCAAAGGCAAACACGCAATACACCGGGTACGCAATGAGCATGCCCGCCACGATCATCTTGGTGAAGATGGCGTTGTCGTACTTCAAGTGCATGAAGTAGGCGGCAACGAAGAAGAATTTCACGACCATGAGCGTTGAGAGCACAATGATGAGCAACTCGTCGCTCATCTTGTGGACCGACTCGAAGTAGGTGAACACCTCGATGGCGGTGAGGAACGCAAGGATCAGTGCGATCTTGATGTAGACCCAGTCTGAGACGTGCTCATGATGGTCTTCTGCTTCGACGGGATGCGCTGTGGCAGTCATGCGAGCAACTCCTACTGAGGGAAGAGGTAGACGATCGTGAAGATCACGATCCAGACGACGTCGACAAAGTGCCAGTAGAGACCGACAATCTCGAGCTTTTCAGACTGGGCCGGACCGAGCTTGCCTCGCGCCGCCCGAATGTACATCGACATCAACAAGATGATGCCAAACGAAACGTGCACGCCATGGAATCCGGTGAGGGTGAAGAACGAGCTACCAAACAAGTTGGTGGTGTAACCCAGCCCTTCGCGGTAGAACGCCGTGAACTCATACACCTGACCGCCAACAAACACGGCGCCAAGGAAAGCGGTGGTCAGCAACCAAATTTTGGTGCGGCGAATGTCGCCTCGTTGCAGCGCGGTAATGGACAACACCACGGTGAGCGAGCTCAGCAGAAGTACGAACGAGCTGACAGAAGTGAACGGGATGTCGAACACATCTTCGGGGCCGATGTCGTCGGGGCCGATGCGACCCTTATTCAACAAGTAGACCGAGATAAGCCCACCGAAGAGCAGGCAGTCTGAGCCGAGGAAGACCCACATGCCCAGCTTCTCGTGGGACACGCCCAGGCTGGTTGCATGCGGGTCGTGTTCGACTTGGGCGTCGGGCGCCAGAGCGGTATCAGCCATCGGTGCCTACCTCCGCAGGATGGGTGTTTGCCATTGCGAACCCGGCGGCCTCTGCGCTCTCAGCAGAGTCGAACCACACTTCGGCCTTCGTGGCGTCGTAGCTGGAGCTGTCGGGTCGGTGGTACAGCATGGAATCCATGTTGCCTTTGATCACAAATCCTTCTGGGGCGCTGTCGTCGTCGAGTGCAGCGTGGCTGCCTTCGCCGAAGGGTGCCTCGGCACCGTCGCTGTCGGGATCATCGTCGTCGTGGTGATCGTCGTGGCCATGGCCACCTGCGCTGGGATCGTCGACTGGCTCGAGGGCCCAGGCAAACAAGCCGCCGGCCACCAAGATGCCGCCAGGGATGCAGAGCCAGAGGCTGTAGATGAGGCCGTAGCCAACAATGGGCAGCCCAAAGGCCGCCACGATGGGCCAGTAGGAAGGTGAAGGCAGGTGCACGTTGTGGTTGGACCCGTCGTGGGCCACTTCTTCGGCTGTTGCCCGTCGGACCACACGTCCTTCTTCGTCGCGACCCCATTTGCGGTGCCAGAACTCGTCAAGGCGCTCGACTTCGATGACCTCGTCGAAGTTGTGCTCCGGCGTCGGTGATGCAGTCATCCACTCAAGCGAGCGTC
>JAUIIS010000303.1 GCA_030431575.1 Acidimicrobiia bacterium | reverse complement strand
CACAATCGCTAAGCGATTGCTCATTTGAGGCCTAGACCCACAAGCAGGTTCTCTATCGAAGCGGCATGGGTGCGCTGGCATGCTTCGTGAGTATTGGACGCGTTGTGTGAGCCTAGGATCACGTTGTCGAACGCGGTGAGCACGTGATCGCCAAGGGGCTCTTCTTCGTACACGTCGAGGGCTGCACCGGCGAGTTGACCCGAGGACACCGCCTCGGTGATGGCGTCGAGGCTGGCCACGGGGCCTCGGCCCACGTTGATGAGCCAGCTTCCCGGTTGCATAGACGCAATGAGTTTGGCGTCGACGATGCCGCGTGTGTGCTCGTTGAGTGGGCACGTGATCGCCAAGACGTCGACGTTCTTGACCAGGTCGCTGAGCTCGCCGTGCTGAATGTCGCGCTCGGCGCACCATTGGGCGGCGGTAGGAGCGAGCGGCCAACGGGTTTGGGCCAGCCACCCTTGCGAACGGCCCGGTCCACGCTGAACTGGCCGCGGACCAGCCCAATGAGATAGCCCAGCGCTTGTTCGGCGACCTCGTCGCCAAACATCCCTGGGGTGTTCGTCACCTTGATACCGAGATCTGCGGCGGCGGGTTGGTCGACTCCGTCGAGGCCGATGCCCCATTTGGAGATGATCTTGAGATCCGGGAGTTGGGACATGACGTCGGCGCTGAACTGGTCATCGCCAGCGATGACCCCTGCTATGCCTTGCATTGCTTCAACAAGCGCCTGCCCAGCCAGTTCTTGACCCGGCACTTCTGGAAGCACGACCTCAAGGCCGTGCGTTTCGAGGTCAGCGCGAAACAACTCGATGTCTCGCTGGAGGTGCCCGCACGTGACGGCAACTTTGGTCATGGTGTCTCCTGCTGCATGCGCCAGGCTGCTTCGGCGAGGAGGAAATCTGGTTCCTCGTCGATGTCCATGGCTTCGATTGGGTCCATCTCGACCATCCGCGCGTTTGGGCCAATGCGGTTGCCGGTCTGGGCGATCAGGTTGCGCTCGAACACGAACAGGCACGAGTTCTCGATGTAAAGCGGTGCTAGGTCTTGGGTGCGCAACAGGACTTTGGGGTCATGGTTGACGGGTTTAGTGTCTTGGTCCCAGAGGCGTTGCTGCAGGCGGGTAACGGTGAACACCGAGTCACATGATTCGGTCCGGTAGATGTCGAGCGCTCGCGAAACGGTCTCGGCCTTCAGCAGCGGGTTGGTCGAGTGCGTTTGTAACACCACCTCGGCATCTGTTTGGGCTAGGTCGTGCTCGATGATGGTGTTCATCGGAATCTCGCCAGCGGTGAGGTGCTCGGGTCGTTGAATGACCTTGACCGTCGGAAACGCCTCGGCGCATTGCTCTTGCACTGTTGGACTGTCGGTGTCGATGATGATCTCGGTGATCTCGGGCACTGCCAGTAGCGTCCGGACTACGTGATGAAATAGAGGAGCGTCGCCGAACATGCGGTAGTTCTTGCCGGGCACTCGTTCGCTGTTATGCCGCATTGGCACCAGCGCTGCGACGCCACTCATTTGGCTCTGGGGTAATACATGCGGCGGACAACCTCGGCGGTTTCTCCGGTGTGTTCGCGGTGACCTAGGTAGGCGCCGGCGAACTGTGCGAACCGGAATTTGGTGGACATGATTGCGGTGGACTTAAGGTGGCCAGCTTCTTTAGCGGCCTTCAGGTCGCCCGTAAGGCCCTGCGCAAACAGCTTGCTGGCGCGGCGGAGATCGATATCGCTACGCCCAAAGATCTGCGTGTAGGCCATAGCCTCCCGCTTGTAGCGGTTGAGCGTCTGCTTGAAGTGCTCGCGGTGCACGTGCACAATGCGTGCGTCGTGGACATAGGCGATCTTTGCCCCTTCGGCCAGGACCTGGCGGGCGAACGCCATGTCTTCGAGGCCGGGGAGAGTTTCGTCGTAGGGGTGACGTTCCCAGATATCTCGCCGAACCGCACAATTGGCGTTGTTGCAGAACGGGTGGTTCTGGTTGAGGTCGCTCTGATCGGGGAACCAGTCTTGGAGCAGCTGCACTTCTGAATAGTTGCCTTCGGGGTCACCGTCTTGGCCCCCATAGGACAGCCCTACCGCTGGGTCCTCGAACGGGGCCAGCAGGTTCTCGATCCACTTGTTGGTGGTGGGGTAGACGTGGGCGCTGGCAAAGATGAGAAGGTCGCCCTTGGCCCGTTCGCAGCCGATGTTGAGCGCACCGCCAAAGGTGAAGTCGCCTGGGGGGATGTGGACGATCGAAGCGCCGTAGGAATCAGCTATCCGGACGCTGTCGTCGGTGGAGCCGGAGTCGACAAACACGATCTCGTCTGGGGGTGTGGTCTGGTCGGCCAACCCTTCAAAAAGGCGAGGAAGATGATCGGCCTCGTTTAGCGCACGAATGACTATTGAGCTACTCACGTGGTCTCCTTGCCCGGGCGTGTGACGCGTGGCTCCACCGGACTTGCTCTGTTGAACAACACTACCGTCGGGAGGTCAGCCGACATTAGGATACGCACTTCGGCGCCTACCGAGATGGCACGAAGTGCTACTTCAGCAGATCTCATCGTCGCATTGGAGTTATGTGAGTTCCCCTTCGAAAGCTCTGCCAGCGCTGGTTCGTCGTCTCGTGTCCTATTGGCGACCTTGGCGTGCCGCCCTGTTGGTTGTCTTTGGAGTGCTCGTTGGGCTTGCAGTCGTTATCGAGCCGGTTTGGCTTGGGGTCGTGCTCGGCGTTTTATCTGCGGTTCCGCTTGCTGTTTTGCTTGGCTTGAGCGGTGATCGCCAAGCTCAACACCACCGACAGTTAGCCCAGGCTGAGAAATCCATCAAGGCTGTCTCTGAGTCACAGCGCGAAGTGGACGCCAGCGTCGCTGAGGCGCTGTCGGCAATTGAACGGACTCGAGAACGGATTTCTCTGGAACGTGATGCTCCCTTGCCGGGGGATCTGGCGGTGGTTGCCGAGTACGGCGACAGTGGGGCATTCTCCGATGCAATACTAGCGTTGTGCGCCAAGCTGCCCGGCTCAGTCGACATCTACCTAATCGACCGTGGCGAATGGGGGTCCGCGCCGGGAAGACTGGCGGCGCGTGCCGCGTCCGGTGGTACCTCAATTGGTGCCATCGATGCCCAAGGTAAGTCGTTTGGAGCTGCTGTTTCCGGTACACCACATCGCTTTGTCATTGGGTTGCCACCCGACTTTCACTTGGCTGACGTCGACGCCGTACTGGAGCTCGTAGGCGAAGTACCGAGGATGTCCGAGCCTTGGGTGGGAGCGCGCCAGCACCCTTTGAGGCCCGATCTTGTGGTTTCCAGAAAGTCTGCTTTCGGCGAGGCCGCCCTCAATGTCGGGGTGGGCCCGTTAAGCAATGCTGCCCAACAAGCCTTGGCCGGTTCCGGCTTTGTGTGCGACGTCGCGGAGCGCGCCTTAGGCGTGCCTAGGCACCCGGCTCGCTCCCGGCTCGTACCTACAGCGACCGCGCATGCCGCAACGGACACCATCTGTTTGCTCCCCCAGGCGGTCGACCACACGTTCGAGCTCTTCCCGCTTGCCAGCGAACTGGAGGCGAATGACCACAGAGCTTCGGTGCTGGTCGGCGATCGTTGGATGTCGTCGCTAGTTGAGCGCATGCACAAAGCCGAAGTGCCCGTATTTGACCTGCCGCCCGCTGGAACCTGGGTTCGGGAGCTTCGTGCCCTGGTCACCATGAACGATTGGGCCAAAGACGAACGAGCGCTGATCGAATGTGCACAGAACAACGGAGTGCCCACGTTTGCCAAGGTAGAGGGTGCACAGGACTTCAACGACCTTGATGTCGGACGCGATCGCCAGCCATACCAAACCGCCGATGTGGTCTTGTGTCAGGGCCAGAACGACATGGATGCAGTAGCTGAGTTTGGTGGCACCGGCCTGCTGGTGGGCAGCAGTCGCCTTGAGGCGGCTTGGCTTTCGTCGCCTCGCCCCGTTCCGTCCACACCACTCGCTGTCATCAACCTGAACTTCACCTGGGGTGTGCTCAATGAGGCGCGCGACGAATTCCTTCAGACGGCTCTCGAAGGATGCAAACGAGCGGGCATTGCCGCTGTTGTGTCTGCCCACCCATTCGAAAGGCCCGGGTCCGACCTTCCTGTCTCCAACCTTTCAATGACTGAGCTACTCGAAAAGGCAACGGTGCTCATCAGTCGATTCAGCACGGTCCCTTTCGAAGCAATGGCCCGTGGCGTGCCGTTCATTTACCACAATCCGCATGGCGAAAAAGTGCCCACTTTCGCAGACGCCAACGGTGCATTTGATACGTCGGTGTCTGCACAAGAACTGTCTGACGCCATCGCCGCAGCTTCAGCATGGGTTGACGGCTACCGCAGCCGATGTGAACCCTTCTTTCGTCAACAGGTGGACGTTGACGGCCAGCGAAGCTCGGCCCAGCGCACCGCGGCGGCCATCGCCGAGGTGCTGCG
>JAUIIS010000302.1 GCA_030431575.1 Acidimicrobiia bacterium | reverse complement strand
TCTCACCCCGACGTTTTACTTCCACGGCGACGGCCTTGCCGGCTTCGTCTCGGCACATCAGGTCTACCGGGCCAATGTCGGTGGGGTACTCACGACGGACGAGCAAGAATCCTGCCTCGATCGCAGTGGGTGCCTCAGCCAGGAGCTCTTGCAGGTGCGCTTCGACGCCGTCTTTTTGGAGGCCGGGGTCGGTGCCCAGATCGTGCGAGGTGTCCGACAGAACTGCCTCGATCTTGATGATCAACTTCTCACCCTTGGGGTTGGTGACCGTCCACTCGCCCTCGCGCTCGACTATGCGGTTGGGAGCGTTCATCCAGTTCAGGGGTTTGTAGGCGCCACCATCGGCGTGGATAGCCACACAGCCGTCGGCTTTGACCATGATGAGTCGTTCAGCCATGGGCAGGTGGGCACTCAGCCGACCGTCGTAGTCAACAGAACATCGGGCTACTACCAAACGCATTTCGGCACCCTACCGGGGTGCCACCGGCTGAGGTGGTAGGTATGTCACGCTTCTTGTATGTCACGCCTGCGCCGCCCACTTGTCCTCATCCTCGTCGCGGGCCTTCTGGGCGCTGCGTGCAGCACCTCGGTGACCGTCACGCCCCAAGAAGCTGTTGATGAACAGCCTGATGGCTCCCAAGATCAGCCCGACTCAGGTCCCAACGAATCCAGTGATAGCCAAGACGGCGACGGGTCAGACCCGGGGACCGGCACCCAAAGCAGCGCCGTTGATCCAGTCTTCGATGGTCGTTACAGCTGGGAGGACGCGTCATGCGAGTTCGTCGAGCCCGCCGACGTGTCGACGGTCTGTGGCTGGCTGGAAGTCCCCGAGCGATGGGACATGCCAGATGACACCGACACGGTGCGGCTGCATGTGGCCATTTTCTCGGCTGGACCCAACAGCAATGCCCCCACGGTGTATCTCGAAGGCGGCCCAGGTGGCGACCCCTTGGAGAACATTGGCTTGTCTTTCGACATCTTGTTTGGACAGCTGGTGAGCTCGAGCGACATTGTGGTGTTTGGCCAGCGCGGAACTGTAATGGCAGATCCCAGCCTGCAGTGTGACGAGGCCATCGAGTACTCGCTCGAAAACCTGGACAGCACGGCGCCTGTGGAAGAACTGGTTGCTGGCGAGCTTGCATCGTACGAGGCTTGTGCCCAGCGCCTCGCCAGCGCAGACATCGACACCGAGGGGTACAACAGCGTGCAAAACGCCCACGATGTCGAGGCATTACGGCTGGCTCTTGGGCACGACCAGTGGAATGTGCTTGGGATCTCCTACGGCACTCGGTTGGGCCAAACCTTGCTGCGGTTGTTCCCCGATGGCCTGCGCGCGGTCATCTTGGATTCGGTTCTCTCCATGGATCGCGATCCCTCGGTCGACCAACCCGTGACCGCCAAACGTGCCTTTGAGGTCCTGTGGGCTCGTTGCGACGAATCGCCGGTGTGCTCAAGCTCGTACCCTAATCTCGAGACCCGCTTCTTCGACCTCGTCGAGGCCCTGGACGAGTCGCCTGTGGCTTTCCAGACCACCGATGCCGCAACCGGCGAGCTGTACGACGTCGCCTACTCCGGAGATGCGCTTCTTGAAGAGTCATTCTCGGCGTTGTATTCCAAGGCGGCCTTCGCTGCCATACCCGAACTCGTTGCCCAGCTCGAAGCTGGAGAGACCAGCGCGGCCCAAGCCATGGTCAGCCAAACCATCGCTTCGCTCGACGGCATTTCCGTTGGCATGTACTGGAGTGTCGAATGCCACGAAGAGGTGCCGTTCATAACCGACGAGTCGGTCGCTGCGGGCCTCAGCGGCGATCCCCGCTATGACCGGCTAGCCCAGCCCGACCTCGAAGGCTTCCTGGGGGACACCTGCGCGGCGTTCGACTCCGGCGAGGCGCCAGCGGTGGAAGACGAACCCGTCTCTAGTGATGTGCCAGTCCTTGTCCTCGCCGGGGAGTACGACCCGATTACGCCGCCGGCTGACGGCGAGTCGATCCTTGAGAACCTTTCTGCGAGTCAGTTTGTGCAGCTACCCCACACCGGTCACGCAGCAAGTGTCGACGAGTGCGGCGCCCAAATCGGTGCAGCGTTCTTGGCAGACCCAACGGCGCCGGTCTCGGCCGATTGCATTAGCGAGATCGCCGACCCTGACTGGGTGCCAGATGTGTACGGCGACCTCCAGCTTGAGCCATTCAGCTTCGACAGCGGGCTGGTGTCGGCTTCTGGCGTGGCTCCGGTGGGTTGGGACGACTTTGGTGATGGCGTCTTTGTATGGCAAGAAAACGTTGCGCACGTGGCGTTGTTGCTTCAGCAGGTGGTGGGGTCAGTTCCCGACAACCTCCTGATCTCTAGCTTCGAGAGTGCCTTTGGGGGCACCTTTGTCGAAGTCGAGCGACGCAACGGCGGCGGCAAGGACTGGGTGCGCTATGAGCTCACATCTGGTGGGTCGGTGATCGACTTCTTGTTGGCGTCCGACGACGACAACTCCTACATCGTTGTCATGCAAAACGCTCCATCGGACCGTGACGCCGCCCTAGCCACGCTGGTTGAACCGGTGCTGGACGCAATCTCGGAGTAAACCGAGCCAGAGCTGCGCGCTCCGGCTGTGCTAGGCGCCTAGCCGGCGGCGGATGAGATCGCGTCGGGCCTGAAGGTCGTGATAGGTCATGGTGTCTACCGTGTCGTCGACACCGAACGAGCTGCGCACCGCGGTGAGATCCACCTGATGCTCGCGGGGGTCCATCCCAACCTCTGCGGCTATTCGGGCCCCGTGGTTTTGGGCAAAGTAGGTGGCCAGGTGGGCAATCTCGGCGAATAGGTCAACTTCAGGAGCCAGATTGGCGATCGCGGCGTCGAGGAACACCATGTTCTTCGCGAACAGCATGAGTTCCTTGGGCATACGAGCTCCGTACCCCAGCAGCGCTTTGACCACGCGATTGAGTTCGGTGATGAGTTCTTCGCGGGTAAGGGTGGTGGGGTCGATCGGTGGCCCATCGAGGCCGAGATCCTTAATGACGGCCTCGATGTCTGTGTCTTGGGGGAGTGCTCCTAAGTCTCGAATGGCTTCGACCTGCCCCTTGACGTCGTTCATTGTCGAGGTCATGAGCATGCGCAGAAACGCGTTGCGGTGTTTGGTGTTCAACCGGCCAACGATGCCAAAGTCCAACAGCGCTGTGCGCCCATCGGGAAGCACAAACAAGTTACCGCCGTGAAGATCTCCGTGGAAAACCCCATGGATCATGGCTCCCTCGAGGAAGCCGATCATGCCGGTTCGGACCAACGCGTGGGTGTCGATACCAGCGGTCTTGATTTCGGCCACATTGTCGAAGTCGAACCCCTGCAAGCGTTCCATGACCAACACCCGGCGGGTGACCAGCTCGGGATGCGGCCTGGGGACAATGAAACCCTCCTGACCAAGCTCTGCGAAGGCCTCAGCAACGTCGAGCATGTTTTGCGCTTCGAGTCTGAAGTCCAGCTCTTCCACGATGGTCTTGGCGAAGACCTCGACCAGAGCCGGCGGGTTGGCCAGCGAGGCAACCGGGATCCGCCCAATGAGATGAGGTGTCAGCCAAGCCAGGACCGCCAAGTCCTTGGTGACCGCCTGGGCCACGGTGGGTCGTTGTACCTTGACCACAACTTCGACGGGTTGCTCATTGGGTCCGTGACGCAGAACGGCTCGGTGGACCTGAGCAATCGACGCCGCAGCTAGCGGTTCCCGATCGAAGGTTTCGAAGACTTCGTCGACCGGTTTCCCGAACTCCTCGACCAACACCCGTTCGACATCCTCGAAGGACTCGGCTGGCACCTGGTCGCGGCACTTGCGGAATTCGCTCACCAGCTCGGCTGGGAACAGGCCTTCGCCACTGGAGATGATTTGGCCCAACTTGATGTAGGTGGGACCGAGCGCTTCGGCGGCTTCGCGTAGTCGGCGAGCAATGCCTTGGCGAGACGCGGCCGCGCCCTTGGGTTTGTCGAACATGCGCCACAACGCAACCGCGCCACCAAGTTCCTTGACCACCTTCACAAGACGGAAGCCCGGTGGCAGACGCGACGGTGTCATGAGCTCGGGTACGCGCCGCCTAGCGACGGCTCGGCGCATGTCGATATTGTGCTGCCACGGCATCTCGTCCATGGGCAGGACCCACGGGCCCTCAGCAGAAAACGCTCCGCTGCGTTCGTCGGCATGGGGTTTGGGTGTAGAGGTCATGCCAAAGCATCCAGTACTTGCGCGGCTAGTTCGGGGCGACAGATCAAAAGGTCTGGCATGTACGAGTCGGCCTGGTTGTAGACCAGAGGCGACCCGTCCAGCCTGGTGGCGTGGAGCCCCGCAGCCTGAGCGACTGCCACAGGGGCGCATGAGTCCCACTCGTATTGGCCGCCGGTGTGGGCGTAGATGTCGGCTTCGCCCCTGACAACGGCCATGGCTTTGGCCCCAGCAGAACCCATGTGGATCACTTGCCCAGGT
>JAUIIS010000301.1 GCA_030431575.1 Acidimicrobiia bacterium | reverse complement strand
GCCACGCCCATGCCATAGGCAGCCGGGCGCTGCCAGTCGCCAAGTGCCGCCTCGAGTTCGTCTGAGGCAGCGTTGATTTGTTCGAGAGTTGTATATCCAGGCACAGCAGAACACTACTGGTCCCAGCTGACATTTTGGCGAGACAGAGGGCGCAACCCTGCATGTCTGGCCAGGTCACAATGGCATTTCGGTCCAGCCCTCGCTTCGTGACGGACTGAGGCTCCTAGGCTGCTGCTCGATGCGCCTGGACGACCCGCACCCCAACACCGAGGCCCGGTTTGCGCCCGAAGTGCTGTTCGCGGCTGGGGCCTTGTCGCAGTACGTGGGTGCAGCCATTGCGGTGGGGCTGTTCGACGAGATCGCCGCCGCAGGCGTCGCATGGCTGCGAGTTACCGGCGCGGCGATGATCATGCTTGCATGGAGGCGGCCTTCGCTTCGCACCTACACGCCGAAGCAGTGGGCGTGGATCGCTGCCTTTGGCGTAGCGCTGGGCGCAATGACCCTCTGCTTCTATCTAGCCATCGAGATTCTGCCTCTGGGGACCGCGGTGGCGATCGAGTTTGCCGGACCCATTGCGGTGGCCGCGTTCGGGAGTAGAACGAAGCGAGCAGCACTCGGCGTCGCACTGGCAGCTGGGGGCGTGCTGTTGTTGGCCGACGTGACTCCCGCTGGAGACATGCGGGGCGTGTTCTTTGCGATGGCTGCCGGAACGGCCTGGGCTGGCTACATCGTGTTCGGGCACCAGGTTTCGGCAATCGCCAACAACGCTGATGCGCTGGCCTTAGCCATGGGCGCAGGGGCCCTTACGGTGGCGGTCGCTGGTGCTGGCCACGCTGCTGAGGCCGCGGGCACACCAACGCTGTTGCTGTTGGCTTTGGCGACAGGCCTGTTCTCGAACGTCGTTCCCTACGCCATCGATCAGGTGGTGCTGCGACTCGTAAGCCGCTCGCGTTTCGCCTTGTTGCAGTCGATGCTGCCCGTCGTAGCTGTATTCGTTGGCATCGTGGCGCTCGATCAGCGGCCCGGTGTGGTTGAGGCTGTAGGCGTAGGGCTTGTGGTTGGGGCACTGGTTCTGTCTCCCCGCCGACCAGCCAGGTGAGTTCCAAGCGGTCCTGCCCGCGCATCGCGACGGGTGGACTGAAATCCTCGGCCTCGGCAAGCCATCTCGGACCTCAGTCTCGGTGGTCTGCGAGCTCTGGCAGATCACGAAAAAGCTCGAGTGCCTCAGGGTTCGCCAGCGCCTCGGCGTTCTTGACCTCGCGGCCGTGCACTATGTCTCGGACCGCCAACTCGGTGAGCTTGCCACTCCGAGTGCGTGGGAGGTCTGGAACAGCCACAATCACCGCGGGCACGTGCCGAGGCGACGCTCCGGTGCGAACTCTCTGGCGAATCTCGCGTTCTAGCACCTCGTCCAGCTGCGCTCTTTCCGCCAAGGTGACGAACAAGACAACTCTGGTGTCGTTATCCCAACTCTGACCAATAACCAGCGCCTCCGTTATGTCTGGGATCGCCTCGACTTGACGGTAGATCTCAGCGGTTCCAATCCTGACCCCACCAGGGTTCAGCGTGGCATCGGAGCGACCGTGGATGACCATGCCGCCGTTCTCGGTCCACTCCGCGAAGTCCCCCTGGTGCCAGTAGCCGGGGTAGCGATCGAAGTAGGCGGCCTGGTAACGAGCATCGTCCTTGTCGTCCCAAAACGAGAGCGGCATCGAAGGAAACGGTGCCCCACAGACCAGCTCACCCAACGCTCCCGCGCCCTGCGCTTCTGCGTGCTCATCTAGCACCTCGATCGACATTCCCAGCCCGGCCGCTTGGATCTCACCGGAGAACACTGGCGCTGTTGGGTCGCCAGCCACGAGACAACCGCAGAGATCGGTTCCCCCTGACATGGATTGAAGATGGACGTCGGATTTGACGTCTCGATACACGTAGTCGAAGCCTTCGGGCACCAGTGTCGACCCCGTGGAACAGATGGTACGCAGATGTTCCAGCCGATGAGTCTTGCGGGGTACCAAACCCTCTTTGTTGCAGGCATCGATGAACTTGGCTGAGACCCCCAGCAGCGAGAGGTCCCATTGGTCTGCCAGATCCCAGATCCGAGAGGAGTCCGGATAAAACGGCGAACCGTCATAAACCCCGATGGTGGCTTGGGATCCCAGAACCGACGCCAGCCAGTTCCACATCATCCAGCCGGCGGTGGTGAAGTAGAAGACAGTGTCGCCAGGCCTGATGTCGCTGTGAAGCTGATGCTCGACAAGGTGCTTCAGCAGCACGCCACCGCTGCGATGCACGATGCACTTGGGCTTCCCGGTGGTGCCTGAGGAGTACAAGATGTACCACGGGTGGTCAAACGGGAGAGGCTCGAAGTGCACGGCTCCAGGCGCTGCTGCGCTGAGTAGAGCGGCGCCGTCTCGGCTGCTGGCCCCCAGCGCCCCCACGATTGCTCCTTGGTACGGCACAACGATCGCGTGGCTGATCGAGGGGATGGCTTCGACCACGGCGTCGATTCGGTCGAGGCAGCTGAACCATTTGCCGTTGTAGAAGTACCCGTCCGTGACAAAAAGCGCTGCTGGAGCGATCTGACCAAAGCGGTCAATAACGCCACCGGTGCCGAAGTCTGGTGACGTCGATGAGAACACCGCCCCCAGCGCGGCCGCGGCCAACATGAGCGCGTAGGTGTGGGGCGAGTTCGGCATCCACGCGGCCACGCGGTCGCCTTTGCCCACACCTTCGTTCTGAAGCAGTTGCTGGTACCTGGCTGTTAGGGCATGAAGGTCGGCCCAGCTGAGCGTCTCGGCGACTTGATCCTCACCTTGGAAGTGGATGGCCGGGGCGTCGTCTGCACGCGCAAGCAGCGTTTCGGCCACGTTGAGTTGGGCATCGGGGAAGAACCGAGCGTCGCGCAGATTCTGCCCGGCGACGAACACGGTTTCTCCTGGTGTACCGCGCACGCCACATTGCTCCCAGACAAGCCGCCAGAACCAGACGGGGTCGGCCACGCTTCGGGCATGGAGCTCGTCGTAGGCATCGACTTCAGCCACCTCAAGGAAAGCGGCAAGACGGGTCTGGGCGCTGCGATCTGCGCTGGGTGTCCAAAGGGCTGCCATGGAGCCAGAGGCTAGTAGCCACGGCCGTTTGCAGGGGTTCTGGGTCGTTTTGCCTAGTGGCGGGCCCCACCCCGGTAACGGAACAGGGGTACCGACCGATAGATGATGGCTGAAATCAGCACTGGACGGCTGAACCGACGCACTTCGGTTGGAGCGCCGGTTCAGCCGTGAAATCCCAGCACACCAGCATCAGTACCAACCCAAAACAGCCAATGAACTATAGATTCCTCCGGTTTGCGCCTCTGTCATAAGAAATGACTGCCAAACACAGCGAGTCGGGACCAACGCAAGGCGCAGAACTGCGCGATACCCCTGGTTCAACCTGGGCCGCACACCCGCGCCTCGCTCAGCTGTTGCGGGTCGCAGTCTTCGTAGCTCCGATCCTGGTAGGCGTCGCCTTTAGCTGGTCGATGGGCCGGTTCTTCCCTCCCGAAGAGCTCGGGGTAAACCGCTGGTTGTGGCTTGCGGCAATCTTTGTGGCGTCAACGGCGGTCGTGCTCGGCGTCCAACGATTAACAGCTCGTCTGCTGCCGCTGGTCGCGCTGATGCAGCTGACACTCATCTTCCCCAACCATGCGCCGTCTCGGGCTAAGGCTGCCTTGCGCCAATCGAACGGCCGAGCGATGGTGAGGGCGCTCTCTGAGCCTGGGTGTGATCTCAGAGATGGTGACACGCTCGCCGACTTGCTGGTTGCCATTAACGAACATGACCGTCTAACGCGTGGTCACTCGGAACGAGTCCGAGCGTATTCCGAACTCATCGGCGAGGAGCTTGGCCTCCCCGAAGACGACATGAACAAGCTGCGGTGGGCTGCGCTTCTCCACGATGTCGGAAAGATCACCGTGCCGGCGGAGATCCTGAACAAGGACGGTCGGCCCACCGACGAAGAATGGAAGATCCTTCAGGGCCACCCGGCTGCTGGCGGATCAATCCTTGAACCCTTGCGCGAATGGCTCGGCGACTGGGTTCATGCCGCAGATCAGCACCACATGCGCTGGGATGGAAAGGGCTATCCAGAATCGTTGGCCGGGACCGAAATCTCGTTGCCTGGCCGCCTCGTGGCCGTGGCCGATGCTTACGACGTCATGACCAGCGCCCGAAGCTACAAGTTGCCCCTGCCCCACGCGGTGGCACGCCAGGAGCTCACCGACTGCGCCGGTAGCCAATTCGACCCGGTGATGGTGCGAGCGTTCCTCAACGTTGGTCTGGCGAAACTGAAGACCGCAGCAGGGCCGCTGAGTTGGGTTGCCAACGTTGCCAGCAGCGGGCAACTCCAAGGCTCTGTGGCGTCGACCGCTTTGGGGGCGTTTGCGACTTGCGCCCCGTCGTCGCCTAGGTCAATTAAAGTCGC
>JAUIIS010000300.1 GCA_030431575.1 Acidimicrobiia bacterium | reverse complement strand
TACCCGCGACCGGTGCTGCACGGTGGACCCCAAATGGGCGTCGCCTTCAACACCGAGCCCGGGGATCAGCGTGATGGAAGACTGGGTGTCCTTGGAAAAGGTGTTCTCGGCGGCCCGGTGGACGGCGAGAACTGAGCCGGTGGCATCTGCTGCGTACATGCCTCCAACGTATGCGAGTGCGCCACCGCGTCCAGGTTAATGTCGGTGTCGCTGCGACTTTCTGCGGTCACCGGGGCCGGTTAACGGAACGCTGAGTCCGGCTATGCGCGTGCCCGAGCTAGGGCCGCTCGCATCCCGTTAGCGCACCGAGCTGCGTGTTCGGCAGCCGGACCCGCCCATCCCTCGGCGTTACACACCTCAAGTGACCATGGCAGATCGACCCCGGCCTCTAGTAGCCACGACACGAAGCCATCCACATCAAACTCGCCTTCGCCAGGCGGAAGCCGGTTGACAAGGCAGTCGTCGCGCAAGTCTTCAAGCTGTGGCGCCAGGGGTCCGTCCGACATCTGGATGCCCGTAATCAACTCGGCCGGGATTGCCTTCATGAGGTCGAGGTCGTTGCGGCTGCGGACGTGATGCCAAATGTCGGCACAAACCCCGCCGTTTGGGCGGTCGGCCTCTTGGGCAATGGTCAACGCGTCAGCGGCGTCGAACACATTGGTGAACGGCAAGAATTCAAGCCCCACCGTCAGGCCGTGATCGGCTGCCTGGTCGCACACATCGCCCCACGCCCGGGCCGCTTCAGCCACGCTGCATTCGTAGGGGCCAGTGGTTTGCAGGTAGCGGGGCTCGAACATGTCGGCCAGCTCCCAAGCAATCGCAGAGAACTCGGCGTGATGGGCAGCCTTGCTGGGGGACCCCCAGGCCGACAACACCTCGATCTCGGCCAAACAGATCCCTGCCTCATCCAGACATTCCCGAAGCTGTTCTGGCCCAAACCCGCTATCGACAAGGCGTTTGTAGTCGCCGATGTACAAGCCAATTCCCGCGAACCCCGCGGCAGCTGCAGCCGAGATCCGATCCTCGATGGGGTGATGCATAGACAAGCTGAAATGGCTGAAGACCAGGTCATCAGCGCCGAGGTCACGCGGCTTGCGGATGGTAGTCATAAGTGCTCCCGACGGTCTTGGCCAGCAGCTGGCTGGCACGCCACAGTCCCATGTTGGCACCGCTCGTGCACGTGCCAATGGTGGCCAAGCCCCAGACCGGGTACAACTAGTGGTACGAGCAGGCAGTTGAAACCGACGTGTCACGTTGTCGGGCAGGGAGATTTCCATGGTTCATGTTCCAACAAGAGGCGAAGTGCCAGTCCGCCTTGGGCCTTCGGTCGACCCCCTCATCCCGCCTATTGGGCCATCGGTCATGTCTGCCGACGTGTATCGCGACCCGGTCCGGTTCGAGCTCGAACGCGAGCGAGTGCTGAACAAGCACTGGATCCTGGCTGGCCGTTCCGAGACCATCCCAGACGCGGGCGACTGGCTCACCTTCGAAGGCCACGGCGAAACCGTCGTGGTCACCCGCCAGCCCGACAACTCGCTGGCCGCGTTCCATAATGTCTGCCAGCACCGCGGTCCCGCCATTGTTGGTGATCTCACGGGTTGTGGCGCCCGCCGGTTCACCTGCCCCTACCACGGCTGGGTATACGACACGACCGGCAAAGTCGTCGGCGTCCCCGAACGCGAAGATTTCGACCCCGCCCACCTCGAAGGTGCCGCAGCACCCGCCGTGGCCGCAGACGAATGGGGCGGCTGGGTATGGATCAATATGGATGGCCCAGGCAACGCCAAGCCGCTCGTTGACGCCATCGGCCCCGACATCACCGCCGACCTTGGCCGCTACCGCATGGAAGACATGGTGCTGCACGAGGTTGTCGAGTGGGACGTGCCCGTCAGCTACAAAGCCATCGTCGACGGCTTCAACGAGATCTACCACACCAAAGAACTGCATGGCGTCTCGCCCGAATGGGTCAAAGCTGCGCAGAAGACGTCGTTCCACATCACCGGCGACAACTACATGTGCTTCGTCCCTCGAGCCGAAGTGTTGGACCGCCTCGAAGAAGACTGGGACCACCACCGGTACGCCATTTGCCACTACGTGGTGTTCCCCAACACCGTGTTCAACTGCAACCCCGAACACATCCAGGTCTTCCACCCCATCCCCATCGACGTAGACCGCACCCGCTTCTTGTGCTGGCAACTCATCTACCCTGGCGACCAAGCCGACCCCGAATACGCCGCATACTTCAAGAAGATGAGCGCGCACTGGGCCGGGCTAAAGCATGTGGTTGGCGAAGACATCGCCATCTACGAACAACTCGAACGCACCAAGCGTTCAAGTGCCTACAAACAGCACATCTTGCAAGGCCGTGAGTGCAAGATTGCCGACTACCACGCCAACATGGACCGCAAGATCCAGAACCCCGAGTAGTTCACGGCAAGCCAGCCGTTGGTGGCTGGCTTTGCGCTGCACCCAATCTCTGTTGAGGCCTGCTGACGAACCCGTCGACCAGCCGTACGGCTACCGCGAATACAGCGCCCGCGACAACGAAGGTGGCCTCTGGTCGTCTATGAAGCCGCTGTCCTGAGCATTGCCAACTGGGTGGGCCTATGCGGTGGGGTCGGTGACCTGGCCCGCGAAGAGGACGGCACCGCTGTCGACATGGCGGATCACATAGAAGAACGGCTTGTCGGCGGCCACCAATAGCTCGGGCGCTGGCGGTCCTGACGCGTCGAACCCCAACGCAGTGGCAGCGGCTGCTTCGGTGCCCACATCGTCGACGGTGACGTCGGCGCCGTGCACTGCCCCGTCTAGGAAGACGCCGGGACCAATGCCTGGGAAGTTGCCGGGCGCTATGCCCTGCTGGGTCAGCCACCCCAGCAGGTCCAGAGCGGTTGTGGTCTCCCATTCCGGCATACGCAGCTCGTAGGGGCCGGTGGTGAAAGTGGTGTCGATCTCGTCCAACAGGCCTGCAGACAGCCGCTGGCGGATCTCATCAAAGCGGCCCTGGTTGGGGACGATGATCGTCATGGCGAAGTCCTCGCCAAGGTATGGAACCTCGGCTCCCACGTAACCGTCGCCGACACCACGTACCCCTGGTTGTTGGAGATCGACCAGATAGGTGGTCTGGACGGTTGTGCCATCCAGTCGCGTGAATTCGCCTTGCTCTGGCCCGTATTTGCCAAACACGTTGCGCCACTGTGCCTTGAAGTAGACGGTGTCGGTCAGGACCAGCACGGTGCCATCGTCGATGAACCCCGGTGGCAGCAGCTCCGGGATCAGCTCGTTGGTTTGCTCGGATATCCACTGGTTGATGCGGGCTCGAGACACTTCGGGCGCTGTGGTGTCGATCAGCTCAACGTCGGCGCCGTGGTGGCTGGCCATCAAGTCCACCCACTCCTGATCGGGGTTCGCATTGGTTGACGGCCACAGCCGGTCCGACAACGTGACGATCGGGCTGGGGCGGTCGTCCATCGCCGTCGTGGTGCCGTTCGCAGCTTCGATCGCCGCGCTGAGGCTGTTCCAGGCATCGTGGGCGGCCATCCCATCGGGTGTGCCAAACGTGGCGCTGATCGCTGCCGCGGTGGGTTCGTCTGCCGCGGCCGCGGCCATCAACAACGCATGGCCAATGCTCATCGGGCTGAAGACAAGGTTGTCTTCAACAGGCTGCAATCGCATGAGGTCAAAGCCGGCGTTGGTGAAACCAGCCACCAGCTCCGGCACCGGCGCATCCGCAACAAGCGAGGCCGGCTCCGTGTCGGCCGAGGTTGCCACGGTTGGCCCTGCCACCGGCAGAACGTCGCTTGGGGTTTCATTTTGGTTGGGCCCCGAGATCGTCTCGGAATCCACGCTCGCCGAAGGGCTGGGCTCGGTGCTCGGCGACGGTTGCGGCTGGCTACTAGCAAGCGGCTCATCCTCTGCGTCGTCGGCGCCGCAGCCTGCCACAAGCAACGCAGCGCTTATCAACGCTGCCGCCACCGCTCTGCCTCGTCGTTGACGCGTTCCCTGCGCGTTTGTTCCTTGTCCACCGGTCATACCGGTGAGACGTTCGCCACCAGACCCTGGTTCCCAACAACCCAACAAATCTGCTGCGCCGCCACCATGACCTCTCAGGGCCTTCGGCCACCCACCCACCCGAACGCCCGCGATGCGGCTGTAGACCTCACCTACAGTCGAGACCGTGACGCCGGAACCAGTGCGATATTTGTCGAGCGAAGAGGACAGTGCCCGATGGCTGGACTTCGCCTTTCGGCAAGGCGACATTGTCATCAGCACCAGGTCAAAGAGCGGCACCACCTGGGTGCAAATGATCTGTGCGCTGCTGGTGTTTCAATCCGCCGACCTGCCCAAGCCGCTGCCGCAACTCTCGCCCTGGTTGGACTGGCTGGTGCTGCCCCAAGACCAGCTGTTTGCAGACCTGGACTCGCAAGAACATCGCAGGTTCATCAAGACGCACACGCCGTTGGACGGGCTGCCG
>JAUIIS010000018.1 GCA_030431575.1 Acidimicrobiia bacterium | reverse complement strand
CGCACGGCAGCTCCCCACGCACACGATCCAGAGCAGCGGCGAGTTCGTCGACAACCTCGAGACCTGGACCCAGCGGACGATTGCGGAGCAGTGCGTCGACATCTCCCGACCCATCCCCCACGGCGACTCGGTTCGCCGTGACGGACGCCCGTACTCCGAACCCGCCATCGATCGGGCGTTGACGACGACGTTCATCTTGGAACAAGAGGACGACCTCGCCGCCTGGGCCGATCGACGCTCCGTTGTTGCAGGTGTCCCGAACACCCAAGCACCGTCAAGGTCATCAGTGGAGTTGT
The DNA here is from genome assembly GCA_030431575.1 of Acidimicrobiia bacterium. Lineage (GTDB taxonomy): Bacteria > Actinomycetota > Acidimicrobiia > Acidimicrobiales > UBA8592 > JAUIIS01. Next base: position 25,021 of record JAUIIS010000018.1, on the reverse strand, counting down.
CGAGGCCGCAAGCCCAAGCCGCAGCAGCCGTTGCCGGAGACGCCGACCTCGTCATGATCGTCGGCCCAGCCGGCACCGGAAAAACCACCGCCCTCGCACCAGCTGTCGCCCAACTCCAAGCCGAACGCCGTGTGGTGTTTGGTGTCGCACCGTCCGCAGCAGCCGCCCAAGTCCTCACCACCGAAACCGATGTGCGCGCCGACACGATCGACAAACTGCTCTACGAACACCAACACCCCGACGGGCCCTCACCACACTTCAACCTCCCACCCGGCTCCACGCTCATCGTCGACGAGGCCGGGATGGTTTCCACCAGCCACCTCGCACACCTCACCATCCTCGCCGATCAGAAGCACTGGCGGCTCGTCCTCGTTGGTGACCCGATGCAGTTCTCCGCCGTCGGACGAGGCGGCATGTTCCAACACCTCCTCGACACCCACGGCGGTATCGAACTCGATTCGGTCCGCCGGTTCCACAACCCGTGGGAACGCGAAGCGTCACTCCAACTCCGGCGAGGCAACCCCGACATCATCGCCACCTACGACGCACACGGTCGGATCCAGCACGGGACCACCACCCGGATGGACCAAACGGCCATCACCGACTGGCTCCAACACCGAGCTAGCGGTGCCGACGTGTTGATGCTCCTGGCACCGTCGAACGAGACCGTCACCCGACTCAACCACACCGCCCAGCAAGCCCTCATCACGCTCGGTCTTCTCGACGCCTCGGGGTTGCGACTGACAACACCCGCAGGCGACCGGCTCCACGTCGGCGACGAAATCGTCACCCGCCGCAACCAACGCACCATCACCACCACTGCCCACCATTCGGTCAAGAACCGTGATTGCTGGACCATCACTCGGATTGAGGCTGACGGGTCGATCAACGCCGCTCGGATCGGTAAGCCCGCTGAGTCGGTTCGGTTGCCGGCGAACTACGTCCAACAACACGTCGAACTCGGCTACGCCCAAACCAGCCACGCCGCACAAGGCCGCACCGTCGACCACGCACTCCTCGTCCTCGACACGCCTACCAACAGCCCCGGCATCTACGTCGCCCTCACCCGAGGCCGCCACACCAACACCGCCTACGTCACCGCACCCGACCACCCCACCGCCCTCGACACCATCAAAACAGCGGTGACGAACCAATGGATCGACCCACCAGCACGAGTCCGACAACACGAACTCGCCACCGGACCACGCCTCCCGGGCCAGCTACCCGCCGATGAGATCACCCGTCTGCAAGAACGGCAGAGCGAGCTCGCCAACATCATCAACAACGCACGGCCAGAACTCGCCCAAACACGGCGCCAACTCAAACAACTCACCACCGAACGACCCGTCATCGCCAACCAACTCAACACGGCGCAGAGTCAGCTCGGCGACGCCAGAGCAACCCTCGACGCTTACGACCGTCCCCTCCACCGCCGCAAACACCGCAACACCATCAACGAAGCAATGAGAACCGTCGCCGAGCTTCCCAGCAGGATCGCCGCCCTCGAGGACGACCTCGCCGCAACCGACCAAGCCATCCCCCAACTCACCGCACGCATCTCCGACCTTCAGCACGCCGTCGAGCAACTCCCTGACCTCGCCAACGAACACCTCAGCTCGACCGAGCGGCTCAGCCACGGCGGGGACAACAGCCAATCCGGCAGGCCGATGCAAGGAATCGAATCCGCCCGCGGTCTTGTACACCCCAACCAAGATCTCCTTGATGCGCTCGAGAGAGTCGCCCCCACCCACACCGACGAGCTCGATCTGGGCCTCGGCCTTTGAACCACGGTCATCGCTTCAGATCAGCTGTCCGCCCGGCGGGCGAGCAGAGATCTAGCATCGAGTGGCTGAGAGGACTCCACCCGATGAGCCATGACTCGTGGTCGAAACAACTTCGCATCGCAGGGAACGATCCGGCCGCTGTCGCAGCAGCGCTGCGAGGCAGCCTTCCTACCGACGGACTGCAACAAGCGGGCACCGCTGTGCTGCGCACTATCCGCTCTGATGACCTTGGCACCATCGGCTCCGAATTGGTCGACGCGCTGGGCAAGCGAGGGTGGACCGGCGACCACGAGTTGGGCACCGAACTCGAGCACTACACGCTTCTCACACCGTCAGCGCTGCGACCTTTGCGGATCGAACTCGATTGGCTCGCAGACACGGCACTCAATCAACCCGTTGGCACCGAATCCTTCATCGACCTCGTCGACGGGACTCTGTGGCCAGCGATGCTGTTCGACGATGACCAGGGGCCCGACGACTTCGATCCTGAATCCGAACGATGGTTGCTCGTCGCAGGGCTCGGCTCGGCAGCCGCCTACGAAGTGATGCAGCGATTCGTCTCGACGGTCGAGCATCCTGAGCTGGCGTCACGTTTGAGTGAGGCAATCGTCGGATCTGGCGCATTCCGGAGGTTCCAAGACACACTCAGCCGACACGCAAGCGAATACACCCGCTGGCACCGAGTCCGCTACGACGCACAGCTCGGACAGGGTCGCGCCTGGCTCGCCGACCACGGCTACCGGCCAATCAGCTAACCCTCTGGCCTCGAGACGCCACACCACCCAGCCGAAGCGACAGACGCTTCACCCGGCGACGACTGCTGATGCGTTCGTCGCCGCACGAGGTCAATCGTCGTTGCGTCTATTTCGTCTATTCCTTACCGTGCGAAGCCGACCGAGTCACCATGGAAGCAACCGTTCAACCCGGATCTCTCGATCCCTCCGAGATCGAAACGTTTGTCCGCGGCCTCGACGCTGTAGGCGAAACCCCGCGACTCGTCGGCCCCGACGGCGCCTCCGTTGCACTTCCCGTCGAGATCCACGCAGTCCTACTCCGAGTCGCCAACGAGCTCCGGGCTGGGAACGGCGTCAACGTCATCCCGGTCTCTGCGGTGCTCACCACCGCACAAGCTGCCGAGATGCTCAACGTCAGCCGACCTCACGTCGTCAAGCTGCTCGAACGAGGTGACGTTCCTCACCACATGGCCGGCACACATCGCCGCATCAAGGTCGTTGACCTCCTCGAGTACCGAGACCTCAGAGACCACGAACGAGCTGACGCTCTCGCCGAGATGCACCGAGTCGCCGACGAAGCCGGGATGGATCGCCTGCGTCGCAACTCCATGGCTGTCTTTCCTGTCGTTCTCGATGCCAACGTTCCCTACCTGCTGCTCGGTGATCGACGACTCGAAGCCGTCTACGCCGTTACGGGCGGCTGAACGATGGAAGTCGAAACATCCGAGCCAAGTCGCACTCCCGCTTTCGGGTGGCCTCGACGAGTGATCTCGATGGTCCTGACCAGCGTGGTCGGATTCACCCTCTTGTCCGGGATCGGGTTTGGGGCGAAGACAGGCTGCACCAACGATGCCTCTGTGGATGGTCTGAGCGAAGCCTCGTGCGATGCCATCGACAGCTGGGCTTGGGGCGGGCTGATCACGTTGCTCGCCCTGGCGATCATCGGGTACGGAGTCCTCGTGCCGCGTCGAATTCGCGAGATGGTCTTGATCGCCACGATCGCAGTGGTCGTAGTTGCCGCAGCACTTGGTATGGCATCCGTCCGACCAAAGTGATGGCGACTGAATCGCTCTCAGTACCCACGCTGTACCCACAGAGTACCCACGATTAGGTGTCACAGGCCGGTACGAGGTGCCATCGGGTGACACGCTCTGACAGGGCCGCCGGTTGCGTTTTCCCTGGTCAGAACTATGATTTCGGCTAGCGCCCTCGGCAGGATTCGAACCTGCGCACACGGCTCCGGAGGCCGATGCTCTATCCCCTGAGCTACGAGGGCGGGACCGGATTGCTACCCGGATCGCCAAGCATAGGGCACCCGACCAGCGACGCGTTGCCCGGAACGGTTCCCCGCAGCCAACAATAAGAGCGCAATCGAGAAACGCATCGGCCTCGGGTGTCCCTGGTCGCTCTACCTCGGTTCGCGAAGTTCGATACCCACGTTCGCCAGTAGCTCAATGGTTTCGGCTAGCGGCAGACCAACCACGTTGGAGCGCGAGCCGTCCACCAGCGTTGTAAACGCCTTCGCCGCGCCTTGAACGGCCAAGGCTCCCGCTTTGTCGTCCGCTTCGCCGGTGGCGAGGTACGTGGCGATGGTCCCATCGTCGAGCGTGTCAATGGACAACGTCGAGATGGCAAGCCGGTCATCGACTTCGCCTGCGCTGTCCTTGACGGCGACACAAGACACCACCTGCACCTTGCGGCCCGATAACGCCGCAAGAAGCTCGGCACCATGTGCGCGGTTCCGAGGCTTACCTAGTAGCGCCCCGTCGAGTACCACGCCTGTGTCAGCTCCAAGGACGGGTCGCCCCAGGCCGTCGACCGCTTGAACCTTGGCGCGGGCCACCTGCTGGACCGCTTCGATAGGTTCGATGCCCGCAGCCAGGACGTCTTCGTCGAGGTCGGCGGGGACAATATCTATCTCCACGCCAAGCATGGCGAGCAGGACGCGGCGTCGGGGCGAACCCGACGCGAGAACCAGGGGCGCCTCGGGGTTGGGTTCGAGTAGCTCAGCCACCCGACACCAAAGTCTCGGCCTGCTCGCTGAGCGCGAACTCGCAGTTAGGGTCTTCGAGCCAGCCCTCGGGCAAGGTCACCGTCTTAGGGCCGCCCTTGTGGCTGCGGGGGATCCGAACCGCGTCGAGGGGCAGTTGCACCGATGGGTCCACGTTGGCAAGCACCGCGGAAAGATCTTCGAGTGAGGTGATCTGCTGTATCTGGCGGCGAAGCTCAGCGCCCACCGGCATGCCGGTGAGGTACCAGATGGCATGTTTGCGGAACCCCCGCAGCGCCTGCTCGGTGCCCATCCAGTCGACCAGCATGGCTGCTTGGCGTTCCATGGTTGCTGCGACCTCTGCCATGGTGGGCAACGGGCCGGCATCGCCGCCCTCGAACACGCGGGAGAGGTCACGGAAGAGCCATGGCCGACCGAGGCAGCCGCGGCCAACTACTACGCCGTCGGCGCCGGTTTGGCGAAGCATCCGTATGGCATCGTGCGGCTCCCAAATGTCGCCGTTGCCCAAGACCGGAATTTGGGTGACGGCCTGTTTCAGCTCGGCAATGGCGTCCCAGCGGGCCTCGCCGGAGTAGAGCTGTTCGACGGTGCGTGCGTGTAGGGCGACCGCGGATGCTCCTTCGGCCTGGGCGATAAGCCCGGCGTCGATGTGCGTGAGGTGTGCGTCGTCGATGCCCATGCGGAACTTCACCGTCAGCGGAACACGACCCCTGGTTGCTTCGACCGCAGAGCCAACAATGCGTTGGAAGAGGGGGCGCCGGAATGGCAACGCGCCGCCGCCCCCATGTTTGGTGACCTTGGGGACGGGGCAACCGAAGTTCATGTCGATGTGGTCGACGCGCTCTTCGCTAACGAGGAGTTCGACCGCTTTGGCCAGGTAGATGGGGTCGGTGCCGTAGAGCTGAATGCTGCGGGGTGATTCGTCCGGCCCAAACTCGGCCAGCTTCAGCGTCTTCTTGTGACCTTCGACCAGGGCGCGGGCGGTGATCATCTGGTTGACAAACAGCCCCGGCGCTGAGGCCGAGCCTTGCGACGCAGTTGTGCTGGGGGAGAGGCCCGAGCGCGACATGTCTCGGCATAGCTGGCGGAAAGGTGCGTCGGTTACCCCGGCCATGGGCGCGAGAACCACCGGCGGCCAGACATGCAAAGGGCCCACGTCAAGGGGCGCAAACTCGCCCTTGGTCACCGGCGTCACGTGTGCGTTGACCTCAGTTCGGGCGAGCACTGGTGCAGACATCTCCCCAGCGTATTGCGATCAGCGCTAGGTCCGGTCGCCTGTGTCGGCCACGTCGGTACGCCACCCAAGGAACGCAACTGGGTGAATGTGTCCAACAGTGCCGGTAGCGCGGCGAGGACCACGTACGCTTGGTCAACCGTTACCGACCGCCGGGTTCCCTTCATGATCACCGACTTGCTTCAAGCTGCCGTTCTCGACGCGCTCACCGCACTCGACGTCGACCCAATACCTGAGTCCGTAAGCCTCGAACGACCGGCCAACCGCGACCACGGCGACTGGTCCACAAACGTGGCCCTAGCGACCGCAAAGAAGGCTGGGCGCAACCCGCGTGAACTTGGCAGCCAGCTTGTCGAGCACCTCAGCGCCAACCTGCCCGATGGCGTGGCCGCGGTCGAAATCGCTGGCCCTGGCTTTGTGAACTTCCGACTCGACAACAGCTGGCTGGGTGAGACCATCGCCGCCACAACCGCCGCTGGCGTTGAGACGTTCGGTCGATCAACCCAGCCGATACCCACCAAGGTCATCGTCGAGTTTGTCTCGGCTAACCCCACCGGCCCGCTGCATGCAGGCCATGCCCGCGGCGCCTGCTACGGAGATGCCCTAGCCCGCCTCTACGAGGCCGTTGGCTTCGACGTCTTGCGAGAGTTCTATGTGAACGACCGTGGGGTGCAGATGCAGACCTACGCGAAGTCGCTCCTGGCCCGCAAGAACGGCGAAGAGCCCGAAGAAGATGGCTACAAGGGGCAGTACATCATCGACTGGGCCCAGCACATGCCCGATGGCCTCAGCATCGACGAAGCTCTCGAATGGGGCTACGAGTATGCAATCGCCGACCAAACCGAGGTGCTTGGCCAGCTAGGTATCCACTTTGATCTGTGGTTCAGCGAGCGCTCGATGGTCGAAACCGGCGCCATCGAGGCCAGCCTGGCCGAGCTGCGCGAACGTGGCGTGGTCTACGACAATGACGGTGCCGTGTGGCTCCGCAGCACCGACTACGGCGACGACAAGGACAGGGTCCTGGTTCGTTCCGATGGCGACTACACCTACATCCTTCCAGACATTGCATACCACCGTGACAAGTTCAACCGGGCCGACCGGTTGGTTAACGTCTGGGGCGCCGACCACCATGGCTACATCCCCCGTATGAAGGCGGCAATGGAAGCCACGGGCCACGATCCGGCGGCGCTGTCCATCCCCATCACCCAGATGGTTCGCCTGATGCGCGGTGACCAAGAGGTAAAGCTCTCGAAGCGCACCGGTGAGATTATCGAGCTCCGCGAGCTGGTTGACGAGATTGGGGCCGACGCAACCAGGTTCTTGTACCTGTTGCAGTCCGTTGAAACCCCGCAGACGTTCGACCTGCAGCTCGCGGCCTCGAAGGCCATGGAGAATCCGGTCTACTACGTGCAAATGGCGCACGCCCGTCTCCGCTCGATCCAAAACAAGGTCAGCGAAGCAGGTATAGAGCGCCAGCCTCTCGAGGCCGTCGACTTTTCGGTGCTCGGTCACGAACGAGAACTTGAACTGTTGCGTCAGCTCCAGCAGTACGGCGACATCGTCGCGATTGCCGCTCGCGAACAGTCGCCGCACAAGGTCATCAACTGGCTCCGAGACTTCGCTGCCGCGGTGCACGGCTTCTACCACGACTGCTATGTCATGGGCGAAGACATCGATCCAACCCTCACCCAGGCGCGCCTGTGGCTAGTCGAAGCCACCCGCGTGGGCTTGGTGTCGGGACTCAACCTCGTGGGCGTGAGCGCCCCGGACTCCATGTAGGTCACCCAAGATGCATTCACCCGTTCCTTTCTCGTTGCTGCCCGATCACGCAGCGGTCGACCCCGATGGCATGCTCACCGTTGCTGGTGTGCGTATCGACGACCTTGTCGAAGCGTTCGGTACCCCACTATTCGTCTACGACGAAGAGCACCTTCGAGCTCGGTGCCGCGAAGCCGTCGAAGCCTTTGGCGACGGCGTTGCGTATGCCACCAAAGCGTTTCTGTGCAAGGCCATGGCCCGCCTAGCTCACGAAGAAGGCATGCACCTCGATGTGGCCACCGGTGGCGAGCTGCACACCGCCTTGGCCGCCGATGTGCCCGCAGAACGCCTCGTGCTGCATGGCAACAATAAGTCCATCCGTGAACTTCGGATGGCACTCGAGTTTGGTGTTGGGCGCATCGTCATCGACAGCTTCGACGAGATAGATCGCCTTGAGTCGCTGCATGAGACGCATGGCCAAATAGCTACGGCGCTGCTCAGGGTGACACCGGGGGTCGAGGCCCACACCCACGAATACATCGCCACCGGACAAGACGATTCCAAGTTTGGCTTCACGGTCTCCACGGGGGTTGCCGCCAAGGCCGTCGAGCGAGCGATGGCCTCGCCAGCCATCAACCTCATTGGCATCCACGCGCACATCGGGTCACAAGTGTTCAGGCTGGATTCGTTCCGCTCTGCCGCAAAAGTCCTAGCCGACTTCTCGAACCCGTTAGGTCTCGCCGAACTATCCGTTGGTGGTGGTCTTGGGGTGGCGTACGTCGATGGCGAGGAGACCTTGCCCATTCCGGCCTGGGGAAAGATTGTGCTTGAGGCGTGCGCCGAGGCGGGCGTCACCGCTCGTATTACCGCAGAGCCCGGGCGCTCGATCGCCGCTTCTGCGGCGCTCACGGTCTACGAGGTTGGCACGGTCAAGGACCTCGAAGGCATCCGGACATATGTGGCTGTGGACGGGGGCATGAGCGACAACCCAAGGCCGGTGCTCTACGGCAGCGGCTACGAGACCTTCCTGCCGCGCGCTGTGCAAGCAGACCGAACCAAAGCAGTTCGCGTTGTTGGCAAGCACTGCGAGTCTGGCGACGTGCTGGTGCGCGAGGCATTTGTCCCCGAAGACATCGCAGTCGGCGATCTGTTGGCTACTCCGGTCACGGGCGCCTACGGGCACTCCATGGGGTCCAACTACAACAAGGTCCTGCGCCCACCGGTCATCTTTGTGCGCGAGGGCGAGGCCCGCGTCGTCGTCGAGCGCGAGACCTATGAGGACCTGTTGCTCAAGGATCTCGGCTGAAGCTGTTCGGTCGGCACCTCGGCGCTGGGGAGTTCTAAGCTGCGGCCCATGACTTCACTGCGACATCGCTGGGCTGACGGACAGGAAACGTTGGGTTTGTGGGCCACGCTGAACAGCACGTTGGCCACCGAGACAATGTCCAGGGCGGGTTTCGACTACGTCTGCGTGGATAACCAACATGGGGTGATCGACTACAGCGACACGGTGGGTCACTTGCAAGCCATCGATGCTGGTGGCTCAACACCTGTGGTGCGTGTGCCATGGAACGAACCCGGCATCATCGGCAAGACCCTCGATGCCGGAGCCGACGCGGTAATCATTCCCATGGTCAACAGTGTTGCTGAAGCCGAGGCTGCGGTGCGCTCCTGCCGCTATGCCCCGGAGGGTGCTCGTAGCTACGGCCCGGTGCGCGCTGGCGGCCGTACCCCTGGGTATTTTGATAGCGCCAACGAGACGGTGGCGTGCATTCCGATGATCGAGACGGTGCAGGCGGTTGCCGCCATCGACGACATTCTTGCGGTGCCCGGGATCGACGCTGTGTATGTCGGCCCGGCTGACTTGTCGGTGACGATGGGGCTACCTCCAGCTAACAACGATGACGACCCGCAATTCATGGAGGCGCTTGAAACTGTTGTCGCGGCGTGTGCGCGCAATGGCGTGGTGCCGGGTATGCACACTACTTCTGGTTTGGTGGCCAAGCGCCTGGCGATGGGGTTCCGCATGCTGACAGTGTCGGCCGACAGCGTGGCTCTGGGTGTCGGTCTCGCCGAAGCCCGCAAAGCCGCCGAGGCAGCGCGTGGCGGTGTTGGCGCAACCACCGCTGGTGACGCTGACGCGCTCTACTGAGCGCAGCCGCGGACAGGATGTGCAGCGATGCTGCGCCTCAAGCATCGGCGAACGGTCCGGGAATTGGTGCGTGCCGGTGTCTGCGCTCGGATACCGTGACGGGCATGTCGAACACAACGATTTCGGTGGGTTTGCTCGGGTGCGGCAACGTGGGTGGCGCCTTGGTCACCCTGGTTGCTGAGCAAAACGAAGAGGTCGCTGCTCGAACCGGGCTCGACCTTCGCATCGCCCGCATTGCTGTCCATTCGACGGCGAAGGATCGCGGCCTAGATATCGACCCCTCGGTGTTCACCACTGACGCTGCGGCCGTGGTCGACGATCCATCTATCGATGTTGTGGTGGAGACCATCGGCGGAATCGAACCCGCCCGGGAGCTTGTCCTCACCGCATTGCGGTCGGGTAAGCCCGTCATCACCGCAAACAAAGAGCTCTTGGCCAATCACGGTGCCGAGCTCTACGAAGCTGCTGCCGACGCCGGGGTTGACTTGTTGTTCGAAGCCGCTGTCGCCGGGGCTATTCCTCTCATGCGCCCGCTGCGCGAGTCTTTGATTGGCGAACCCATCGGGCGAGTCATGGGCATTGTCAATGGCACCACGAACTACATCCTCAGCCAAATGTCCGAACACGGAGTTTCTTACGAAGCTGCCCTCGCAGAGGCCCAAAGCTTGGGGTATGCAGAACGCGACCCAACCGCCGATGTCGAGGGATACGATGCCGGCGCAAAGGCGGCCATCATTGCCACCATTGCTTTTGGCGGTCGTGTGGTGGCAGGCGACGTCTACCACGAAGGCATCTCGTCGATCACTGCGTCCGACATCAACTTCGCCTCCCGTCTTGGGTTTGTGGTCAAGCTCTTGGCCATCACCGAGCGGGTGGGGGAGCAGAACGGCCAACCGGTCGTGGCTGTGCGCGTGCATCCCGCCATGATTCCGGCGTCGCATCCGTTGGCGTCAGTTCGCGACAGCTTCAACGCTGTCTTTGTCGAAGGCGGCGCGGCGGGCGAACTGATGTTGTACGGCCGTGGCGCTGGCGGACGGCCCACCGCCTCTGCGGTGTTCGGCGATCTCATCGATGCTGCTACTAACAAGGTTCGCGGGCACGCTGGTTCTATTGGAACTTTGGTCAAGCCGGTCATTCAACCAATCGATGACCTCGTGAGCGCCTACTACCTGAACCTCGAAGTCACTGACGAACCTGGTGTGCTTGCCACGGTTGCTTCCATCTTTGGCGACCACAAAGTGTCCATCAGATCAATGGAGCAAGAAGGCATGGGCGACCAGGCCCGCCTCATCTTCATTACTCATCAGGCTCGCGAGCGCGACGTGCGAGCCACGCTCCACGAACTGGGTTCGCTCGACAGCGTCCGCCGCATTGGTTCGATGATGCGAGTTGTAGGCGAGTCCTAGTGTCCCGTCCAGTTATTTCGCCAAAGAATTCGCTGTCGCCGGCCCAGGCCAACGGTGTTGTACCTTCTCGACGCACGGGTGGCAGTGCGCCTTCGAAGCGGCGCCTTGTTGACCAACCCATGCTCCACCGAATCATCCAGCGCTCTAACCGGACAGGACGCTAGTGCGTTACGTCAGCACCAGAGGTCAGGCGCCTGCGCTCGAGTTCGGCGATGTGTTGCTCACAGGGTTGGCCAGCGATGGCGGGCTGTACGTCCCCGAGTCATGGCCGAGCTTCTCGCTCGCCGATTTTGTCGAGCGCTTTGGCCCCGACGCCAGCTATGCCACGTTGGCCGTTGAGGTCATGTGGCCTTACGTCGAGGGCTCGGTGGAGCGCCCAGACTTCGAGCGCATTGTTGCTGCTAGCTACGAAACCTTCTCGAACGACAGTGTTGTCCCCCTTGTCGACCTTGGCGGTAACACCCATCTTGCCGAGCTCTTTCACGGGCCGACGTTGGCGTTCAAAGACGTTGCTCTTCAGCTTGTGGGTCGGCTGTTCGACTACGAGTTAGCTAAGCGTGGCGAGGCAGTCACTATCGTAGCTGCGACCTCTGGCGACACGGGTTCGGCGGCTATCGACGCCGTTCGCGATCGCGAAGCCGTAGACATTTTTGTGTTGCATCCGCACGAGCGCACGTCGCCGCTTCAGCGCCGCCAGATGACAACGGTTGTGGCCCCCAACGTGCACAACATCGCGGTCGAGGGCACCTTCGATGATTGCCAAGACCTGGTGAAGGCCATGTTTGCCGACGATGACTTCCGCGACTCGGTGCATATGTCGGCGGTCAACTCCATTAACTGGGCCCGGGTCATGGCCCAGATCGTCTATTACTTCTGGGCCGCGCTTCAGCTGGGCCGTATCAACCAACCCACGGCATTTGCGGTACCTACCGGCAACTTCGGCAACGTGTTTGCCGGGTACTGCGCTCGCCGGATGGGTCTCGACGTCGCTCAGTTTGTGGTTGGGTCGAACACAAACGACATCCTGACTCGGTTCTTCGAGTCTGGCGAGATGACCATTACGGCGGTTGAGCCCACGTTCTCGCCGTCCATGGATATCCAGATTTCGAGCAACCTCGAGCGGTTGCTGTTCGAGTTGCATTCGCGCAATGGCGAGGCAGTGGCCGAGCTGTTTGCCACGTTCCGAGAGACCGGGTCGGTATCTATCGATCCCTACAAGCTGGGTGCGCTCCGCGAGACGTGGGATGCCGCTCGGCTGAACAACGAAGACACCCTCGAAGTCATCAGAGCCACGTACGCCGAGACCGACGAGGTGCTCGACCCCCATACGGCCGTTGGTGTTGGTGCTGCGCAACAAGTTCGTCGCTTTGGGGCGGTCCCTATGGTTGTTCTGGCCACCGCGCACCCGGCAAAGTTCCCCGCCGCCATTCACGAAGCCATTGGCTCTGACCCACCGGTGCCGGCCCAGCTTGCCCACATTGGGGATCTCGATGAGCATTTCGAGGTGCTGCCCAACGACCTGGCCACGGTTCAGGCATACATCCGGGCCAGGTCTCGAGTCTCGCGCTAGGAGGCGAGGTGCATTAGGCGCAGCAGGCCTGTTGTGTTGGCCCGTCGCTGCCAGCGGTGTCCGCGTGGCCGGTCACTGCGTAGATCTCCCAGCGGTGGCCGTCGGCTCCGTCGATCCAGCCTTCGTCTTTGTGGGCATAGCAGCAGTGCGCTTCGCCTTCGCTGTGGGTTTGAAGGCCCGCTTCGCGAACCCGGTCGAGTTCGGTGTGGACTTCAGCGGGGGTGGTGTGCTCGATGCCCATATGGTTGATGGTGCCGTTGTCGCCGGCGCCTTCGAACAGCACCAGCTTGAGGGGCGGGTTTTCGATGGCGAAGTTGGCGTAGCCGGGTTCGACCTTGGCGGGCTCAGTGCCAAACAGCGCGGTGTAAAAGCCGATGGCGGTGTCGAGGTCGTCGACGTTGAGGCCTAGCTGTACTCGTGACATGAGGGTCCTTCTTTGGGGAGTGTTGGGTGTTGGGGTGGGTGGCGATGTTGTTGGCGCACGTGGCTGACGGGCCAGTTGGGTGACAGCACCAACATATCGACAAGGATCAATATGTTATACGTATCGATGATTGTCAATATAAAACTTCAGGGCTGGTAGTATTTCTCCATGGACAAGTCCTCGCCCGCTCCAGCGTGTTGTACGCCACTTGGCGGTCCACCGCTTGACGCGGAAGAAGCCGATGCCACGGCGCGCCTGTTCAAGGCGCTGGCCGATCCGGTGCGGCTCCAGATACTCAGCCTCATTGCTCCCGCAATCGACGGCGTTTGTGTGTGTGACCTCGTCGAATCTTTGGACCGCTCCCAGCCCACGGTCTCACACCACCTCAAGATTCTGGCTTCGGCTGGGCTGGTTGTTCGCGAACAACGGGGGCGCTGGGCGTGGTTCACGCTCGACAAGAACCGCCTCGATGCCATGCAGCGCGTGTTGACCCTCACCCCCGCCGCCGTCTAGCCAGGTGCGCAAGAACCGCTGTGTCGGTCATCTCAGAGCAGGCCCCAGGGTCGCCCCGAGCGGATCCGCAATTTCGGGCATCCGGTCCACTAGCTGGCCCCTATGAGCCCTATTTGTGCATTTTCTTGGTGGCCAAGTGGTCCCTGTTGGCCGTGATGGCTACAGTTGGCGCCTGGTTGGAAGTATCACCAATGGGTGAACGCCAACGCCACCGTGCGGGATTCTCTTGAGCCACCCCGCTTCAGCGGTGAGCACTATCTGCCCTTTCTAGAATGCGCGGCGCATGTCGGCAGGTTCTGGAACAACGTCCCTGAGGTGAAGCGTTGAGTACTGAGCTGAGCAAGGCCACGCTAGAACGCAAAGACAAAGACGAGCTGACCCAGATTGCCAACGCAATGGGTGCCAAGCCCGCGTCTCGCGCCCGCAAGGCCCAGATCATTGACCTCATCATGGAGCTCGCCGGTGTCACCGACGCCCCGGCAGTCGAGCCCAAAGCACCTGAGGCACCTCCGGCAGAGACTTCCAGGGGCTACGTTGCTGACCCCATGGCCGAGGCCCGCGCCAACGCGGGAGGAGACGACCAAAAGGCCGGTCGTCAGCGCGCCGCGGCCGCGAAGTCGGCCGAGGCCAAGGGCGCCCAAGGCCGCAGTGGTCAAAGCTCCTCCAGCAACGGGGCCAAGAACAGCAAAGCTGGTCAGGACAGCAAAGCTGGTCAGGACAGCAAAGCTGGTCAGGACAGCAAAGCTGGTCAGGACAGCAAAGCTGGTCAGGACAGCAAAGCTGGTCAGGACAGCAAAGGCGATGCTGGAGACCGTGGTGGCTCCGACAAGGGCGCCGACAACCAGAACAGCAACAATCAAAACAACACCAACCAGAACAACGGCAATCAAAACGCTGCCGGCGACCAAAACGATGGTGGCGGCCGCAAACGGCGTCGGCGTGGACGTAACCGCGGCGACGAGGTAGAAGACGTCGAAGCCGAACCAGTTGATGTCGACGGCTACCTCGACTTGCGCGACGACGGCTATGGCTTCTTGCGGGTCAACAGTGCCCTTCCTAGCCGCGAAGACGTGTACGTCTCGGTTAAACAGGTCCGCCAGTTCGGACTCCGCAAAGGCGACCATCTTGCTGGTGCAGGACGTCCCGCAAACCGGTCCGAAAAGAACCCGGCCCTGGTTCGAATCGATTCGGTCAATGGGCGCCAGCCAGAACAAGCGGTGAACCGGGCCGAATTTGACGAGCTCACCCCATTGTTCCCAGAAGAGCAGATTGTGTTGGGTGGCAAAGGCGCAGAGCCGCTCAATCAGATCATCGACACCCTTGCCCCGCTAGGCCGCGGTAGCCGGAGCCTCGTGGTTGCCCCGCCCCAAGTGGGCAAGACCACCGCGCTCATTCAGATAGTTTCGGCACTGCAGGCCAATAATCCGGACCTTGAGGTCTTGGTGGTCATGGTCGACGAAAGGCCAGAAGAAGTCACCGAGATGGAGCGTGCGCTCGAGGGAGCCGACGTTGTCGCCTCAACCTTTGACCGCCCCGCCGAAGAGCATTGTGCGGTAGCGGAACTGACCCTCGAACGGGCCAAGCGCCGCGTCGAGATGGAAGCCGACGTCGTGGTGGTACTCGACGGTATTAGTCGCCTCGCCCGGGCCTACAACACCGCCAATGGAAAGAATGTCAACGGGGTAGACAGCCACGCGATCTTTCCCGCCAAGCGCTTTTTTGGGGCTGCAAGAAACGTCGAAGAAGGCGGATCGCTGACCGTCATTGCTACGGTGGCAGCAGACAACGGGTCCGCGCTCGACCAGGCCATCTTCGAAGAATTCGACGGCACTGCCACCATGACCCTTACCCTCGACCGCCGCGCCGCTGAGCGCGAGATCTTCCCCGCGGTCAACATAGCCGCCACCAGCACTCGGCGGCCCGAGCGCATCGTGGGCGATGACGGCGCTGCCGCTATTGCCAAGTTGCGCCTCGAACTCGCTGGCAAAGCCGGCGATACCGGAGACTTGGGGGCGCTGCAGGCGCTGCTCGCGCAACTCTCCTAGCCCATACCGTCCGCTAGCGAGCCCTTGGGCTTCGCTTTCACCTAAGCGTTCCCGACCGCATTTGGTTTGGGTGCCGCTACGATCGCATATCGCACCTGCTTGTGTGGAGAAGCCATGAAGTCTGACATTCATCCCAACTATCGCGAGGTCGTGTTTCAAGACACCACCTCCGGCGAGTCCTTCCTGACACGGTCAACCATCGACACCGATGAGACTGTTACCTGGGAAGACGGCAACGAGTACCCCCTGGCCAAGGTGGTTATCTCGGCCACTAGCCATCCTTTCTTCACCGGCACCATGACCATTGTCGATACCGCTGGTCGCGTCGAGCGTTTCGAGCGTCGCTACGGCAAGCGCAAGCGCGCTGCTGGCGAGAGCGAATAATCTCAGCCTCGCTGGCTCAGGTGTAGCGGCCCGTGGCCCTCGACGCCGAGCGTTCCCAACAACTCGCACAGGCAAAGCTGCAAGGGTTGCTGCGCGCGAACTACCCAGACTTAGCGTCTGAAGTAGAAGGCTTCAACGCAGGCGCAGTGTTGCGAAGCGATAGCCGCGTGGTGGCTTACCCGTACGGGTCTTCGTCGTCGCCCATGGCTGCGGCGTTGGGTTGGGCCAGCCGCTATCCCAACGCAGAGCTGCATATTCTCGTCGATGCCCCGGACCCTGTATTGGGACTGATGGCGGCCGGACTAGACCCCTCGCCAACCTTGTTACAGGTGGCCGGGACCTCGCTGACGCCCATGGTCACCGCTCCGCTGGCCCCACCGGTGCCAGCACCGCCTGCCGCGCGGGCACACATCCCCATGCTCGAGGCCGCCGGATGCGGTGTCGTTGTCGAGCATGGTGCGGTCATTGGCGAGATCAACGGCATTGAAGTGGCCCGCGTCGCAGTCGAGGCCAACGGTGAAGCCATCGTTCGTGTTGGTGTTGGGCTCTACGACCAAGAAGCCCATGCGCTTGTGCACGCCGACCTCACCATCGACGAGCGTCTGGCCCAGGTCATCCACGATGTCAGGCAGCACCGCAACGCCACCGCAGCCCCGCACCCCATCAACAGGGTGGCTCGCGAACGCTGGCTCCGTTCGGAAGTCTTGGCATCTCCAGACCTTGTGGGGGCAAGCGGCCTTGTGCCGCTGCCTCCTTTGGTCCCCCGAACAGGTATCCGCGACGAGCACCCAGCCGCAGCCCTGGGCAGCATCGAGTCCAGCCCGGTATTGGTTGTCACCGCCAGCGGCGTCGACCTCGACGTCGTGCCCTACGCTGCGGGCCATCTGGCCCAAACCGGTGCCGAGCAGATCATCATTGTGTTGCCGGCCAAAGACCATCATGCGGTTATCGAGCGCATGACATCGCGGCTGGCCGCACCCACCTCGGTGGTGGCCATCCCCGAACCCTGGCAGCGCGGCTGACCTCAGCGCATTCTCACCGCTGTACGCTCGGAAGCCATGTCCGACATTCACGACGAGCTCGAGCAAGAATTCTTCGACCTCCAGGCTCGCCTTGGCGACCAAGACCTCATGGCCGATCAGGTGGCCTACACCGCAGCTGCGAAGCGCTACAGCGAGCTTGAAGCCATTGTCGAGTGCATTCACGGCCTGCGCCAAGCACACGAGGACGCGGAAACTGCGACCGAGATGCTTACCGACGCCGCGGGCGACGATCGCGACATGTTGCGCGACGAGATCGACAGTGCCTCGGCCACTATCGAGACCCTCGATGCCAGGCTTCGCGAACTGCTGTTGCCTAAGGACCCCAACGACGACAAGAACGTGATCGTCGAAATCCGCGGCGCCGAGGGCGGCGAAGAAGCCAACCTATTTGCGCGTGACCTGTTCGATATGTATAACGGCTTCGCCAGCCGAGAGGGCTGGAAGTTCGAACTCATGGGGGGCCACGTTTCCGACATGGGCGGGTACTCCGATGTGACCTTCATGCTTTCTGGCAGCGCCGTGTGGTCCAAGATGAAGCACGAGGGCGGGGTCCACCGGGTGCAACGTGTGCCGGTCACCGAGAGTCAAGGCCGCGTGCACACATCGTCTGCAACGGTTGCTGTGCTGCCCGAAGCCGAAGAGATCGACGTGGCCATCGACGACAACGACCTACAGGTTGATGTGTACCGGTCCTCAGGGCCCGGCGGGCAATCGGTCAACACCACCGACTCGGCGGTACGGATCACGCACAAGCCCACAGGCATCGTGGTGTCTATGCAGGACGAGAAGAGCCAGCTGCAAAACAAGGCTCGTGCCATGCAGGTGCTGCGCGCCAGGCTGTTACAGGCCGAACAAGACCGCCAGCAAGCCGAGGCCTCGGCCGCACGCAAAGGCCAAATGGGTGGGGGTGGCCGGTCCGAGAAGGTTCGTACCTACAACTTCAAAGAGAACCGGCTCACCGACCATCGCGTCGGCCTAACCCTCTACAAGCTCGACCGCGTCCTGGGCGGAGAACTCGACGAAGTTATCGACGCGCTGGTACAACACGAACGTGCCGAACAGCTCACCAGCCTCGGCCCCACCGAAGACGGTGCCTGAGCAAGACGCCACCGGCGACCCTAAGGGCTATGACCCCACGGGATCGACGGTTACCTGGAAGACATTCCTCGACGAGGCTGTGCATCGGCTCAGCCGCGCTGGGTTCGACAATGCCGAGGTAGATGCTCGACGGATTGTGGAAGAAGCGTCGGGTTTCAGCGGAGCCGAGCTGCACCTGGGCCTGCGAGAGCCTGCCACCAAACGTGGGGTGGTCGCCTTTGACCGCATGGTCGAGCGCCGCCTCACCGGCGAACCTCTCCAATACGTTCTTGGCCGCTGGTCTTTCCGATCCCTCGATCTCCTGGTGGACCGCAGGGCCTTGATACCGCGCCCCGAAACCGAGGTGGTTGCTGGCGTAGCGCTCGAGGAGCTCGAACGCCAGGCTGGCCCCGGCCAGCTCCTGGCTGCCGACCTTGGCACAGGGACAGGCGCGATTGGCTTGTCGATAGTGGCTGAACGCGTCGACACACGAGCGGTGCTCACCGATGCATCAGCCGATGCGCTGGCCTTGGCCAGGGCCAACCTCACCGGTTTGGGGCGCCCCGCCACCAGGGTCACCATTGTGCATGGCAGCTGGTTCGACCCGCTCTCGCCCGATCTATCTGGGGCGCTGCATCTCATTGTTTCCAACCCCCCATATGTAAGCCCCAGCGACGAGTTGCCCGGTGAGGTGGCCAAATGGGAGCCCGCCGAGGCGCTCGTGGCGCCAGACCACGGTTGCGCACACCTCGACCATCTCATTACAAACGCGGGACCGTGGCTTTGCCGAGGCGGGGCTTTGGTGCTGGAGATGGCACCCCAACAGACAGCCTGGGCTGCTGGTCGCGCCGAAGAGGTCGGCTTCACTGAGGTCCAGGTGTTCCAAGATCTTGCTGGAAGAAAACGAGGCGTGCGAGCCCGATGGTTGCCGTAGTCCCCTTGCATGCCTCCGCCACAGCAGCCGTGCTGCGCGCGCTGCGCTCGGGTGAGACCGTGGTCCTGCCCACCGACACGGTCTATGGTCTGGCGGCTTTGCCCGAACAGGATGAGGCCATCGAACAGATCTTCGTGCTGAAGGAGCGCCCTGCTGGCATGCACCTGGCCGTGCTGGTCTCGGCACCGGGCCAAGTCGACCAGCTGGTGCCTGAGGTGCCAGCATCGGCAATGGCGGTCATGGAAGCTTTCTGGCCGGGGCCGCTGACGGTGGTCCTCGGTCGTGCCCATGCGTCGCTCGACCATCTGGGTTCGGGTGATCGAACCGTTGGTGTGCGCTGCCCCGACCACGCGTTTGTCCGATCGGTGGCTGCCCAGGTGGGCCCCATTGCCGCAACGTCAGCCAACCTTCATGGACGGCCCACGCCCATCCATGCGCCTGAGATTGGCATGATTCTGCCCGACGTTGGTTTGGTGGTCGATGGCGGCCAGAGCAGCGGGGGTATGGCCTCAACGGTGGTTTCCTTTGTCGATGATCAGCCGGTGGTGTTGCGCGAAGGCCCCATTTCAGCTGAGGCCATCAACGCAGTCGTCCAACGTTGAACCCGCCTCGTTGTGCGGGTGGGCACTGTCGCAGCCGCGCCGGGTCTCAACGCTAGGGTGAAGCCATGACACGGATTGCCATTGGCAGCGACCACGCCGGGTTTGGTCTCAAGACCGATCTCGCCGCCCACCTCCAAGCCCTCGGTCACGAACTTGTCGACCTCGGTGCACACAACACCGATCGAGTCGACTACCCCGACTACGGCGCCGCAGTTGGGCGTGCGGTCGCCAGCGGCGAAGCCGAGTTGGGCGTCTGCGTTTGTGGCAGCGGCATCGGGATAGCCATGGCGGCGAACAAGATTGCGGGGGTACGTGCCGCAACCGTAAACGATGTCACCTCAGCGCACCTCACTCGAGAACACAACAACGCCAACGTGGTGTGCTTTGGCGAGCGTCTCATCGGGCCCGAAGTTGCCAAAGAAGCGCTCGACGCATTCCTCGGCGCAACGTTCGAAGGCGGCCGTCATACAGGTCGGGTAGCCAAACTTGATGCCCTCGGTGGCGCGACCGCCGAGGCAGTCAACTGAGCACTGCACTGTGGTCGCTGGTCTTTGGCGCAGTGGCCATGATTGTGGCTGGCGCGGGACTCATGGCAGCTACCTTGCCGTTCGAGACGCCACTTCCCGATCTCGATATCGATGGCTCCAGCGTCGATCAAGGCGTCTCGCTGCGTTGCCAAACGCCGTTAGTCTCGATCTTTCGCGATCGCCCTGCCGAGGGTGACGGGGGCTGGTTCGCATACGCACCAGGAACAGGGGTGCGTGCTGGTAGCTCCGCGGTCTGTGTTCGTCGGGGTCAAAACCGAGCGGCAATGGGTGCGGGCGCGTTGGCGCTAGGGCTGACAAGCGCGTTTGTGTTGAGCCGCCGTAGTGCTGAAGAAGTGGCCAGCGCCAGCTAGCAGTTTTTTAGCACCCTGCTAGTAGCCCTGCGCTTGGCGTGTAGCTACAGCTGGACGGTGGGGTACAGCGGGTTGGCGTTGAGCAGGTCGGCGGCCCGGCTGCGTGCTGCGTCTCGTACCGCGTCGTCCAAGGTGAACTTTGCCTTTGAGGGTGCGCCGGCTGCGGTTGTGGTGGGTTCGGCGTTGCGAAGAACGCTGCACATGATGTCGGCGACCTCGACCATGTCGTCAGTACCCATACCCAACGTGGTGAGCGCCGGGGTGCCGAGGCGGACGCCGCTGGTGTACCACGCACCGTTGGGGTCGAAGGGAACCGAGTTGCGGTTCACGATGACTCCCGAGTCTTCCAGCGCTGTTTCGGCCTGGCGTCCCGTGATACCAAAGCTGGTCACATCGACCAGGACGAGATGGTTTTCGGTGCCGCCGGTAACAACGCGTCCGCCCCGTTCCATGATGGCTTCAGCCAGTGCAGCGGCGTTGTCGGCTACAGCTTGGGCATAGGTGGCGAACTCGGGTTGACGGGCTTCGGCAAAAGCCACGGCTTTGGCAGCCATGACGTGCGACAGCGGCCCGCCGAGGACCATAGGGCAGCCCTTATCGATGAACTCGGTGAGTTCTGGCTCGTTGCTGAGCACTATGCCGCCGCGCGGGCCGCGCAGAGACTTGTGTGTGGTGGAGGTGACAATGTGGGCGTTGGCCACCGGGTCGTAGTCGCCGGTAAAGAGCCCACCGGCAACGAGGCCGGCGAAGTGGGCCATGTCGACCATGAGGGTGGCGCCGACCTCGTCGGCGATCTCGCGCATAGTGGCCATGTTGACCTTGCGGGGGTAGGCCGAGTACCCGGCCACAATGACCAGCGGCTTGAACTCGCGTGCGGTGGCGGCTACCTGGTCGTAGTCGAGCATTTCGGTGGTGGGATCAACCGTGTACGACCGCTGATCGAAGAGCTTTCCAGAGATGTTGGGACGGAAGCCATGGGTGAGGTGACCGCCAGCATCGAGAGCCATACCAATCATGCGCTGGTCGCCAAATGACTTACGTAGCCTTTCCCAGTCGTCGGCGGTGAGGTCATTGACGTGTTTGGCTTGGTGGTCGGCCAAGAAGGGGGCCTCGACTCGGTGGGCCAAGATGGACCAGAAGGCCACAAGGTTGGCGTCGATACCCGAATGCGGTTGGACATATGCGTAGTCGGCGCCAAAGAGCGCTTTGGCGTGGTCTGCAGCGAGGGCTTCGACCTTGTCGACGAACTCGCAGCCGGCGTAGAACCGGTGTCCAACGGTGCCTTCGGCGTACTTGTCGCTGAACCAGTTGCCCATGGCCAACAGCACTGCCGGCGATGCGTAGTTCTCTGAGGCGATGAGTTTCAGTTGGCTGCGTTGGTTGCCGAGTTCGCCGCGGATGTGGCTAGCAATATCGGGTTCTACGGCCGCCACCACATCGAGCGCAGCGCGGAAGGCTTCTGCTTCGCGGCTAGGTGCAGCATTGCCTGGCAGGGGAGAAGTCGGATCGGTGGTGGTCACATCGGCTCCAGCGGTATGGGCGCTAGGAGGTTTCGTCCTCCCCCAAGCGCCAGCTCATCATCGCCACTGTACTGGTGCCAAGCAGCCGAATTCGGGTTCTGTCGGCCCTATCAGCCTCGCAACCCAACAGTTGCGCCCGGGACTCGTCACGGGGGATTTGGCCAACAGGTCGAGGTCCAGAACGAGTCCTTAGCGCACGATTGTGGCGTTCGGTACGCGGGCGCTACAGATTGATGACAGAATGCAGCTCCGACAATGCTGCTGGTCGGGTGAAACTCTCAAAACTTTGATTTGAGAATTCGCTCACAAGCGGTAGTGTCTACTCCGTAACGCGCGTGGAGACCGCACACGCGCCCTGAAGGTGGCAACAATGGATCCTTCGCAGCGAAGCGAGCTGACCCAAAGTGTGCACCGCTCATCTGGCTCATTCGAGCTTGTGTTGGGTGCTGTATTGTTCTCACTTGTAGGGCTTGTTGTCGACCGCTCAGCCGGAACCACCCCGCTGTTCATGGTCATCTTTGCCGCAGCTGGCTTCGCTGGCGCCGTGGTCAGCACCTACTACCGCTACCAGCGCCAGATGGCAGAAGCCACCGCAGAGCGGAGCACCGGCTCATGAGTGACGACGTCTACACCGCACGCCTCGAAGGCCCATCTCCTGCTGCGCAGGTAGCCAAAGACCTTGTGCGTCGTGGTATCTGGGCGGCCCCCATCCTCATGCTCATCGGCACTGCCATTTGGGGCACCGACGGCTTCTTCTCCACTGGGTATGGCATTGGCCTCATCCTGTTCAACTTTGCCCTCTCGGCATTTCTTATTGCATCGACGAGCCGTATTTCGTTGTCTTTGATGATGGCGGCGGTATTGTTCGGCTTTCTTATCCGCCTAGGCATCATCTTTATTGCGGTCTACGCCGTCAAAGACGCTGGCTGGATGAACCTGGTAGCGCTTGGCGCAACCATCATTGTTACCCACCTTGGACTGCTCTTTTGGGAACTTCGCTACGTCTCGGCGTCGCTGGCGTACCCAGGCCTGAAACCAGGCACATCAAAGAGCGCCGACCAAACCAATCAATCCTTCCTCAACAAGGAGCACTCACAACCGTGAGCATCGTGAGCATCTTCGCTGCAGAAGAAGGCGGAGTTCAGTTTCCGCCCATCGAAAATGTGGTCGAGTGGCCCAACATTATCGATGGCATCAGCTTCAACAAGATTGCGCTCATCTGTGCAATTGCGTTCGCAGTCCCAGTGGCTATGTTCTTGCTCTCCAAGAAGGAGATGATCCCCGGAAAGCTCCAGGCCTTCGTCGAAGGCATCATCGAATTCGTCGAGGAACAGATCGCCAAGCCCGGTATTGGTAAGGGCTACGAGAAGTACGTACCCCTGCTCACTGCCTTCTTCTTGTTCATTGCCATTGGCAACCTGTTTGAGGTCATTCCCTTCTTCCAGATGCCAATGAACGCACGCATGGGCCCACCGTTGGTCTTTGCGCTCACCGCGTGGATCATGTTCATCGCTGTGGGTGTCAAGCACCATGGCGCTGGCTACTTCAAAGAGGTCCTCTTCCCACCCGGTGTACCTAAGGCCCTGTACCTGTTGGTCACCCCAATCGAGTTCCTCTCGACCTTCATCGTGCGTCCCTTCAGCCACGCCGTTCGTTTGTTCGCCAACATGTTGGCTGGCCACATTCTGCTCATCACCTTTGGTGTGCTGTGCATCTCAACCTTCGAAGCCAGTGCGCTGATTGTCCCCTTCATCGGGTCCTTCGCTGGGCTAATTGCCTTCACTGCGTTCGAGGTTGGCGTCAGCTTCATTCAAGCTTTCGTGTTCGCTATTCTTGCCGCCGTCTACATCGGTGGCGCACTACATCCTGCTCACTAAGAGCAACCGGGCCATTCGCCCACCAAGACAGATCGTCACAACGACAACCCCTGTAACGTCCGCGAGGGCGATGCAATCCAATCCAAGGAGAAAGAAACCCAAATGAGTGCGCTTGCCAGCACCCTTGCACAGATCACCGACGCAGCCGACGCCCAAAACGTCGAAGCTGCAGGTTCCGCCGGTTTCGCCTACGGCCTTGCGGCCATCGGCCCCGGTATCGGTATCGGTTACCTCGTCGGTCAGGCCGTTCAGGCCATGGCCCGCCAGCCCGAATCTGCCGGTCAGGTCCAGACCACGATGTTCCTCGGTATTGCCTTCACCGAAGCCCTTGCCCTCATCGGCTTCGTTGTATTCATTCTGCTGAAGTTCGTCTAGTCCGTCTGGGACCGCGACCTCTCGGGGTCGGAGATCCCCCTAATTCATGAGGAGCTCGTGTGTTGGTTTATGACACAGCGCTCGGAAAATTGAGCGGTGCGGACGTTCTAGCCTTCGCTGATTCCGAAGAAGGCGAATCGCACGAGGGCGAGAAGGACGAGGAGACCGTCAACCCGGTTCTTCCTACCGGTGGCGACATCGTTTATGCCGCGTTGTTCTTCTTTGCCCTGTGGGCAGCACTCAAGTATGTGCTGATGCCGCCTATCCAGAAGGTACGTGCCGAGCGTGCGCAAAAGATCGCCGACGCTCGCGACGCCGCAGACAACGCGTCAGCCGACATGGGCTCAGCCCAAGCCGACTACGACGCTGCGCTGGCCGACGCTCGGACCGAGGCTGCTCGCATCGTCGAAGAAGCCCGGGCTGCCGCCGACGCTCGCCGAGCCGAGTTGATGGCGACTGCCGAAGCCGATGCCGCAGCTGTTAGAGCTGCTGCGGCGAGCGAGGTAGAAGCTGCTCGTGCCCAGGCCATGACCACGCTGCGTTCCGACGTTGCCGCGGTGGCTGCCGGTGCGGCATCAACGGTGCTTGGTCGCCAGATCGACCCTGCCGCTGCTCAAGACATTGCCGACCGCGCCCTTCAGGGAGGCCAATCATGATGGCATTTCTCACGTTCGCGGCCG
>JAUIIS010000299.1 GCA_030431575.1 Acidimicrobiia bacterium | reverse complement strand
AGAGAACGTCTGAGGGAAGCTCCATTGTCGCGACACATCTGCGTTGGGCGAAAAGGCGAGCGCCAAGTGGTCGTACATGTCGTCCTTGCGGATCAACGGCGAGATTCCTGGAAAGTGGTTCACTCGTTGATCGGCACGGAGTCTCCGGTACGTCGACCGACCAGGAAGCTCGTTCGACCAAAGCAAATCCCAGTCTCGTGAGGAGGTCTCGACCCAACCGGCGTCACAAAGGGTGTTGCGCACGACTTCAACCTCTGCGTCGATGGAGTGGTCAATGCGCACCTTGGGAGCAGACCGATCACGCATAACCCAAAGCCTCCCGAGCCAGAGCGGTGGATCGGACCAGGTCAAGCTGTTGGTCGGGGCGAAGTTCGGGGAAGCGTCTAGGCGGCGCCGCGGTTGCACCGGCGACGCGGTCAGCCCAGGCAGCGTCCTTCGGTTCGAGCGGGCGGTCAAGCAAGAAGGCGACGAGCTCGCGGAGCACTCCGGCCGGATCGGCGAGCAGCGACTCATAGGGCAGGGTCATGAAGTGCTCTTCGGGCACCGCCTGAAACGCCTCAACTGCTGACAGCTCCCAACGACACAACATCTCGCCAACAGTGCTGGGGCCTACACCCTGCGACCAGCTCCAATCGGGCAGAGAGCTGTCCACCTCAAGGGCTTGGTAGAGCTTGAAGAACGACCCAGTACACATCGAAATCGCTACTTCAAGCGGGTCGCGATGGAGGTGGACAAATTTCGCCTCGCGAAAGCAATCGACCAAGCTTTGGGCATGAGGCAGCGAGCCACCGGTTCGCTCCACCCACCGCTCCCCGCCAAACCGGTCTCGTAGCCATCCGCAGGTACGCACGAAGTGTTCTGCAACAGGCGCCACCGGCCGATCCCGCGTCGCTTGGGCGAGCTCGTGTGCGAGCCCTGTTGGGTCGGGCCCAGCAAGGAACGGCAACGTATAGGCCATGAGGAGCGAGACATCATCATCGTCGGGCGGGAGGTACAACAGCTCCTCTGTAGCGCTGCACCGCCACCTCTTGATGCGCTCTGGGTGCGACGGGACGCTGAGCATCTCCCAGAACTCTGCGCCCGTAACCATGGTGTTCCGGTCGAAGTAGGGCATGGGGCCGACAGGTTCTAACAGGTCAGAAATCACGACGACATCAGGGTGCGAATGCAACAACCGGGCCAAGTGGGTTGAACCAGACCGGCCCGAGGTCACGATGAACAATGGCGCTTGCTCGGCAGCGGGCGCGGCAGGGTTCCCGTTCGCGTGAGTCATTGCTTCTAGACGCTCGCTTTGGCTGCCGGTTACATGTCCCAACTCTGACGAGTCCCACCCACCTCGCTACCGAGGCCGACACCGAAGACAGGCATCCACCAGGACAGTTCGCCCGACTCGTAGCGTTCTGTGGATGGGAGACGACGTGACGCCCGCAGCGGCCAAGGAGCGCATGCCGCGCTGGCTCCCTCGCGCCATCGTGCTGTTCTGGGCAACGCTTGCTGGCTTAATGATGCTGTACTGGGTCGTGCAGAGGCTCCGTAGCCTGCTCATCTTGATCCTGGTGTCGCTCTTCTTGAGCTTCGCGATTGAACCTGCGGTTAATCGGCTTGAACGCATGGGGTTTCGGCGTGGACTCGGAACCCTGATGGTGTTCGCTGTGCTTGGGGCGGCCGTGGGCGGCTTCACCTTTGCGGTGGGCTCCTTGCTCGCCGACCAGGTGACCGAGCTCGTCGACGACGCCCCTGGCTACATCGAAGACATCGAAGACTGGGCGCGAGACAGCCTGGGCGTCGAAATCGACACTGACGACCTTGTACAGGAGTTCCAAGATGGCGGTGCGGCGACCGAATGGGCGACCCGCCTCGCGGGCGACCTCGTCGGCCTTGGCACCCGGGCGCTCAATGTCGTGCTCCAGGTTCTTACCGTGTTGTTGTTCACCTTCTACTTGGTCGCCGACGGGCCACGGCTACGACGTACTGTCTGTTCGGTCCTCTCCCCCACCCGTCAGCGCAATGTGCTTCGGGTGTGGGATCTCGCAATCGAAAAGACCGGTGGTTACATCTTCTCCCGGACCATCCTCGCCACCGCGTCGTTTCTGTTTCATTGGCTGATCTTTGCCATCATCGACGTCCCCTTCCCGGTCCCGTTGGCGCTGTGGGTGGGGGTCATGAGCCAATTCATTCCCGTGGTCGGTACCTACCTTGCGGGCGCGCTACCCATCTTGATCGCGGTGTTGAACGAACCCTTCGATGCGGTGTGGGTGCTCATCGCCGTGGTGATCTACCAACAGGTCGAGAACTACATCCTGGCACCCCCCATCACCGCCCAGACCATGGACGTCCATCCTGCGGTGGCTTTCGGTGCGGTCCTGGCCGGAGCCGGACTTCTGGGTGCGGTTGGCGCGGTTTTGGCCCTACCAGCAGCAGCAGTCTTTCAGGCATTCCTCAGCACGTATCTTCATGAGCGCGACCTCATTCACGACCCGCTCACCGACGTGCTCGAGTCACCCTGAGCCGGTTCCTCGATCTGAGACCACACGCCTACCCCGCCATCGCCAAAACGCAGAAGACCCCCGCCGAAGCGGGGGCCCTCCCATCAGATCTGAAGCACGAACGCTACGACTGCTGAATCTTGATTTCGATGTCCACGCCAGCAGGCAGATCGAGACGCTGAAGCGAATCGACTGTCTTTGGTGACGGTTCAACGATGTCAAGCAAACGCTTGTGGATCCGCATCTCGAAGTGCTCGCGGGAGTCCTTGTATTTGTGCGGCGACCGAATCACCGTGTAACGGTGCTTCTCGGTCGGCAACGGGATCGGGCCTCGAATATCAGCCTGAGTCCGTTTGACGGTCTCCACGATCTTC
Source organism: Acidimicrobiia bacterium (assembly GCA_030431575.1). Lineage (GTDB taxonomy): Bacteria > Actinomycetota > Acidimicrobiia > Acidimicrobiales > UBA8592 > JAUIIS01. Next base: position 1,628 of record JAUIIS010000299.1, on the reverse strand, counting down.
TTTGTTGACTGGTCTATGACTTCGTGGTCATAAGCCTTGAGTCGAATGCGGATCTTTTGTCCAGCAGCCATGTGTTTTTGTCCTACTCGAGAATCTTGGTGACGGCGCCGGCGCCCACAGTGCGGCCACCTTCGCGGATAGCGAAGCGGAGGCCCTCATCCATGGCGATCGGGTTGATCAGCTCGACGGTCATCTTGGTGTTGTCACCAGGCATGCACATCTCGGTACCTTCGGGAAGGTCGATCATGCCGGTGATGTCGGTGGTGCGGAAGTAGAACTGCGGACGATAGTTGGAGAAGAATGGCTTGTGACGGCCACCCTCTTCCTTCGTCAGCACGTATACCTCAGCCTCAAACTTGGTGTGCGGCGTGATGCTACCTGGAGCGGCGAGCACCTGGCCACGCTGTACCTGCTCCTTGTCGATGCCACGGAGCAGTGCGCCAATGTTGTCGCCAGCTTGGCCCTCGTCGAGGAGCTTGCGGAACATTTCGACACCGGTACAGGTAGTGGTTTGAGTGTCCTTGATACCAACGATTTCGATGGTGTCGCCGGTGTGAACCACACCTTGTTCAACCTTGCCGGTCACAACGGTGCCACGACCGGTGATGGAGAACACGTCCTCGATTGGCATGAGGAAGGGCTTGTCCACGTCGCGCTCGGGCTGTGGGATGTAGCTGTCGACCTCGGCCATGAGGGCCAAGACCTGTGCGGCGGCGTCGGCATCGCCTTCGAGGGCCTTGAGGGCCGAAACAGGCATGATTGGGGTGTCGTCGCCGGGGAAGTCGTACTCGTCGAGGAGTTCGCGGACTTCCATCTCTACGAGCTCGATGAGCTCTTCGTCGTCGACCATGTCGACCTTGTTGAGCGCAACCACAATCTTTGGTACGCCAACCTGGCGAGCAAGTAGTACGTGCTCACGGGTCTGGGGCATGGGGCCATCGGCAGCTGACACAACCAAGATGGCACCGTCGACCTGAGCCGCACCGGTGATCATGTTCTTGATGTAGTCCGCGTGGCCGGGCATGTCGACGTGGGCGTAGTGCCGGTTGTCGGTTTCGTACTCAACGTGTGCCACGTTGATGGTGATGCCGCGCTCGCGTTCTTCTGGCGCTTTGTCGATGTTTTCGAATTCGGTGAAAGCCGAACCTTCAACGTTTTCGCTCAGCACCTTGGTGATTGCCGCGGTGAGCGTGGTTTTACCATGGTCGATGTGACCCATCGTCCCCACGTTGACGTGAGGCTTGGTTCGCTCGAACGTCTCCTTGGCCATTGTCTTCCTCTGTTCTGTTTGGGATCTTCGACCCTGTGGCCGAAGGCTTGCCGACCCCGGTGGTCGGACTCTCTTCTTTTCTTTGCTTGGTGGTCGGGCCACCGGGTTTAGGCCGTGAGGCCGTGGGTTGCGTACCGCCCGTAGGCGGGGCGCTCTTTGTGCTACTCGCCGCGCAGGCGGGTAACGACTTCTTCTTGCACGTTCGCAGGCATGAGCTGGTAGGAATCGAACTGCATGGTGTAGTTCGCTCTACCAGAGGACATGGTGCGCAAGTCGCCGACGTAGCCGAACATCTCCGAAAGAGGCACGAGTGCGTTGATGACTTGATTAAACCCACGCTGCTCGGTGCCTTGCACCT
>JAUIIS010000298.1 GCA_030431575.1 Acidimicrobiia bacterium | reverse complement strand
GCGACCTCACCCAGTAGGTAGTCCATCCCTGCCGCCTTTGAGGCATCGAATCCTGCTCCAGCAAGACTCACGAGCCACTCGGGGTGGTCGGCGATGCGGTATCGCTGGATGATCCCCACGTCGGCATCCTCGAAGCACACCACGAATACCTCGGTGGGAACTTCGCCGCGGACCCGCGGGCCGTACTTCTCGCCGACTGTCAAAGGGGCCGAAGGGTCTCTCCACCACTCCTGAACGTGTTCGCTTCCAAGCCACTGTGCGAGTAATCCGAAGTCGTCTTCAGTCAACACTCGGAAGGAGATCACTCCGCCAGTCTCGCAGGCCTTGCCTAGCCTTGCTTCGGACGCGTAGGGGCCGCTCTGTATCGGCATGGCGGCGACACGCTGGGCATCGCGCTTGGTGCCGTAGACCGTGCGCGAGACCTGGGTGGGGTTCCCGTCACGGTCGCGACCGGTGTAGCCACGGACCTCCCACACCCCTGATCGCCGCTCCCGGATCGTCGCCACCAAGGCCGACGATAGCCGCGATCATCCCTACAAGAGCAGGGATGACAGTAGGGATGAGCGGGTTTTCCACAGGACTTGTCCGCTGGTGACCCTTGTTGTCCGCTACTACCGAACGACACCGAAACCAGGCAAAAGCCCAGCTCAGCGCTACTCGATGCGCATCCCGGAGATGGCCCGGCTGATCACCAGCTGCTGGATCTGCTCGGTGCCTTCGAAGATGTCGTGGATCTTGGCGTCGCGGTGCCAGCGCTCTACGGGGTATTCGCGGGTGTAGCCGTAGCCGCCCAGGATCTGGATGGCGCGCTCGGTAACCCAGGTTGCTACGCGGCCGGCCTTCATCTTGGCCATGGAGCCTTCGGCGTTGACAAACGCCTTCTGCTTACCCAGCCATGCGGCACGGTGGATCATGCCTCGCGTGGCCTCAATTTCGGTAGCCATGTCGGCCAGCATGAACGCGATGCCCTGGTTCATGATGATGGGTTTGCCGAAGGCTTCGCGTTGCTTGGCGTATTCGAGGCTGTACTCGAACGCGGCGCGAGCAATACCCAGCGCTTGGGCACCAACGGCGGGGCGGGTGGCTTCGAAGGTTTGCATGGCGGCTTGGGCGTTGCCCTTTTCGCCACGGCGGACACGGGCGAGGCGCTCGTCGAGCTTCTCTTTGCCGCCAAGCAAGCAGCGGCCGGGAACGCGCACGTCGTCGAGGACTACCTCGGCGGTGTGGCTGGCACGGATGCCGTGCTTCTTGTACTTCTGGCCTTGGCTGAGGCCCTTGGTGCCGGGGGGAACCACGAAGCTGGCGTGACCCTTGCTGCGCAGTTCGGGGTCGACGACGGCAACCACGACGTGAATGTCGGCAATACCGCCGTTGGTGATCCATGCCTTGGTGCCGTTCAGCACCCACTCGTCGGTGGCCTCGTCATACTTCGCTGAGGTGCGGTAGCCGCCCACGTCGGAACCGGCATCGGGTTCAGATGCTGCGAACGCACCGAGTTGGAGCTTCTGGGCGTCGCCATAGCACTGCGGCACCCATTCCATGACCTGTTCGGGCGTGGCCGAGGCCGCGATACCTGCGGCTGCGAGACCAGAACCCATGATGGCCATGCCAATACCGGCATCGCCCCAGAACAATTCTTCGATGGCCACCGGCATGGACAACCCAGTGGGGTCGTTCATCATCATTTCAGCCATGAACTCCCAGGAGTACAGTCCGATCTCGGCGGCTTGTTGCACGATGGGGAACGGAAACTCTTCCTTCTCGTCCCACTCTTCGCCAGCGGGACGAACGACGTCCTCGGCGAAGTCGTGTACCCACTTTTGGAGGGTGAGTTGGTCCTCGTTGAGGTTCAGCGAGAAATCGGTCATCGCAGGGGGCTCCTTTGCCACATCACGGCGTCAGGTGTTGGGGGAACACCACAGGTGCTGCCGCGTGTCGATGACCATCGGCTGCACCATGTAAGAGGTGAATACCCCTTAAGTTACCACTGGGTAACCCAATCCGACAAGGCAAACTTTGTCACTTCTCACGGTGCGCATGAACCGTCGCCACAAGCCCCACGGAGACCGACGCAGGCAGCTCAGGCAGCTGCCTCAAACCTGCTCGGCGCGCTCGGGACCCCGGACAGCCACGCGGCGGCTCATTCCGGTGGGCTAGCAGCGCGCCCACAACGTTTGGCTACCGATGTGACCCTGGTCAGGAACTGGGAACTGGGGTCGGCGGCAACGGCCCGGTGACCTGTGGGTTTGCGGGGGCGTCGACGGGTCAAGCCGGTTCCGCTTACAGAGCCTTTTGGTCCATGAGGTACATCTCGACAAGACGCTCTTCTTCGGTGGCGGGTCCACCAAAGAAGCCGGACTCCACAGGGTCGGCCTCGACAGTGACATAGCCGTCTAGCTCGATGACTTCGGCCAGGGTTTCCTCGTCGGTGTGCGCAATGATCTCAACGTGGGTGTTGACACCACCTTGGTTGCCTTCGACAGCAACGATAGACCCGCCCAACACCTCGGCGAACCGTTCGGCCAGCGTCAGTTCACGAGGCTCGGGGCTAGCTTGCTCGGCTGCCGCTTTGGCCTTCAACGCTTTGGTGAGCTTGTGCGACTTGGGCGAACCCTGCTCGATGCTGGGCGCTTGGTCTCCCCCGCACGCCTCAAACGACAACCGCACCTCGCCCGGCGCCGCGCCGGGGGTAATCCAGCGTGCTGCCGACAATGTGACGAAACCACCCGCGTCGGTGGTGCTGACCACATCGTTGATCATGTTCTGCAACACGTACCTCAGCTTCACCGGGTCGGTGGTCATGGTCGCTGGCAGGTCTGGACCCAGCAACAACGAGAACTTCAGTTGATTGCGCACGCAGCGGCTACGCACAGAACGCGCCACCGAGCCCATCAGCTCACGAACGTCCACCTCGGACTCTTCGAGATCGAGACTCCCCGTGGTTGAGAGACTGACGCCCAATGCGTCGCCAAGGATTTGCTCGATTTGGCGTCCGCTGTCAGTGATGGCGTTTGCGATGTTGCGCTGAGCCTCGGTGGCGGTGGCGCTTTGCTCGAGGACCCGACCAAAGGCCGAGATGTTTTGGACCGGGCCCAGCACTCGCTGGGTCATAGAGCCGATTACTTGACCCACAGCATCGCGGGTAGATCGGGCGTTGCGCGCCTGGGTTTCGAGGGTCTCCATCTCGGCCCGCAAGACGCGAAGCTGCGCTCGGTGGCGCAAGAGGAGCCAGAGAGATGCCGACAGCCCCAAGCCAGTACCAATGGCCAGCGCTACCCATGGGTCTTGAAGCACACACACCTCCCACACATCTATCGAGGGGACCCAACGGCAAGCACCCTCTACACCCAAAGGTCTCGGCTGGTATGGGTAAACCTGAACGCCAGTAGGTCATGCGATTCAGAGCGCCAGACCCACATTGTGGTTTAGGTTGGCTAGATGATCGACACGATGCCTTTTGGAACAACCGGCCATAGCTCATCTCGGGTCATCTTTGGCGCAGCGGCATTGGGCGGCATGCGCCAAGAACGTGCCGACGAACTGTTGCCTGTTCTCCTCAATGCCGGGATAAATCACATCGACACTGCAGCCTCCTATGGAGACAGCGAACTGCGCCTAGCGCCGTGGCTAGCCGAACACCGCAGCAAGTTCTTTCTTGCCTCCAAGACAGGCGACCGCTCCGGCTCAGAAGCCCGCGCCAGTCTGGAACGCAGCCTTGAACGCATGGGCGTCGATCAGGTGGACCTCATCCAACTCCACAACCTTGTCGAAGAGGACCAGTGGGCCGAAGCCTTCAGCCCGGGGGGTGCCGTCGAAGCGCTCTTTGCCGCGCGTGACGAAGGGCTCTGCCGCTTCGTTGGGGTCACTGGTCATGGCCTGCGCATTGCCCGCATGCACATCCGGAGCCTCAACGAAGCACCCTTTGCGTCGGTGCTGTTGCCCTACAGCCACGTCCTCATGCAAGACGACGGCTATGCGGCCGACTTCAACGAGTTAGCCAGCCTCTGTGCCGAAAAAGGCGTTGCGGTCCAAACCATCAAGGCGGCCGCCCGCCGGCGCTGGCCCGAAGATGTCCCAGCCAGGTTCTCGTGGTATCAGCCCATCGACGACGACGACGTGTTGGCTCGTGCCATTCAGTACGCCCTCGCCAATCGACAGGTATTCGTCAACACCTCAAGTAACGGCATGGTGATGACAAAGACTGTCCAGATCGCCGATGCCTACGACGGCCAACCAGTCAGCGAAGCGCAGTTGGAAGCCGACGCGCTGGCGCACGGAATCAAACCGCTCTTTGATGGCGCTGCGCTCGAAGTCATCTAGTCCCCGGTTATTCGCGGCCCCGATGGCATGATCGGAACCGATCGCCTGTCCGGCGGCGTTAGAGGGGTATGACAAGTACAACTGCTCGTGTTGCTGCGGGGGCCGTTATTGGCCTCGCTGCGGCCTCGATTAGCTGGGTCGCCATCACCGGCGACTCCGACCCTGCTTCAGAA
>JAUIIS010000297.1 GCA_030431575.1 Acidimicrobiia bacterium | reverse complement strand
GCCCCCATTCTGGGCGTGTCACTGGCCATTGGCGTGGTTATCGGCCTAGCCCAGAGCGTCATTCAGGTGCAGGAACCAACCCTTACCTTTGTGCCCAAGCTGGTCGGTATCGCTGTTGTCCTCGTGCTCAGCGGCAGCTGGATGATGACCATGATGACCGAGCACTTCCAAGAACTGCTCGGCATGGCGCCCGAGCTGATCCGGCTGTGAAGGGCGTAGGAAATGGAATTCGACGCCAGCGCGGTCGCCATCTTCACGTTGGCACTGGCCCGCACCTCTGCATGGGCGGCTACCTCGCCGCTGTTCTCATCGAATGGGATCGCGGGCGTTGGTCGGTTGGCGTTCGCGATCTCGTTGGCGCTGATGGCGGCGCCGGTAGCGCCGGACGCACCTCCACCACCAACCGAGTTGGCAATGTTCATCCCGGTCTTGGTCGGTCAAATTGCGCTCGGATTGCTTCTGGGCTGGATCACCGGTCTGGCACTAGCGGTCTTCCAAAGCGCCGGAGCCATTGTGGACTTGACCTCCGGCTTCTCGGTGGCGCAACTCCTAGATCCCGCAACCGGCGCACAATCGGCGGTTATTGGTCGCCTGTTCAGCGTGGCTTTCATTGCCCTGTTCTTCGCGACGAACGCTCACTTGGTGGTGGTCGGTGGACTTGTTCGCAGCTTCCAGGCCACGCCCGTGACCGAAATACCGTTCTTGGGCGCCGACTCGGTGGCAATGGCAGCGGCCTCGATGTCGGACCTCATGTTGGCAGCTCTAGAAATCGCTGCACCGATGCTGGGAGCCTTGCTTCTGGCCGAGGTCGCGCTGGCGCTCGCCGCTCGCTTCGTGCCTCAGGCCAACATTTTCATGATCGGGCTCCCGCTCAAGATGGGTATTGCCATAGCCGTTGTTGGGTCCACCTTGATCTTCCTTCCGGCCTACACCGAACGCATTGTCGAGCGCACGGCCTACTTGATGGCAGGGGTGGCCTCATGATCACTTGTCCTAACATCCAGGCCTTACGCGCCGATCACGGAATTACACCGGAGCAACGGATTGCTCCGATCAATTCCCAGATCGAGCGCAGCCATGGATGGATCACGCGCTCGTGCCACCCTTGGTTTGTCTTCGGACGCCAACGCGCACGACGTCAAGCGGGCCTTTCGTGCCCGCGTAAAAGCACAGCACCCAGACATCGGTGGGTCGAGCGACGCCTTTCGGCGGCTCCGTCAAGCCTACGAAACAGCTCTGGCCGAGGCCCCATCGCTGAAGCAACATGTCGCTGCGTCGAGGTTCCTCAACGCAGCCGACCTCGCTGTTCACGCCCCAGCGCCGTTAGCAGCGGTGCCCAGGCCCACACGGTCGCCTGTGCGCTCCTCCCCAGCGCGCAGCTTCGCTTACGAACTCAAGCTCGCCATGGCACACACCTAGGTACCCCAGCGCTAGCCACCCGTAGTGTCCTGACTGGAGGCCAGAATGGCTGATAATCCGGTACAAGAGGCCAAGACCCGCTTGGCAGCGGTTGGTATCCCATTCCTCATTGTCTCCATCGTTGTGGTGATGGTGGTGCCGCTGCCTCCGTCGCTCATCGACTTCCTCTTGGCGCTGAACATCGCCATGGCAGTAACCATCTTGCTGACCTCGCTGATGGTTGCCGAACCGCTCCAGTTCAGCGTATTCCCAACCCTGCTCCTGCTCACCACACTGCTACGACTTGCCCTAAACGTGTCGACCACCCGGTTGATCTTGTCTGGCACCGAACGGTCACAAGTGATCGATGCCTTTGGCGGGTTCGTGGTCGGAGGCAGCGTGGTCATTGGGCTGGTGATCTTCCTCATTCTGATCGTGATCCAATTCTCTGTCGTCACAACAGGCGCAGGCAGGGTCGCCGAGGTGTCGGCCCGCTTCATGCTGGATGCCATGCCCGGCAAGCAGATGGCCATCGATGCCGACCTGAACTCGGGCCTCATCGACGAAGAAACAGCCCGGAACCGGCGACTCGCGGTGTCACGCGAAGCTGACTTCTACGGGTCGATGGACGGTGCATCCAAGTTCGTCAAAGGTGACGCTATCGCTGCGGTCGTGATCGTGATCATCAACCTGCTGGGCGGCATGGCCATTGGCCTGTTCCAGCAAGGCATGTCGCTCTCAGAAGCTATTGACCGGTACGCCCTGATGACGGTCGGCGACGGCTTGGTGTCCCAAGTCCCCGCGCTACTGGTGTCGGTGGCCTCTGGCGTCATTGTCACCCGGGCCGTCACAGACGAGCGCGGCGGCTTTGGTACAGATCTTTGGAGTCAGCTGCTTCAGGACCGGCGCACGCTAGGTGTGGCCGCTGCGGCGGTAGCGCTCATTGGCATGGCCCCAGGCCTACCAAAGGTTCCGTTCTTCTCGCTGGCGCTTCTGCTGGGCGCGGGCGCTGCCCGGCAGCGGAAAGACAGCCCAGCGGCATCGACCTCGGCATCGCCCCAGGGCACTGCGGCACCCGGCGCCGACGAGCCCATCGACCTCGCTCAAGAGATGCGAGTAGAGGCTTTGGAGCTCGAACTCTCACCCGACCTGATGGATCTGGTTGACACCGAGCGCGGTGGCACCCTGCTCGACCGTGTTAAGACGTTGCGCCGTCACCTGGCCATGGAGCTTGGCTTGGTTGCCCCACTGGTGCGAACGCGTGAAGATGTACAGCTGCCTCGGGCTACCTACTCGATTCGAGTGCACGGGGTGGAAGCTGCTCGCGGCATTGCCCCGTTGGGCAACGTACTGGTGCTGGCGTCGCACCCTGATGACGTCATTCCGGGTGAACCAACACTCGAGCCAGTCTTTGGGCTTCCTGCTTCGTGGGTCCCTGAGCATCTGGGGCCAACGCTTGAGGCCCGAGGCCACAGTGTCATCGACCGGGCGTCGGTTATCTTGACGCACCTCTCAGAGACGGTGCGGTCCCGGGCCCACGACCTCCTCGCCCGTCAGGATGTGCAAGACCTTGTCGAGGGGCTCAAAGAAGCGGCGCCGAGTGTGGCCAACGAAGTCGACGGCGAACGTCTGAGCCTCTCGTCGCTGCACCAGGTGATGGCCGCATTGCTCGAAGAACGGGTGCCAATTCGAGACCTCGTCCGCATCCTCGAAGCGGTCACTGCCGTGCCGGCCGGCGCAGACCAAGACACCTTGGTCGAGGCCGCACGCCGTGCGCTAGGTCCTGCTATCTGCTCGCAGTTCAGCCGAGACGGGAAGCTCCCCGTCATCACGCTCGAGCCGCGGCTGGAACAACATCTCCTCGAGAGCCTTCGACAGGGCGAGGCTGGGGCATTCCTTGCTCTTGACCCCCACATCACCGAAGCCGTTCTCGACGAAACAACCGCAGTCATTGCGGCAACCGAAAACCAGGGCCACAGCCCCGTGCTGTTGTGCTCAGACCGACTCCGACCAGTCCTACGCCGGCTCTTTGCCAGCACGTGGCCCAGTCTGCCGGTCTTGTCCTTCAATGAGCTCAGTCCCCATCTGAGCCTCGAACCGACGGGAGTGATCCGTGTCGACAACACCCAACCAGCAATTTGATGGAGCCACAGTCGAGGAGGCATTGGCGGCTGCAGTCGCGCAACTCGGCGACGACCTGCAGATCGTCGACGCCCAGCGCGTCGTTCGGAAAGGCCCTCTGGGCATCGGACGTCGCGAGCGCTACGAGGTGACAGCGACCCACAAGACTTCCGCTCCCGCTCCACGCCGGATCGCGGCCAACGCCGGCGGCGAGTTCGATGCGGTCCTGAGACGCATGGTCGACAAGGTCGATGCTGAAGAATCGTCTCTGGGCGCCGACCTGGCCGACACAGACAAAGACTGGTGGAGCGAAGCTGACTTCGTCATCCCGAATCCACACACCCAGCAACGCCAGCCTGCGCATGCAACGGTTAAGCAGGGACCCAGTCCCGTCGCAGACTTCGAAGTCGATGTGCGCCAAGAGCCAGCAACGGCATCGGCATCGCACCCTTCTTTGGCCGAGCATGCCGAACGACTAGCGGCTCAGCATTCAGTGTTTAAGGACCCCGAGCCCGTGCCGGACGTCGATCTGACCAGCTACGGGTCCAACCACGGCTCGGCGGGTGCGGCGCAGACACCTCCAGAAGAACCCGCGACCGAATCCACACAGCGCCGATCTGCTCCTGTAGGGGCACAAAGCCCAGCCTGGTCGCCTGAGGCGCTTGCGAGCGTTGGCGTTCCAGCCGTCCTCATCCGGCGCATCAGCATTGCCGAGGGCGCCGACGATCTGGCATGGGTCAGCGCATTGGCGAGCGCCATTGGTGACCTTCTCAACGCGGCAAGCCATACAGCTGGCCCCTGTGAGCTGACCGGCCATGGTGCCGCATCGGCTATCGACCTCCTAAACGGGGCGTGTCAAGGCTTTCAGCTGGACTCGATTGTCATCGATGGTCGACGTCTGGCCGCCAACCCAACCGAGCTCGCACTTGCGGTGCGATCGTTGTTGCCCGCTACCAAGCCCGAGCCCGGGGAACCCACTGGCGTT
>JAUIIS010000296.1 GCA_030431575.1 Acidimicrobiia bacterium | reverse complement strand
GGTGTCGAGGCGGGCAATGGGGTTGTCCGTGCCAACCGGTAGCAACGCTCGAAGGGCGGTTACGCCGTGCGCAAAACCGGTGGCTTCGGTGGCAACTGCTAGCGGCACCAAGGTAGATAGCTGTGACGGGAGTGGTTCGCCCAGCTCGCGCAAGTAGTGGCGTATGCCGCCGGTGATGGCGGCCAAGATCACATCGGTAGTGCTGCAGCCGTGACGCTCTCGCACCGCGCGCGCATCGGCCAGCGGAAGCTGAAGGCGCTCCCAGCGGCGGTGCGGCCCGGCACTTCGCCCGAAGCTACGGGTGCGGGCTGGGGGGATGAGGATCGAGCTTGCCTTGCGCGTCGCGCGCATGGGCAGGCCAACTAGCTGCCGAGCTGTTCGCAGCTGTTCAACGGGGTTGAGAACGCCATCGATGATGGCACTGGGGATGAGGTCTTGGGGCGAGGGGAGGGGGCGACGCTGGAACGTGTCGTCTACCTCGGGGGCGGGCGCATCGTCGAGAAGGAGCCCAAAGATGTCGGTACCGGACACGCCGTCGATCATGGCGTAGTGGACCTTAGAAATCATGGCCCAATGGTTGTCTCGGAGACCGCTGACGATCCAGAGTTCCCAAAGCGGCTTACCTCGGTCGAGTCGCTGGGACATCAGGCGGCTAACCAGCGCGGCAAGCGCATCGTCGGAACGCCGTTCTGGCAATGCGGTGTGGCGGAGGTGAAAGTCCAGGCTGAAGTGGGGGTCATCGACCCACAGAGGGCGGGCAATGTCGAAGGGGACCGACACCACGCGCTGGCGCAGCCGAGGCACCAGCGGAATGCGTGGGCCTACGTGGTCGATGATGTCGTCAAAGGAGGGTTCGGGCCCCTCGAACACCCCAATGGTGATGCCGTGGACCGCGGCCAGGTCGTCTTCGATGCTGAGGAGGTGGGCATCGTCTTGGGTTAGGCGTTCCATGATCAGTCCGGGTACTCGACGTCGGGAGGTGAAGTGTGTTCGAGGGCGGCTTTTCGAAGCAGGTCGAGTTGTTCTCCGACCGCGTTCTCGGTGAGCGCGGTGCGGGCAGCACTCGACGTTTGGAGCACCGTGTTCAGCACCCGGGTTGGGTCCATGAGCGTTGCCCCCATAGAGCGCATCTCATCGAGCGACGGTTCCATGATGAGGAGTTCTTTGCCGGCCTCACGCAACATTCGCACTTCTTTGTCGAGGCGACGCTTAATCATGTAGCGCATCGGGCCGTTGAGCGTTTGCCCCATAGCTCGAAGCGAGCGGCCCGACATGGGCGAGATGATGACCACGAGGTCGACGTCGACGTCGACCAGAAGGTCCGCGTTGCTGCATGAGTGCATGCCACCGTCGACATGGGCTTCGCCGTCGATGATGACGGGTCGGAAGAACCCGGGGATTGCCGAGCTGGCTTCGGTGGCCGCCGCAACACTGATGTCGGTGCGGTCTCGCCCAAACACCACGAGTTCTCCGTCGGACAGACGTACCGCGGTTATCCAGAGTGGTTCTTTGGGCCAGATCCCTTTGTGGAGCTCCGCGGCGCGGTCGCCAATGGTGTCAGTAGGAACGTTGCCAGGAGGCAAGAGCGCGCTGGCCATGCGCCCCGGGCGCAGGAACGGCCCTTTCATGGCTTCCTTGATTGCGAGGCCCGGTGCAGCTGGCAAGAATCGGGTTTGAAGCGCACCCTTGCGGGCTTGTTCTCGGCCGCTGAGTTCGCGAAGGCGGGCCATGGAGCGGGGGTTTGTGGGCACCGACAGCATCTTGTCGAGGCTGGCGTCTGCGGGAACGCCGCCGCGTAGCACTGCGCCGACCCCAGACCCTGCTGAGGTGCCGACCAGGTATTCGGCCGTGCGAGGGTCCCAGCCAGTGAGGCGCTGTAACACGGCCAAACAAGCGTTGTGATAGGCGAATCCAGCGAGGCCGCCGCCGCCAAGCACGAGTCCAACAGAGGTCATTGAATCCAGGGTACCGCCTGCGGGCAAGGTTGCTTGATATGCATAGCAGGCGGCATGCAGACTTTGCGCGAGCGGTGTTCGGGTCCGCGCCGAGGGTGGTCAGTGCAGGCCGAAGGGCCGCTCTTTTTGGGGCAGGCCAGCTTTTCCCCTGGGTCTAGCGGCCCGGCTCGTAGGGCCAAGAGCGGGGAACGGCCCTATATCGGCGTAGGTCCTTAGGGGACCGCAAATGCTGCCGATAGATACCTATGCGACTCAGCGAATCCGGCGAACACCGCCCTGGGCGGACCTTGTTTGGGGGCAGCAGGCCACCAGGCTTGAACGCAAGGCCACGAACCACAAGGAATTCCAGCAGCGCACTGACAGCTGTCACACACCTTTGTAGGATCGACGTATGTATCGCATAGGCCTCGTAGGGGTCGGCAAGATGGGCGTCTCTCATCTTGCAATCGCCCAAGCCCACCCCAAACTAGACTGTGTTGCCGTGTGCGACAGCCAAGCCTTTGTGCTGGCCGGCATACGGTCACAGCTCGGTCTCGAGACCTACCGGTCGTTCGAAACCATGATCGCTGAGGCCAACCTCGATGGCGTCATCATTTCGACGCCAACGTCCTCACACGTCACCCTCGCCAAACAAGCACTTGTTGCTGGCCTAGCCGTGTTTGTCGAGAAGCCCCTCACCTTGTCGGCCGCTGACTCGCAAGAGCTTGCCGCCATCGCGGCTGAACATAACCTGGCCAACCAGGTCGGTTACCACAACCGTTTCATTGGTACGTTCCGCGAAACCCAACGCCTTGTCGAGGCCGGCGCCATTGGCGAGGTCCATCACATCGATGGGCGAGCGTTTGGCCAAGTCATCACCCAACCCCAAGGCGGTGGGCGCACCTGGCGAGCAAAGAAGGCCGAGGGCGGTGGCTGCCTCCACGACTACGCATGCCACGTCATCGACCTCATGAACTTCGTTGCTGGGACCCCTAGTGAAATCACCGGCGCTCGTCTCGGGCAGGTCCATTCAACCGCTGTCGAAGACACCGTGTACGCGCTGTTCAACTATCCCAACGGGGCGGTGGGAACGCTCGAGACAAACTGGAGCGACGAGGCCTACCGGAAGATGACCACCTCGGTCACCGTGTACGGCACCCACGGAAAGATCTTCGCTGATCGCCAGGAATGCCGGTTGTTCCTCAAGCCTGGCCACAGCTTCGAGAAGTTCGACAGTGGTTGGAACATTCGCTACATCACCGAGCTCCAAGAACCTGTGTCGTTCTACTTGCGCGGCGAAGAGTACTCGGCCCAGCTCGATCACTTCGCTGAAGCGCTGGCAGGAAACCCCAGCCCCGAAGCTGGCACCTTTGCCACTGCCGCCGATGCCGACTGGGTTGTCGAACAGATCGCAGCGGTCCACGCCAGTGGCCCAGCGCCAGTGGCTACTGGAGCCCCCGCCACAGTCGAACCACCAACCAAGGATCAACTCGTCGCCGCAGCCAAGCACTACGGCGCCCAAGCCGTCGGGAGCGCAAAAGCGCTTGCCAACGCTGTCGGCACCAAGCTCAAGGGGCTCCGCTCATGACCGCCATCGACCGCATCTTGTTTGGTGACAACCAGTTCTTTGGCGTCAACCACATGTCAGAAGAAAAAGCGCGCGCGCAACAGATGCGCTTCCGTGACACCGAGGCCATCATTTCGGTCCTCGACCGGGCCTACGACCGTGGCATCCGCAGCTTCATGTGCACCACCCACGACGAGATCGGCAAAATTGCCGATTACGTGGCCGCGAACCCCACCAAGTACGAAGGCTTCAAGTTCTTGCCCGGCATGCCCTATGCCCATAAGTACGCGAACATGGTTGGCGAGATGGGCATGGTCGACACCCTCAAGGCGCTCACGCCTGGAGGTCTGGTCGACGCCATGGTGCGCGGGGCCAAGTCCACCGTCACCCGAGATCTCAACGAACTCATGACCATGCTGGTCGACGCCGAGATGGCGCGATTCAGCCAAGTCGACACACCCGTGGTCTTCCTCCAAAACGTGGTTGCCGACATGGTGCTTGGGCTTCGCTCTTATGACCTGTTGGGTGCCTTTGCCGAACACGTCAAGAGCCAGTTTGGTGCCGAGGCAGGGTTCTTCACCATGAACATGCCCCTCATGGTCGATGCGTTGCACTCGGTGGGGATCGAAGAACCCATCGTGTGCTGCAACTACAACAAGATCGGCTTCCGCATGTCGGGTGGTATCGAAGCCTACGACCGGGCCCTCGCCGAAAAGCCAATGCGTTGCATTGCGATGTCGGTGCTGGCATCGGGCGCAATCCCGCCCGCTGAGGCCCTCGAATGGGTGTGCGAGCGCCCCGGCATCGAGAGCATCGTGTTTGGTGCATCGTCGGACGCCAACATTGCTTCAACAGTTGGGCTCATCAACGACTTCGACCAGCGACGCCTAACCCCTGCCTGATGAACCCCTCAGCAAGCCGGTTCGGCCCCGGGCTCCAGCCTGGTGTGAAACTGTGCGTTGGAGCCTCCTCTGGTGGCCACACCAACGAGCTCATGCACCTTCTAGAGGCCGCTACGTGGTGGCCTGC
>JAUIIS010000295.1 GCA_030431575.1 Acidimicrobiia bacterium | reverse complement strand
GCACACATATCCATGACAGCCCACGCGCAACTCAGATGGCGTGAGCTGATTGTCCTTGGTCGCTCGGGCGAGCCCCCAGGAAAGCTCTGCACTTCGCTTCGGATCACTCGCGATGACAAACCGGTCGTTCACAATGGCTTGCGCCTAGACGCCAGCATTGTTGAGGCCGGTCTAGGTGGCGCTCGCGTTGTGCTGACTGAAGTGCTCATCGGTCGGCCGTCGATCAAACCCTTTGTTGCACACCAAGGCCAGGCTCGTGCATCGGTGGTCGTTCTAGAACCTGACGTCGTCTTGATCCAGGCAGTTGGCGATTCGCCCGATCAAGTCGAAGCGCTAGCTCGTCGATCCGCCAAATTGTAAGACGCCAACCGTTAATGGATGAGCGGCTTAGGAGTCGGTAGCAAACTCGGCGAAGCGCTCTGCGTCTGCCACAGTGCTAGCCACGACAAGGAGATCACCTTCTTCGAGCACCGTTTCGCTGGTTGCGTAGGTGAACACGCCGTCGCGGGGTTTGCGGCAAACAATGGTCACCCCAAACCTGGCTCGAACGGCGCTCTCACCCAGGGACTTGCCCACCAGCGACGCGGGTACGACAAGCTCTACCAACACAAACCCGTCGTCCAACTCCACGTAGTCGATGAGCTTGCCCGTCACCACATGGGCTACGCGTTCTCCCATCTGGCGTTCCGGATAGACCACATGGTCGGCGCCGACGCGCTCGAGGATTTGGCCGTGCTTGGAGGTAATGGCCTTGGCCCAAATGTTTTGGACACCCGCATCACTGAGCGTTGACGTGGTCAAGATGCTGGCCTCAATTTTGGAGCCAATGGCAACGACCGCCGAGTCGAAGTGCACCACCCCAAGCTGTTCCACTACAGCGGGATTGGTGCCATCTGCCACGCGCACGTGGGTCAGCCGCTCGGCCCATTTGTTCACCAGCTCTGGGTCCGTGTCGATCGCCATGACCTCGACGTCGAGGTCCATCAGCCGTTCGGCTAGTGCGGTCCCGAATCGCCCCAGGCCAACAACAAATACCGATCGGGCCGCCGGGCCTTCGCCTCCGGTGCGAATCCACTCGCGGACCCTGTCTAGCGTTGTCACGTCTTGGTCTCCTTGTGCCGCTGTCAGCCTACGACGAGGTCTTCCTCGGCGTAGCCATAGCGGCGGGGTTCAGCTCGCAGCAACACTGCGGTGCCAAAAGTAATAGGGCCGACGCGGCCAATAAACATCAACACGATTATCAGCAGCCGCCCGACGCCGTTCAGTTCGTCGGTAACACCGGTTGAAATGCCGACCGTACCAAAAGCCGAAGCGGACTCGAACAGCAGCTCACTAAGCGCAATGTCGCTATGGGTGGCAGTGAGCAGAAAAGTCGCCGTTCCGACCGTGCCCAGGGCGGCAACAACTAGCGCCAATGCCTTGCGCTGGGTATCAAGCGAGATGCGACGGTGGAAAATGGATGTGGTGGGGTCACGCCGAAACTCCGACAACGTCGACCGCAACACCACAGCGAACGTCGAGACCTTGATGCCTCCGCCGGTCGACGCCGACCCCGCACCGATCACCATCAACAGGATGAGCAGCATCCAACTGGATTGCCGCAACTCGCCAATGGGCACGGTGTTGAAGCCCGCCGTGCGGGCCGTCGCCGACTGAAAGAACGACGCCAGCACTTTGTCAGTGGGCTTGAGGTCACCCATGCTGTTGTCGTTTGTCCATTCGGTGATCGCAATGGCTATTGTGCCCAGGCTCAGTAGGGCAGCAGAGGTGAACAGCGTGACCTTCGTGTGAAGCGACCACCGCCGAGGCGTCCGCCACCGCTTCTTGAGCTCAAAAACGACCGGGAACCCAATGCCGCCGACAACAAAGGCAGAGACGATGATGAGGTTCATCGCCCAGTCACTCACATACCGTTCGAGGCCACCGTCGATGATGGAGAACCCGGCATTGTTGAACGCCGACACGGAATGAAAGACTGCCAAGTGGATCGACCGCCACAAGCCTTGATCGCCTTCCGACAGAAACCTCACCGTCAACGCGATGGCAATCACGGCCTCGCTGCCAAAGACGAAGCGGGCGATGTTCCCAAGCATGGTGCGCAGCGCACCCAACTCGCTAAGGCCAATGTCGGCCCCGGCCAGCAGCCCACTGCGCACACCAAGCCGGCGGTTGAACGCTATGCCGAGAAAGCCGCCCAGGGTCATGATCCCCAAGCCCCCAATCTGGATCAAGGCAATAAGCACCGTTTCACCAAAAGGTGACCAGACCGTGCGGGTGTCGGTGACTACTAGCCCCGTAACGGTCACTGCAGAAGATGCAGTAAAGACGGCGTCGCCAATGCCAACACCAGAAGGTCCGCGATGTGCCACCGGCAACGCCAGCAATGCCGAACCCAACGCGATGACGGCAACAAACGCGGCAACAACGAGAACCCCTGGGTGTTCAATCCGCTGGCTCCGCCGCCTCGGCTGGGGGGTCTTGGTCACCCGACAAGTATGGCCGCCGTGCGCACCAATACTCACCATCGCAGCCAACCAAGCGCCTGGCCCGCAGCCGCCGATGAGCTTGGCCTAGGGCGCTCACGGGGGCCAAAAACGCAAAGGACCCTCAAACCTTATGGCCGAGGGTTCTTCATGACTTGTTCGGGCGGGAGGACTCGAACCCCCAATGGCTGGACCAGAACCAGCTGTGTTACCAATTACACCACGCCCGAGCGCGAGCCTCTGAGCCTAGTGCCAAGCCGACGCCAGCCCAACGCGGTTTTGTCGACTAATTAGTTGCCGCGCGCGGCCGCAGCGGCCTTCAAACTAATGCTCGAGCTTCCCACGGAGAGGATTCTCGCCGCCGGATCCATTTCGGATGAGGCAAGCAAGTCTTCCTCCAACGAAATGACTCGATACACGTCGCCTTCGGTAGGCAGCGCAAAGCTGGGATCACCCTGAGCCCTGATGTCCACCGCCTTCACCCAGATGGTCTCGCTCTCATAAGGGCTAGCGGTCGGGCTGCGCCCAGCCAAGAGCCGAGCCCCGATGGCATTGGTACTCAACTGCGCAAGGGTTGCCCAAAAAATGCGTGGCGGGCGCGGCCCAAACGAAACCAGATCCAGCCCCGTGACCGCTCCAGCGTAGGCCCCGATATAGCGGCCGTTCTGCATGACCCGAAAGTGCAAGGCCGCGGCATCCCAGCCCTGGTAGAACCGGCTGCGACCGAGGTAGACGACATCGTAAGGATTCATGGGAAACCCTTTATCGACCACAAAGCAGCTATGTCTGAATAGGTCGTTCGATGTGTTCGCCAGCCGACGCACGACAAAACGTGATGCCCGCTGCTAATTGCCGTGGAGCGACTCGGCTGTTGAGGCATTGTGGCCCACGAGCAGGTGTCGCCAAATGCAGCCGCGGCGTTGGCTAACCCGCTGGGGTGCGAGCTGCTTTGTGTGATTGGGAACTGCTACTGAGGTCGAGTTCGGGGGCGGGCAACCGCATGGCGTCGGCTTCGGCGTAGGTCATCCAACGATGCTGATCGAAGTCGAATACCTTGCATGCCCGAGTGTTAGACACGATGTCTTTGACCCGAAGCTTGCGCTCGGGGACCGGGAAGTGTGCAGTCATGGCCTGGCCTGCGTCGTACAAGTTGTACATGGGAATGCGCATGTCCACGTGATGTGGGGAATGCTCCAAAATCCAATGCAGGAAAAAGTCAAGCCACTTGGGGGCATGGATAATGGTGGTGCCCTCTACCTGGCCGTGGTACTTGGTCCACTCGCGCCGGCCGTGCCACTCGATGTTCTTGTCGATGTGGTGGATGTGCACCACAAGGCCGATGGTGTACATGAACAATGCGGCCGGGATAGCGACCACCTTGATGAGCAGCCAGAGCGAACCAAATACCGAGTCGTACTGGGCGTAGCCAACAACGGCGAGCACGGCGCAGATGACCAGCAGCGAGGCACCAAGAATGGCCTTATCTCGCTTGATGGCGGCGGCGTAGCGCTTAGGCGGCTCGATGAACCAAATCATCTTCTGCCACCAGACCTGGCGGGCGTAATACAGGCCGTAACCCGCTGGAGACCATTCGATCTTGTGGAGCAGCTTCTGGCCAGAGGACATGGCCTGGTATTCCTCGGGGCTTACCGGGTGCCAGACGAAGTCGAACCCAGACTTGATGGTGTGTCCGTGATGGACCCGGTTGTGGCCCAGCACCCAAGCCTCGAACACGTGTAATGAGGGGATCATGGCAATGCGGCCAACAATGCCATTGAGTCGCTTGGACTTGAACAGGGCTTGGTGCGCGGCATCGTGGCCAACGACAAACAACCCGCTGACCGCCAAGCCGGCAACAATCCAGAGCGGGATGAGGAAGTAGATCTTGTCGGTCAGGAGCAGGCCAGCAATGGCGGCTCCGTAGACAACCAGGTCTCTAAAGAAGTAGTAGAGGCCTTTCCATGTCGGGTTCTCGTAGCAGCGGTCGGGGATGACCTCGATCACAGGCAGGAGAGACCTTGGTTTTTCTGAAGGGGTTTGGGCGACAG
>JAUIIS010000294.1 GCA_030431575.1 Acidimicrobiia bacterium | reverse complement strand
GCGTGCCCCAAATCGAAGTCACCTTCGACATCGACGCCAACGGCATCGTCCATGTGTCGGCTAAAGACCGGGCCACCAACAAAGAGCAGTCCATCACCATCACCGGGCAAACATCGCTCGACAAAGACAAGATCGACCAGATGGTCAAGGACGCCGAGGCCCACGCGGCCGAAGACCAGAAGCGCAAAGAAGAGGTCGAAGTCCGCAACTCTGCAGACACCCTCGTGTATCAGACCGAAAAGCAACTTCGCGAATATGGCGACGAGCTCACCGACGACGAAAAGAACGACGTCGAAGCGGGTCTGGCAGCGGTCAAAGACGCCCTCGCTGGCGAAGACATCGAGGCACTGAAGACAGCGACCGAGAACCTCATGACCACAAGCCAAGGCTTTGCTCAGCGCATGTACGAGGCCGCTGCTCAAAAGGCTGCCGCCGAAGAAGACGAGGTCACCGTCACCGAAGACGACGACATCGTCGATGCCGAAATCGTCGACGAGGACGAGTAGGCGTGAGCGACGCAACCGAACCGACTGAACCGCCTGCGGGTGCCGAGGCACCTGCGGGCGGGTCGGCGCCGCCTGCGGACCGTGAGTGGTTCACCGACGCTGCCGACAATCAGTCCAGCCCCAACACCGCAGCTGCCCAACCAGCCCACGCTGCGCCAACTCCGGGCACTGCGGGCCCCGGCGAGTCCGGCTCGCAGCCACCCGCACCGGGGGCCAACGATCAACCCATCGACGTCGAGTCTCTTGTTGGTTCGCTCGAGTCGGTCACCGGCGAACGAGACAGCTATCTGGCCGATCTCCAACGAGTGCAGGCCGAGTTCTCCAATTACAGGCGTCAAGCGACAAAGCGCCAGTCCGACACCATCGAGCACGCCGCATCCGGGTTGGCCCAAAAGCTGTTGCCCATCCTCGACGCGTGCGAGGCTGCTCTCATGCAAGGCGCCACAGACGTCGAGCCCATCCAAGGCGCGCTCCTGGAAACCCTCCGCAAGGAAGGACTCGAGGTTTTGGCCGAAGCAGGCGAACCATTCGATCCAGAGCGGCACGAGGCCGTCATGCACGAAGAAGGCGACGGGACAGAACCCGCAGTGGCTGAAGTCATGCGGGCGGGCTATGTCTGGAATGGACGAGTCCTGCGGCCGGCAATGGTGCGGGTCAAGGGTTGAGTCCACCAGCACAACGCACAATCAAGCAGACATCATCAGTCAGAGCGTAAGTAAGGAGAAAGGAGCAACGCCATGGACGCAAAAAGAGAGTGGTTCGAAAAGGACTATTACGCAGTCCTAGGCGTCGCTTCTTCTGCTTCAGAAAAAGACATTCAGCAGGCGTATCGCAAACTGGCTCGCGAGCTGCACCCCGACGCCAATCCAGGCGACAGTGCAGCCGAAGAACGGTTCAAGGAAGTCTCTGCCGCCTACGACGTCATTGGCGATCCCGAGACGCGTAAGCAGTACGACCAAGCTCGCGCCATGGGTGCCGGTCCAGGCGGTCCAGGCGGCGGCTTCGGGGCGGGGCCCGGCGGGTTCCGATTCGAAACCAGCGACATGGGCGACCTCAACGACTTGTTGGGCGGCATGTTTGGCGGAGGCGGCAGCCCATTTGGCCGCGGTCGCCCGGCCGCTCACCGCGGGCGAGACCAAGAAGCCCAACTGCGCCTCTCTTTCGACGAGGCCGTACAGGGTGTCACCACCTCGGTCACCGTCAGCGGCGGCAGCGGAGGCGGCACACGATCTATCAAGGTTCGCATACCTGCCGGGGTCGAAGACGGACAGCGCATCAAGCTGGCCGGAAAAGGCGGCGAAGGAAGCGGTGGCGGCCCCAACGGCGACCTCTACGTGCAGGTGCTTGTCAACGAAGACCCGATCTTTGGGCGCGAAGGCAAGAACCTCACGCTTCAGCTCCCGGTCACCTTCGAAGAAGCAGCGTTGGGGGCCGACGTGAAGGTTCCTACCTACGGTGGCGAACCCGTCAAGCTGCGCCTGCCCCCAGGTACCCAGCACGGGCGTAAGTTCCGGGTCAAAGGCAAAGGCATTGCCGGCGCCGACCTCCTCGTCACCGCAAACGTTGTTGTTCCGCAAAACCTCAACAAGGCCCAGCGGGCTGCGCTTGAAGCTTTTGCTTCTGCATCCACCGATTCGCCAAGGGCCTACCTGGAGGCGTAATGGACTTTCACGGAAGACACAGAGCGGTTTACGTCATCTCGGTCGCCGCTGAACTTGCCGGCGTGCACCCGCAGACCCTGCGCATTTACGAACGAAAGGGTCTCGTAGACCCAGCTCGCACGGGCGGCGGAAGCAGGCGCTACAGCGAAGCCGACATTGAGCGGCTCCAGAAGATCCAAGACCTCACTAACGAGGGACTCAACCTCACGGGCGTCAAACGCGTGCTCGCGTTGGAAGAAGAAGTGCGGCGTCTCAATGCAGAAGTCGACCGACTCAGCACCCTCATGCAGCAACGCTCCACGGCGTTGGTGCCCCTACGCCAGGATGTTGTGGTGTTCCGCGACGGCGACACCAAGCCCAAACAGCGCAAGTCCCGCTGAGCCGGCAACCTCGCGGCTGAGACCTCGGGCATCTCGCGCTGGGGGATTCGCGATTCCTCACCCAGGTGGGGAACAGAGTTCGGCCACGTTGGGTTAGTGTTTTTGTGGCAGCCAACTGCCGCACTATCTGCGAGTCCGGCGTAGACACGCCGAGATCTGGTCATCGGCCCCTGGGCTCAGAGGTAGTCACAACTCAACCCCTGGGAGTACCCATGCTGCGCACGTCAACTCGTGCTGGCGCCCTATCTCTGCGCTACCAAGCGGTTCGGTCATTCACCGAGCAGCTAGCGCTACCCCTCAGTGCGGAAGACCAGCTCGTCCAATCTATGTCCGATGTCAGCCCCACCAAGTGGCACCGGGCCCACACCACCTGGTTCTTCGAGACGTTCCTGCTGATGGAACATCTCGACGACTACACGCCCGTGCATCCAGCATTCGGGTACTTGTACAACTCGTACTACGAAGCCGTTGGGGCCCGGCATCCGCGGGCCGAGCGCGGCCTCTTGTCGCGGCCATCCCTTCAAGAGGTGGCGAACTATCGGCGCATTGTGGATGAGGCCATGTTGAGCTGGCTGAGCAGGCTGGACGACGAGAAGGACAAGGTTGCCCTTGATCTCGTTGAACTTGGTTTGCACCACGAACAGCAACATCAAGAGCTGCTCCTCATGGACATCAAGCACGTGTTGTCAGTCAACCCCATCGATCCCGCGTATCACGACGTCGACCCCCCGAGCGCAAAGCCAGTGCCTCCCCTTGCCTGGAGTCCGTTCGAAGCCGGAGCCGTGGCCATTGGCCACGTAGGAGACGGGTTTGCGTTCGACAACGAATGCCCCCGCCACGAGGTACTTGTTGGCGACTACGCCCTAGCCAACCGGCTGGTCACCTGCGGCGAATGGGCCGAGTTCATGGAGGCCGACGGATACCGTAGGGCCGACCTTTGGCTGTCGGAAGGTTGGCAAACCGTGCAGGCGCAAGGCTGGGACGCCCCGCTCTATTGGGACAAGCGCAACGGTTCCTGGCATGTGCACACCTTGGGTGGAGTCCGTCCCGTAAACCCAGCCGAGCCCGTGAGCCATATCTCCTACTTCGAAGCCGACGCCTTTGCCCGTTGGGCTGGCGCCAGGCTGCCAAGAGAAGGCGAATGGGAGCGGGCAGCCGAGGGCACAACCCTCTCGGGCAACTTCGCCGAAGACGGCCTCTTCCATCCCGCTCCAGCATCAGTCGCCGGACTCACCCAGCTCTTTGGCGACCTGTGGGAGTGGACGGCTAGCCCGTACGTCGGCTACCCGGGGTTCTCCGTCGCCGACGGCGCCGTGGGTGAATACAACGGCAAGTTCATGATCAATCAGATGGTGCTTCGTGGCGGAGCCGCTGTGACTCCGGCGGACCACATCCGTTGCACCTATCGCAACTTCTTTCCCCCGCACTCGCGGTGGATGTTCAGTGGGCTTCGACTCGCAAAGGACGTGGCCTAATGACGGCTCCAACAAGCTCAACGCCAATAACTATCGACGTGCATCTCGACGACGACTGGATGGAGACCTCTATCGCTCGAGATGTTCGAGAGGGTCTGACGGCATCGCCAAAGACGCTCCCTCCCAAATGGTTCTACGACAAGGAGGGCAGCGACCTGTTCGACCAGATCACTCGCCTCGACGAGTACTACCCAACCGAGGCGGAGCGCGAGATCTTGCATCGTGAAGCAGCAAACATTGCCGCCCTCACTGATGCCGACACCTTTATCGAGCTTGGGTCGGGGACCTCCGACAAGACTCGGACTGTCCTCGACGCCATGACAACGACGGGTCAGCTGCGACGGTTCATTCCATTCGACGTCAGCGAAGCCACGTTGCGCGAGGCGGCCGAAATGGTGGCGCACGAGTACCCCGGGGTCGAGGTCCACGCAGTCGTTGGTGACTTCGAGCATCACCTTGACGACATTCCTGCTGGTGGCCGCAGGCTCATTGCGCTGTTTGGGGGCACCATTGGGAATTTCGATCCCGCCGCGAGGGC
>JAUIIS010000293.1 GCA_030431575.1 Acidimicrobiia bacterium | reverse complement strand
TTTCGCGTAGCTAGAAGTCCGTTGGTGAGTGGGGCGAACGGCCTGGGATGTTTTCGCGTAGCTAGAAGTCCGTTGGTGAGTGGGGCGAACGGCCTGGGATGTTTTGGCGTAGCTAGAAGTCCGTTGGTGAGTGGGGCGAACGGCCTGGGATGTTTTGGCGTAGCTAGAAGTCCGTTGGTGAGCGGGGTGAAGGGCCTGGGATGTTTTGGCGTAGCCAAAACTCCGTTAGTGAGCGAAGCGAACGGCCTAGGCCTTGGGTAATGCAATGGTGGCAACAGCCACGTAATGCGTTGCGATGGCGGCGATCACAAAGAGATGGAAGATCTCGTGGAACCCAAACCACGCTGGTGACGGGTTGGGGCGTTGGGTGGCGTATACCAACGCGCCCACGGTGTGGAGGACGCCGCCCACGATCAACAACACAAATCCGGCCACGCCCATGGTGTTCCACACGTCGTCGATGACCAATAGCGCTGCCCAACCGACCGTGATGTACAGCGTCACCACCATTGGCCGGGGTGCGGTGGGCCAAAAAAGTTGTGTGGTGACGCCTGCGGCGGCCCCAATCCAGACCACCGCCAAGATGAGATTGCCTGGGCCGCTGGGCATGGCAATGGCGATGGGCGTGTAGGTGGCTGCAATGGCCACAAAGATCATCGAGTGGTCAAGACGCTTCATTACCTCGTGCATGCGCTCACCCCAGTTGAACCGGTGATAGGTGGCGCTGATCCCAAAGAGGAGAACTGTGGCTACGGAGAACACCGCGGCTGCTGCGCGGGCACCTGGCGACAACACGATGACGATGGGACACAGGGTCAGCGCTGCAATGGCAGCAGCAGCATGTGACCATCCTCGCAGATGCGGTTTTGCAATAAAGGTGGGGTGCACAACCTCAGTGTAGGTGTGTTCTGGGTCGCGGTCTGGTCAGTTCTCTACGATCTCGCCGCCTACTCGGCGTACCCGGCCACGAAACACTGCGATGAGTTCGCCGTCTTGATCAACGATTGTGGCGTCGTACACCCCGCTGCGACCCTGTTGGGTGACCTCGATAGCGGTGGCCGTTAACGTGGCCCCGACCTGGCCCGGGCGCACGAAGTTGATGTCGGCTCCAACGGCCATTGTGCGCTGGTTGTACGAGTTGCACGCGTACGACATGGCTTGGTCCGCCAACGTGAACAGCACGCCGCCGTGACAGACGCCGTGACCGTTGTTCATGTCGGGCCGGACGGTCATGGTGACCGTGGCCCGGCCGGGGCCGACTGAGGTGACGGTCATGCCCAGCAGGGTGGCAGACTGGTCTGTGGCTCCAATGGCGTCAGCCACGGCTTGCGGGTCGGTCATGGGTTACTCCGTCTCGTTACCTCTGTGCGCGGGTGAACGCTGCACCATCGTGACACGATGCACAACAGCACGGGGCTATCCTCCGGCCTCATGGTTGAGGCCCCGTCATGTTCATTCGCAAGCGACAACACAGCCGGCGTTGCCCCCGAGGTGCTCGACGCTATGGCAGGGGCCAACACTGGGCCCGCTATTGCCTACGGAGCTGACCCGCACACTGGGGCCTTTGATGCCCACATCGAACGGCTCTTTGGCAGCGGAGCCAAAGGTCTGCTCACCTGGGGAGGTACCGGCGCCAACATCGTTGGGCTTAGTACGTTGGTGCGGCCCTACCAGGCCATCGTGTGTGCCGAGTCTGCACACATCAACGTTGACGAGTGTGGGGGAGTGGAACGCTTCACTGGGTCAAAGCTGATTGATGTGCCAACTATCGATGGCAAGTTGACCCCCGCTCATATCGAAGCCCAACTTCATGTGTTAGGCGATGTGCACCATCCCCAACCGGGGGCCATCTCCATCAGCCAGTTGACCGAGTACGGCACGCTGTACAGCGTGGCCGAGATCCAAGCGCTAAGTGACTGCGCCAAGGCCGCTGGCTTGCGGGTGCATATGGATGGGGCCCGCATCGCCAATGCTGCGGTGGCGCTTGACGTCCCGGTTCGGGCATTCACCGCTGATGCCGGTGTTGATGTATTGAGCTTTGGAGGGACCAAGAATGGTCTGGCTTACGGCGAGGCCGTGGTCTTCTTCGACCAAAGCTTGGTGAGCGAAGCAGAGTTCAACCGAAAACAAGCGGGCCAGTTGCCTTCGAAGATGCGCTTCTTGGCCGCGCAGTTCAATGCGCTCCTTGACGACGACCTGTGGCTACGCAACGGCGCCCAAGCTAACCGAGCCGCGCAACGACTTGTGGCTGGAGCCGAGAAGATTCCTGGTGTTGAGATCACGCAGCGTCCAGCAGCCAACGCGGTCTTTGCTCGTCTCCCACGTCCAGTTGTGCGCCAACTCCAAGCGTGGAGTTACTTCTATGTTTGGGCACCGGGTCAGCCAGACGCCAACGGGGAGATATTCGACGAGGTCAGGTGGCTGCCGAGTTTCATGACCACCGACCTCGACGTCGACCTGTTTCTGGCAGGCGTAGCGGAGGCTATGGCAGCGCACTGACCAGTGGGCGCCCGCCGAGCGCTCCGTGGGGCCGCTAGGTGTCTCGCAGTGCGGTGTGGTCGGCCCACGCTGCCTCGGCTCGATCAAGCCTTTTTGTGGCGGGCCTAACCAAGATCTCCGCGACCCCAGCCGACATTGCCTGGAACACCGCAAGGGCCCCAATCCAACTGTCGAACGGCCCAATCCCTTGCCCAGAGACCACGAGCACCGTGTCAGAGCGCGTCGCTAGCGGCGACAGCGGGCTGTCGGTGACTGAAACCAGGTCTACCGAGGCGGGCAGGTGATCCAACGCCTCAAGCAGCCAGGCGTCGTACCGGTGGAAGTCGAGCGCCAGAACTACCGAGCGGTTGGGCAGGTTCGCGACTTGGTGAAGGACATCGACTTGGTTGCCTTCGATGCGCTGTACGTCGGGCCGCAGCGCACTGAGCTGGGTGCCCATCTGGATGCCAAGGCCGCGTGCGGCCGCGCTCGCAATCACACCAACGGCGCGTTTGGGGTCGGCCAGTGCGTGAACGGCTCGATCGAAAGCTTCGTAGTCGATTTCGGCCAGCGTGGCATCGAGGTTGGCGGTCTCGATGCGTTTCGCTGCGCTAATAACGTCGCCGCTAGCGGGCTCGCGAATGCGCTCGACGGCTGGGCGGAGCCTACGGCTCAGGTCGTCGCGGGCCATGGCCTGCAGTTGGGAGTAGCCATCTAGCCCAAGCTTGGTCGCCGTACGTAGGACGGTGGCCCCGCCGGTTCGAGCCAACGCAGCCAACGAAGCAACCGTGCCAAAGGCAACTGCTTGAGGTTCGGCCACGATGGCTGCGGCCACGCGACGCTCCGCTGGCGTGAGATCACCATGGTGTTGTCGCAGCAAGTCGGCTATTTGCATGGAGTTGAGTGTGGCAGCTGCCAGGCACCGTGGCTACTTGGTTGAGCGCTAAGCGGCGGTGTCTGGTGTGCCACACTTCGGGCATGGACAAAGATCACTTCGTTACCGCTGTTCGTGAGAACGGGCGTCTTCTCCTCGATGCTGCGGCTGCCCAACCCGGCGCGGTAGTGGCGGCCTGCCCTGGGTGGGACAATCGAGACCTTGTCGCCCACACAGGGCGGGTGTGGTCCTTCATCACCGCGCTGGTGGCCGCTGGTGGGCTTGAACGCCCAGACGTCGCGGCGCCGGAGGTGCCCGAAGGCGATGCGCTGTGGCCGTGGGCCGATGAAGCGCTGAATCGGCTTGTGGCTGAGCTGGCGGCAACCGAGCCAGGTACACCGTGTTGGACCTGGGGTCCAGACAAAACCACTGACTTCTATGCCCGACGCATGGCGCATGAAACCTTGGTACATCGCATCGACGCCCAAACCGCGGCTGGCCAGCTCAGTGCCATCGACTCTGACCTAGCCGCCGATGGCGTGGACGAGGTGCTGTTTGTGGGGATGCAGCATTCGACCAACCCAGCCAAGGAGTACGACTATCCCGCTGGTTCGTTGCATTTGCACCGAACCGATGGCGAAGGCGAATGGCTTGTCGTGCCCAATGATGGGTCGTTGACCGTCACCCGCGAACACGCCAAGGGTGACGTGGCAGTAAAGGGAAGCGGACCGGAGTTGCTGCTCTACATTTGGGGCCGCGCCAACCTCGACACCCTCGAGATCTTTGGTGACCAAGAACTTGCCGTTGCATGGGCAACGGTTGCGCCCTAAGGCCTGCGCGAGACGAAGACCCTGCCGACATCGGGTCCCAACATGGCGGCGTTAAGGGCTATTTGCTTGCGGGGGTGAAGGCCGCAGGCAGGTGCTTGACGCCATGAATGAAACTCGATGCCAGGAGTTCTGGCTCGCCCGTGGCGTGGATATCGGGGAGGCGTTGGAACAGTTCGCGGAACATCACCAAGATTTCGCGGCGGGCCAGGTGCGCTCCCAGGCAGAAGTGTGGTCCCGGACCACCAAAGCCAACGTGGTTGTTGGGCGTGCGCAACACATCGAAGTCGTACGGGTTTTCGAAGACGCTTTCGTCGCGGTTGGCGGCGAGATAGAACATGCACAGCTTGTCGCCTTGGCTCATTTGTTGCCCGCCAAACTCGAGGTCCTGAGTGA
>JAUIIS010000292.1 GCA_030431575.1 Acidimicrobiia bacterium | reverse complement strand
TACTTGCGTTGGCCAACTGATCCATCTCAGTGTCATCGAGCTGACCAAGAAGCGGCGACGTGGCTAACAAGTCTCGCAACTCCGGAACCGTTGGTTCCTGCGCTGCCCCCGCTGCTACCCCGTCGTAGAGGTACAGGTCTTGCGCCGGGCTAGGCAGCGGGACGCCGTGCCGATGCGACTGATACCAAACCAGCGACCCGAAGTCGCTCTTGACGCGAGGGGCAATGGCGTAGTCATCAACCCACATTTGGACCTCGTAGCCCATCAGGGGATCGTCGACCTGAACAACTACAACGTTTGGTGGGGGTTCTGACAAGACTCCAGGGGTCCCAGCCGCAGCATCAAGGAGCATGGCCTTGGCCAAGGTGGGGGCGTTGACGTACGCCACCTGAACCGGCACGATCACGCGATGCAACTTGTTGGGGGCGCTGTAGTTAACAATGCTGGCCCCCGCCAACTGACTGTTGGGCACGGTAATGATGTCGCCGTTGCGGTCTTGGATGCGGGTTGTGCGCCAATTGACATCGATTACTACTCCCTCAACGTCGCCGGATTCGATCCAGTCGCTGGTGCGAAACGGCGGGTCGCTCAAGAGCAGAACGCCAGAGGCAAGCCCAGACAACGTGTCCTGCAACGCAAAGGAAACCACCAGCGATGTGACACCAAGCGCGGTGAGCGCGGCCGACAAGTCAACACCCCAGACCGTGCTGACCAGAAGCCATCCGATAGCCAACAGCACACCAAGGCGTGGCAAGGCCAGGAGTAGCTGGGGAACGGGCCGCTGGTCGTCGCCGCGCGGCCGATTCCGGATTTGATCGATGGCGACGCCAAGCACGCTGAGCACGGCGATGCCCAACGAGATAACGAGGCCGGTGCCGGCAAGGCGAGCCCCGGCGGAGCCGCGCTCGCTGCCTAGCACCGGCACGATCAGGGCCCAAAGGGCAAAGAAGGGCAGCACCCAAGTTCGGACCAGCAGAACCGCGGGGCGCAGCAAAGACTCGCGTTGGCGCAAGCGCTCAGATAGTTCAGCTGCAGCGATGACCACCAGGGGCACCGCAACGATCATGACGACAGCCCATGTTGGGCTAACGCCCGCAGTGTCGTTCATGATCGAGCCGCCTCTTGGATGGTGATGATCCACGCGTCTGCACCATTGGTACCGGGTAGCTCAACAGCGGTGTACGTGTCGGGCAGCAGATCGTAGGTATCTGACGAAACGCAGAGTGAACGAGGCTCGGCGGACCGGGCGAGGTAATGCGCAACGGTTGTGGGTTCTCCCCACACGTCGTACAGGAGGCGATCGCCGCCGGTGACCCCTACCGTGACGCTGCCGGTGTGTAGGCCAGCCGTTCCGTAGAGGTCGTTCCCACTGTCCTGGCCAATAGCAGCAATCGCCTGTTGCGCTGCGGCGGCGAAGCGCACGGCCCTAGGCGCATGGTCGATGTAAGGGCGGGCGTGACCGCAGGCAGCGAAGTAGGTGTCACCCACCACTTTGATGCGATCAACACCAAACTCTCGCCCAAGCTCATCAAGCTCGCCGTGAATGGCCTCAATGATTTCTCGGCCACCGCCTCCATTGCCAAGCAGCTGTGCCAGCCCGCCAACGGTGAGCACACACACTGTGGCTTGGGGAACTTCCTCAAGCGCTTGGACCTGCTCGTCGGCCACACGCTCGGCCACTGCGTCGGGCAGCATTGTGCGCAGGAGTTGAAGCCGCTGCTCTCGTGCTTCGGCGAGCTCTTCGTGCTGGTTAACCAATGCATCTGACATGGACTCGAAGCTTCGGGCGAGGCGCCGGAACTCGATTGGGCTGCGAGTCGGAAGCACAACGGGACCCAAGTCAACGCCGCGCGACCCCAATCGCTCGCTGATTGAACGGACCGGCCGGACAATGGTGGCTGCCCAAGCCACGGCAAGAAACGCCAACGCGATAATGAAGATCGCGGCGCCGACCACAAGCAGCTCAACAAACTCGTCCAGATCTCCGCGAGCCGACTCAGTGGCCACTTCGGTGACCACAAACCAGTCGAGCCCTTCGATGCCAGCCGACTGGACAGAGCTGAACGTGTTGACCCCAGTCATGCTGACGCGCTGTTCCACACTGGTTCGTCCGTCAACTCCAGCAGCGACGGTGGACCGTTCGGCCCGCTGCACCAAAAGGGTGGTGCCCGAAGCCCGAATGAGCGCTGCTTCTTCTTCTGTTATCTGTCCGGCCTCGACGGTGGCGGCCAGGTGTTCGCCGGGCGATTCAAGGAATGAACGCGGCTCGCTGCGCGTCAGCCCGTCGGCGCCAACCAAGAATGACTCACCCGTGGGAGGGAAGCCGCCGTCATCCCACTCTTGATCTGCGGTGAGCAACCTGGTGAACCGTTCAGCGTCGTACAACAACACGAGCACACCAGACAAACCGTTGTCGCCCCGAATCGGCGCAGCAACCGCACCCACGGGCTGGAGCAGCGTCGGGTCGTACTCGGCCAAATCTCCGGTAACGACGCCACCATTGGGGTTGGTCCGGACCTGGTCGACCACGTTGGCAAGAGCTGAACCACTGAAGGGACCAAGATCAAGGCTGGTTCCGACATCGGGACGCTTGTTTACCGAGTACACGACGTTGCCCTCTGGGTCGACCAGATAGAGGTCGGCGAGCCCAAGCCGGTCTGCCACGTCGCGGTACACCGGGTGCACCACCTCGTGGATCGCAGTCCAGTCACTGCCGTCTCGAGCGGTGTCGAGCGAACCGGGATCCTCCATCACACCCGTGTCGACCGAGTAGCGCGACTGGATATAGATGGCACCACTGTTTGCGGGGACAATGTCGCGCAGATTCACTGCTCTACCTGAAGCCTGCAAAGGTTCCACGTAGGTTTCCTGATAGGCCGCAGCAAGTTGCTCGATGTCGTCAATGTTGTCGTCGCCTTGTTGCTCCAAGGTCGCGAACGCTTTGGACATCTCTTCAACCGCAATGACCGCTTGGTCGCTCAGAGCCAGACCACTGGCCATACGTTGCAGACCGCGCATCTCAACAGCGACGTCGAAGCCTGCTGCCGAACGTATCGCAACGATCTGGTCGTCGTTGAGGTCTTTGCCGAGACTGCGGCCCGTGGTGACTCCCACGATGGTGGCAATAGTTAATGAGACCAATGCAACAGCGACCACGGCCGCTGGCAGGCGCGTAGCCATAGACGTACCCTGTGCAAAGCTCCTCAGTGGTCTAAACGCCCGCGCTGCCATCGTGGTGATCGTAGTGTGACTACGAAGTCCGCGAAGAACCGAGGTTGTCGGCCGGCATCGTTGCCATTGGGCGTAAGAGCGTCCACGGCAGCGGCCTTGTCCGCGGATTCCACACGAATGGTTCGGAAATGAAGGCGCACCCGGCGCCACCGGGGTTACGGAGCGCAAGCTCAAGCGTCCACGAAGGCGCATCTTGTTCGCCCCATAGCGCGGATACGTTCATGTCTGCTTCGAGCGCGGCGGAAAAGTCGGCTGTGACTTGTCGGCGCTGCGTGACACGCTCTTGGCCTCCAGGTTGTACCACCGTAGCAATGCTGTGCGTTTCGCCCTGACTGAAGCCGCTCCACGATGTGGGGGCGACAGCGCAGTTGAGGTCGATCAGCAGTCCAAGCTCGGGCGCTTGACCCAGGCCGGCCTCAGCAAGGAGGGCAAATAGTTGATAGTGGGTTTCTCTTTCGGCCTCTGCGAAAGACAGGGCAAATCCAGCATCGACGCGAGCCGACGAAAACTCACTTCCCAGTCCGCCTTCGGCAGCAAGCCAGACGTCCGAAAACATCGGCACGTTCCGGTTCTCCTCTTTCAGTCCCACCAACTAGACCGCCGTGGCCGTCCGGTCGTAAACCTACACCGCCAACACCGACAGTGAAAAGACCGGACAGTGTTGGTGTCTATAGGTCGCCAATCTCGTCGCCGTGAACGGCGAGCCCATAAATGATCACTGCATCGACAATGATGACAAACCATGACCACGCCGGGTACAGCGACATGAACGCAAACTGGGTCAACATGTTGAGCGCAGCAATGGTGATACCAACCGCCCGGGCCCAAAGCTCGCCAGCAAAGACACCCAAGGCCACGAAGAACTTCACGGCCGCAAAGATGAGGTAGGTCACCCCAACCGTGGTGAGGTCGAAACGCACCAGGGCTTCGGGAGTGATCACGATCCAGTCGGAGTTGACCAACATGGTGATCCCATAGACCAGGTTGGACGAGGCGGCCAGCGCCAGCGCCACACCAGCAAACACCACCCATCCACTCGCTGGGCTGGCACTCATGTCGGGCGGGTCGAGCTCTGCTTGCGTGTCGTGATTCATCGCTGTCCTCCTCGGTTTGCAGCGGCGCCCAGGCCGGCCATAGCGACTTGCACGTCGCGTCGCCGGTCGTAGACCGTCTGGGTGGCGTTGGCTACAAGAAGTTCTTGGGCGGCGGCTCCCGCATCGAGGCGAACAGCAACGTTTGCCTCTAGCGCGCCCCGGAGTCCCGCAAGCGTGTGCCCATAGGTGTTGAGTTGTTGCGCAAGCTCGATATCGCCAATCGAGCCTTCGAGGATGGCTACTTGGTTCTCCAGATCAACCATCCTGGCGCGCACGCTTGGCCAC
>JAUIIS010000291.1 GCA_030431575.1 Acidimicrobiia bacterium | reverse complement strand
GTTGGCGTTGTCTTGTTGACCATGCTGGTGTTCGTGGAAACACGGATCCCAGACCCGGCGCTCACGCTGCGCCTCTACAAGAACCGGCTCTTTCGAGCCATCAACCTCGTGGCCGCACCGGTGTACATGGGGTTCTTTAGCCTCATCTTCTTATTGCCAGTCTTTCTCCAAAAGGTGGGCGACCACGCTCCCTTCATCACCGGGCTCACCGTGTCGGGTCAAGCCATTGGCGTGGTGCTGGCCTCCCAACTTGGGGGCCGCTGGCTCTACCCCCGCGTTGGGCCGCGACCGCTCCTCATCTTTGGCTGCGTCGCCACTATGGTTTCGAGCCTCTGGTTTGCCACGATTGACGAAACCACAGCGCTTCCAGCCATCACCGCCATGACGTTCGTGCGCGGCTTCTTCATGGGCTTTGTGTTCATAGCCATCCAGACCGCGTGTTACGCACAGATCTCGCTCCCTGACATGGGGCGGGCTACGTCGCTGTTCAATACCCAACGCCAAGCTGCAGTGGCTGTTGGGGTGGCCATTGTGGCCACCGTGCTATCGGCATTGGTCTTCAGCCTCGACGCACCAACAGACGGCGGAGCCCCTACCGCCGAGCGAGTCGACGCCTTCCAGATGGCGTTTCTGGTTAGCGCCGCTCTGTTTGCTCTAGCGACCGCAGCGTCGTTCTTTGTTCACAACGAAGACGCGGCCGGGACCATGGCCAAACCGAAGCCGAAAGCTACCCAAGCATCGACGTAATGGCGAAGCGGTACACCTCGGCGATCTCGTCGACCGTACTACCAGCGCTCAACATCAGGTCATAGCTCTGGAATGAAAGCAGCGTGTCTACAGCGCATACTGCCAGGTCACGGCTGGCCGTGGGAAGCGCTGCGATCTCTCGAGCAAACTGCTTCTCGACCTGCTCGCGCATCTTGGCACCGGGCTGCAATCGCCTGCGAAACTGGACGTGAATGTCGTGGCGCTGCAACGAAGCCCGAGCCAACGGGGCCACTTGTTGGTACATGGCGATCCGCTGATCTGCCAGGTTCTTCACGCGCTCCTCAAACGGGCCCTGACCAAAGTTGGGGATCACCGACAGCGGCCCGTAGCGCTCTGCGCCCGCCAGCATGCCTTGCAAGAACAGGTCGTCGGCATCTTCGAAATAGCGGAATACTGAGCGGTGAGACACCCCAGCCAGGTCAGCTACTTCGGCCGTTGTGGGGGCATCGTTGCCGGATTCGATGAGACCTATGAATGCGTCAAGAACTGCGTTGCGATTTCGATCGCGCCGCAAACGACGCCCATCGGACTGTTGATTCTGCACTGGTTGGGTACGGCCGTCTCTAGCGACGACGCGCCTCGTTTATGTCAGGTTCCAACGTCGCACCCAGACACCCCCGCCCAGCGTTGAAACGGCCGCACTTTGATTTTCACCCGCCGCAGCGGGCCCACCGTGCCCACAGTATGACCTATGGCAACGGTCCCAGGCAATCATTTGCATTGCCACTGAGGGTGTCAGTCGTCGCGCTCTGAGGTCCACGGCGCCAGCCGGTGATCGGGCGTGTAGGCAGCTTTGGCTCCTGCCCAAACAATCGTGGTTACCGCAACTGCGGCCGATCCCAAGATGAGGTACATCACGATCAGTTGCACGAGGACGGCGTCAATGGGCTCTACGCCAGCCAATAACAGACCAGTCATGGCGCCAGGCAGTGCAATGATGCCCACCACCTTCGTGCGTTCTATCTGGCCCACCAGGGCCGTTCTGGCGGCTCTGGGGCCAATGAATGCCGTGGCTTGCGTGGGTGTGTGGCCCAGCGCCAGTAGCGCCTCGACCTGACCGTGCTCGTCACGGAAGTGCACCACAAGCTGTTGTGCGGCCAGCACCGCTGCTGGCAAGACATTGCCGACGGTTATCCCGGCAATCACCACAATGGTGACTGGTTCGTGGTCAAACACGCCAAGCGCAAAGACCAAGCCCAGCGAAACCCCGGTAGACCCCGCAACCGACAACAACACGGCGGGCCACATGCCCTGAATCTGGGGTGCACGCCGTCGAACAACAAACGTGGCTACCGCAACCATGACCGCAACCCACACCCAGGCAATGGCTGTGGCGCCCCCGGCGTCGAAAATGACGGTGAACAACAAGCCCACCGCCACCAGCTGTGCGGCGGCGCGCACCGACGCCACAATCAAAGGGCGTTCGAGACCCAACCGACGCCACAGAGATAAGCCAATAGCCAGCGCCACCAACGACAAGCTGGCGGCCATCTCTTGCCACCCCAGCGTCACCGGGTTCGTGGCCTCGGCGGCGAGTATGTGTGCACCCACGATCACACCTGAACGCTAGTGCCGTATCAGGAAACGTTTGCGCTGTTCGAACGAACCTTCTCCGCCTCCGGCTGCGTGCTCGCAACCTCCATTCCGGATAAGGAGTCCAGGGTTGCTCGGGCCTTGCCGGACGTCACAGCATCTCCGCCCCAACACCACCTAGGTTCCCAGACACGGCACGAGTAGCCAACGCTACTCACTGGTGCGTTGGCGGCACCCGTCCAGAAATCCCCTGCCGGACGCGACAATCCCCGCCGGTTAGCCAGCTCTTCGCAGAACCAGCCAGACCGGCGGGGTTTGTCAGATCGCCAGTGTGTACTAGCGGTGGCTCAGGGCCCAGCGTCGCAAGCTGCGTCGGCCAGGCCCTTCACCATTACTTAGGCGTCGAGGTCGTCGCCTTCGACATCAACAACCTTGGGGGTGTTCTGGATGTCTTCTTCCTTGGTCGACTTCTTCTCTTTGTCGTCCTCGGAAACTTCAGCCTTGGGCTTTGGCTCTTCCTCTTTGGGGAGAGCCTTGTTGATCCACTTGCAGGTGGCGTGCTGACCCTCGCCAACCGTGATGGTCGCGCTTGGGTTGGTCTCTGACCAGCTGCCAGTGCCGTAGCACTCAACAGACCAGAGGTTCCAGCCGTCGTTGACGTACTGGGTCACACCGTAAGTGCCGGCTTTGACCGAGAAGGTCTTGCCAACGTAGGCGCCCTGGTAGCCATTCAGCGAGAAGCCGCCCAAGTCGCCGCCAAACCCGAAGGTGTCGGCCCCAGCATGGTTGTACATCTCGATGGTGATCGTGCCGTACTTGACTGGCTCAGGAGTTGGGGTTGGCTTGACCGGAGTTTCTTGCTCTTCCTTCTCCGGGACAACCTCTTCCTTCTCTTCTTCGACAACTGGCTTGACGACAACCTCTTTCTTGTCCTCTTCCTTGTCGACGACAACCTCGTCAGCGGGCTCAACGGTTGGCTTAACAACCTTGGCCTCGTTGACCCAGTAGCAGGTGGTGCTGCCGCCAGCGGCTGGAGTGATGTACGCCGTTGCCGCCACAGTTGACCACTTGCCGTCGCCCCAGCAGCTCAAGCTAGCCAGCGTCCAGCCATCATGGCTGTACTCGCTGAACTTGTACTCGGTGCCTGCGGTGAGCTCGTAGGAAACCGAGGCGTCCTTGCCCTGGCCAGCGTAGATGTTGAACTTACCGTTAGGGCCAGCGAACGTGAACGTTCCGCTGTCGCCGTTGGCACGCTTCTTGATCACCACGGTGCCCGTCTTGGGCGTGGGGTCAGGCTTGCCAACGTAGGTGTTGGTGAACACGCAGGTCACTCGGTCGTCTTCGCCGACAGCGATGCGGGCGCCAGCAGCCTCAAGGCTGGTCTCCCACTTGCTGTTGCCGTCGTCGTCGAAGCAGTTGATGTCGGTGAGCTCCCAGTTCTTGCTGGCTCGCTCGCGGACACGGACCGTCTCGCCGGCGTACACCTCATAGGTGTCGCTGTAGGTGTACTTGCCTTCGTAACCGGCCAAGGCAAATCGACCGAAGTCTGCATCGAAGCCGAATTTGCCTTCGCCGCCGACAGTGATCTTCTTGATGACCACTTCACCTGTGGGCTTGGGAGTGTTGGTGAAGTTACAGGTCACGCTGCCGTAAGGTGCCGGGTAGATCGCGACTCGAGCGTTCTCGGCGTCAATCTTCCACTTGCTCCCATGAGGCCGAAGCTTCTCGGTGTCGGTGGAAACAGTGGTTGGCCGTGGCTTGTCGTTCCAGCAATCGAGACCCGTGAGGTTCCAGCCCTCAGGGACTCGTTCGCCGACGTTGTACTGCTGGCCAGCGAGGACCGTGAAGGTCCGGGAGTTGTAGCTGTCGGCCTTTACCTTTAGGCCAAACTTGCCGAGGTCGCCGCCGAAGTAGAAGGCGCCACCTTCGTCAACGGCGCTCTTCTTAATAGTGATGCGGGCAAGGTAAGGCACTTCAACCGAAGCCATGGCCTCTTCTTGGTAACGCTGGTCACCAAAGAAGCCGCCTCCGAGTGCAGTGTTCTTGATGGTCGTGCCAACGTCGCTGTGCTTGATGAGCTGCTTGCCTTCGCACGACAGACTGTCACCTGGGGCCAAGACCTTCTCCTGCAGCTTGCAGTTGATGTCTTCGTCCACCAGTCCAGCAGGGCTGAGCGTTACGTTGCCGTCGTTGACCACGGTGGCGGTCCACAGGATCACGTCGCCGGGGTCGTTGTACCCGTTCTTGTTGTGGTCGAAGACCTTGGCAGTCTTGGTGACACTAACCGAGGGGTACTGGGCGAACTTGACCGTGTAGCTCGTTTGGGTACAGAACAAGGCCCTC
>JAUIIS010000290.1 GCA_030431575.1 Acidimicrobiia bacterium | reverse complement strand
TCAACCAGCTAGTGCTGTTTCAACCAGCTAGTGCTGTTTCAACCAGCTAGTGCTGTTCAATCTCGCGAAAGGGGAGCTTGGGACCATGGCGGGGTGGACGGGCGGCCGGGCCGGCGGTCTTGAGGAGACGTTGCACTCGACCCCGGTGCGGGGCGAACGGGGCCAGCAGCTCAAGCATTTCCTCGTCGTTGGAACGGCGTTTGCCCGTGAGCGCGAACGCAACAGTGTGCGGGAGGTTGTAGTCGCCCACCACCACCGCATCGGGGTCGCCAAACACCTCATAGGCAACTGAGCTAACGGTCCACGGCCCAAGCCCACGAACGGCAAGAAGTCGCGGGTAGGCCGCGGCAACGGGAAGATCTCGAAGACGCTCGATTCGGTTGGCCCGGGCGCAAACTCGTTTGATGATCTTGGCCCGCTTGGCTTCGACCCCCACCACGTGGAATTGGGCAATGGATTGCTCGGCTAGCCAGTCGGGGTGAGGGGGCAGCAACAGAGCGAACGGACCTGGTGCTGGCCGAGCGTGTTGGCGCACCAGTCGGTTGTAGCTGCGTTTGGCCTCCTTGGCGATAACGAGCTGGCCCAAAATGGTGGGGACAAGACGTTCAACGAGGGGCCCAAAGCGGCCAAGTCGGCGGGGGCCCGCAGCCCGCGCAAGCTTGGCCACGAGCGGGTGTGGCGATGGGTCGAACGTCTCGAGTGGGTCGTCTAGACCCAGCCAGCCTTTGGCGGTTTGTGCACCTAGGGCGGCGCCAGGCCCCCAAGCCGCAAAACTGGCCCGCCCGGGCCCGTCAGCAAACACGGCGACGGTGGCTGGGCCGGCTTGGGTATGTAACGCTTTCACGAAAGCTCGCCCCAGCTTGGTGCTCGTGGGGTCGCTACGACTACTGCGTACGCCGCCAACGGTCGCATCGAACCGCAGGGGCACGTCGTAGGTGAGGGTGCTGCGGTAGTCGGCGCTGGTGAGGGGGTTGTTCCCGAGCGTCATTGAGATCCAGCCTGCCACAAAACGCACGAAGACCCCGGAAGGGACTCCCGGGGTCAAACCGTGCGGAATACGATGCGTGATCGGGGGCTCCGAAGAGCATGGTTGATCTCGCTTGCCCCGCTCCATTACGGTCGCTCAGCGCTGAACCCGAAGGTTCTGCAGCCGTAGCAGTCGTGATGTCTGCCCCTGAGGCCACCTCTGGTTTCCCCGGAGGGTCCTGTAGGTGTTTCTAGGGCACCAGCGAACGCTCTCCCCGGAGGGATCGTTGTTCACTGTGCGGTGGTTTTTGGATGCTCCAGACCCGAAAGTCCTTTGCATCCCTTCACCTGACAGTCTGGCTTTTCCTCGCCCGAAGGCTTAGTCGTTCCGTTCTGCTGGATTCGCTGCCTAAGCATTGAATCCGACTCGTATTCCTACACCTGCGGCCGTGTGCCGACCTTGCTCTGCGTCCTTGAGGGCTTCAGTGCTGCCACCGCTTCCCACTCAGTTGCTGAGTTTGGCCTGCGCCGTTGTCGCTGGCGTAAGAGAGACAATGACACGGACATAATCCCAGGTCAAGCGGCTTTTTGTGTTCCCCAGGGTTATCCCCGGAGAATGGTCGAAATCCCCAGCATTGTGCAGATCACCCACAGCTCACCCACAGGTTCGTCCACAGATCGTGGCCTCTATTGATCCGGCACCCAAGCACCTCGACGCTGCAACACGCCACGAAGAACCAGCAGACTGTCGGTCATGATGCCATCTACGCCCAGGTCGAGCAGCCGGTCCATTTCGCCCTCGTCGTCGATGGTCCACACGTGGACGTCCAAGTTGCGCCTATGCATGGCCTCCACAAAGCGCTCGGTCACGATGGGCACATTCCTCACTTGCACCGGAACTTGGACACAGCCGTAGGGGACTGGCCCAAGTGGAGCGCCCAGACTCGCGGCGCGCAGCTTGGCGATACCTCGCGGACCTGGGCTGGTACACAGCCGAGGTCCCAGGCGTTCGGACGCTCGAGCGATCCGCCGGTCCGAAAATGAGCCAACGCAGACCCTGTCGACGGCGCGCAGTGCTTGGATAACGTCGATGAGGGGCTCCACAACCTCGTCGCTCTTGGGATCGATGTTGAAACGGGCCGTGGGGAAGCGTTCCAACAGGTCGGCCAGCCGCGGGATGGTGCCCGACTCAGCAATCTTGGCGTTGCGGAGCTCAGCCCAGGTCAGCTCATTCACCGCTCCGCGATGCGCACTAACGCGATCGAGGCGGTCGTCGTGGAGCGCAACGACGACGCCGTCGGCACTCAAGTGGACGTCCGTTTCGAGGTAGCGGTAGCCGGCCGCCAAGGCGTTGTCGAATGCCTCGATCGAGTTCTCCGGCGCGTCGAGGGCCCCGCCGCGGTGCGCAAATGCCAACGGGCCGGGGTGATCGAGGTAGGACCAAGAAGCCATGGTGAGATGGTAGGCCCGATTCGACAAGCGCCCGCCTATGGTGCACGAGGAATGGATGCAACACTGCGCTTTGTCGAGTTGGTGAATGGCCCCGCCAAGAACATCGATCTCATCGATGGGTGGAGCCTGCTGGACCTGCATGCGGAACCTGACGCAGACCCCGACGCCCTTCGCCAACAAGTCGACGCACTCGCGCACCAGTGCCCTGAGGCCACCATCGAGGCAATCTCGCACACGCTCTTTGGTGAGCTAGGTTTCGCTGGCGACAGCGACCACTACTACAGCCCATCAAACTCGCTGCTCAGTGGCGTGTTGCGTCGGCGAAAAGGGTTGCCCATCTCCCTGGCGGCGCTTCTCATCGAAGTGGGAGCGAAGCTGGGTGCAACCTTTGATGGGGTTGGCATGCCGGGGCACTTCTTGGTCCGCGACCGCTCGCGGCCCGAGGTCCTTGTCGACGCGTTCGCCGGGGGCGTCCTACTCAGTCCAAAGGACTGCAAGGCCATCTTTGCCAAACTCGCGGCTCCCGGCACCCCGTTCTTAGCGCAGTACCTCGACTCGGTGAGCAGTATCCAAATCCTTGCCCGCATGAGCGCCAACCTTGTCAATGCCTACCGTCGAGCCGACGAGCGCAAGAACCTGCGCTGGGCCGTCCGTTTGCGTTCACGGTGCCCTGCGGTAACCCCAGAGGAGCAAATCCAGCTTGCTGAGGCGTTGTTCTACACCGGCGCATTCGATGAAGCCGCGGCGCTGTACGAGGCCAGCAGCGAACTGGTACCCGCAACCCATAAAGCCAAGGTGGCCGATCTGGCACG
The DNA here is from genome assembly GCA_030431575.1 of Acidimicrobiia bacterium. Taxonomy (GTDB): domain Bacteria; phylum Actinomycetota; class Acidimicrobiia; order Acidimicrobiales; family UBA8592; genus JAUIIS01. The sequence continues at coordinate 1,416 of JAUIIS010000290.1, read as the reverse complement.
TCAGGCGCGGGCGAAGCTCAACTAGGCGCTGCAAGACAAAGGCACCACTCAACAGTCAACGACCCGTACGCTGGTAGGCAATGCAACGCCGTACCAAGATCATCGCAACCATTGGCCCTGCCTCAGAGAGTGAAGCTGCCCTCGCCAAGCTCATGCACGCTGGCATGGACGTGGCCCGCCTCGGGCTAGCCCACAGCACGCTCGACGAGTCCCTGGACCGGTACCACCGGATTCGTAAGGTAGCCGACCAAGAAGGCCTCCGGGTGGGCGTGTTGGTCGACCTCCCAGGCCCCAAAGTCCGCTCAACGGCCTTTGGCGAGTTGGGCATCGAAATCGAAAAAGATGCAACGCTTCGCCTCGTTCAAGGAACCGAGCCTTCCAGAACCGACGTTGTGCAGATCGACTACGAGAACTTGTTGCACGATGTTCGGCCCGGCGACGTCATCCGCTTTGGCGACGGCCAGGTCACCCTTGACATCCAAGACGTCACCAACGACGCCATTGAGGCACGCGTGGCCGCTGGCGGGTGGCTGAGAGGTCGCCCGGCCCTACAGATCCCCTCCGAGCGCCTCACTGCGTCTACCCCCACAGACGACGATCTCAAGAAACTCGACGCGTTCATCGATGCCGGCGTCGACATGGTGGCGTTGTCCTGTGTGCGCTCGGCACATGACGTGCGTCGTATCGGCACCGAGCCACACCCACGGGGCCCGCTTGTCGTGGCAAAAATCGAGACCCGGGCCGCCATCGACAACCTGGCGGGCATCATCGAAGCCTCCTCAGCCATCATGGTGGCTCGTGGCGACCTCGGCGCCGAATGCGACCTTGCCGAATTGCCACACCTCCAGAAGCGCATTATCGCCGAATGCATCGCTGGCGGCCTTCCGGTGATCACCGCCACACAGATGCTCGACTCCATGGTGAACGCCCCGACGCCAACGCGAGCCGAAGCGTCCGACGTGGCTAACGCCGTCTTCGATGGCACCTCCGCCGTCATGTTGTCGGCAGAGACCGCCATTGGAGAGTTCGCCACCGAGTCGGTGGAGACCATGGCCCACATTGCCCATCGCGCCGACGAGGAGTTCGACTACAAGGCATGGGCCGAGCGGGTCACCGCGCTGCGTCTCAAGTCCAGCAACGATCCAGCGCAAATCATCACCGACGCCATGACCACCGCTACCTGGCGCACCGCTAACGAGATGGACCTGTCCGCGCTGGTGTGTATCTCGGGTTCTGGCTTTACGGTTCGCTCCATGGCGAGATTTCGACCGCACATCCCCATCCTGGGTATGACGGCCGACCCTAGAACAGCGCAGCAGCTCACGCTCAGCTGGGGTGTCACACCCGTGCTCATCGACCCCGAGTGGTCCTACGAGTTCCGGGTCAACAAGGCCGTCGAACACGCTAAGTCTGTTG
>JAUIIS010000289.1 GCA_030431575.1 Acidimicrobiia bacterium | reverse complement strand
CTTCAAGGATGTTATTGCGCCGCTGTCTCGGCCGGAGGACTTTGGCGGTAGCGCAGATGACGCGTTCGATGTCTATGTGTTTTCGCTCCCCGGATTCGGGTTTTCTGAGCCGCTCACGCGGTCTGGGATCGACGTTGCTGCATGCGCTGATCTCATTGTTGGCGCCATGTGTGACCATCTCGGGCACCCGCGCTTTGCCGTGCACGGTGGCGACTGGGGTGGCCTCATCACCGCGCAACTCGCGCATGCGCACGCGGGCAGGCTCGTAGGGGCGCACAGCTCGATAGCGCTTATACCAGGGGTCAACCGTCGCGAGTTGGGCCCCGACGCATGGGCCAGCGACGAGGCATGGATGCAGGCCCGCAACGCCGAGGCCGAACCACTGATACGCAGCCACGTGACTGTTCATGTGGCCGACCCGCAGACGCTTGCGTATGGTCTTGCCGATTCGCCTGTCGCTACGGCGGCTTGGCTCTGGGAACGTCGCCGCAACTGGAGTGACTGTGGTGGCGAGGTCGAGCGTGTCTTTGACCGCGAGCATCTGTGCACGCTGGCCACTTTGTATTGGGCCACCGGTGCTATCACGTCGTCGCTGCGGTTGTATCACGAGCACTTCTCGAAGCCGTGGCCGTTGTGCCACGATCGCCGTCCGGTGCTCGAGGCGCCAATGGGCTTTGCGGTGTTTCCTCGCGACGTTGTGCATTTGCCGCGGTCGGTCATTGCCCGCTACGCCAACCTTCATCGCTACACCGTCATGCCCCGAGGGGGCCATTTCGGTGCGGCAGAGCAGCCAGACCTGGTTGTTGAGGACCTCTTCTCGTTCTTTGCGCCGCTGCGTTAGAAGCCTGCGGCAGCGGTGGCATACTCCTGAGATGTCTGAGGTGGTGTTGTCGCCAGAACAGTTGGTTGGCTTGTTGGCCGAGCCTGAGCGGCGGCGCGTTGTTGCAGCCATGATCTTGGGCGACGTTGTGCTTGAAGACATTGCCCGTTCGAGTGGTTTGCGCGTGCGAGACACCGCCGCTGCGCTGGCAAGGTTGCAAGACTCGGGGCTTGTCGAAGTTGGCAGCGATGGGTCGTTCGCGCTCATAGAGGCGCACTTCAAGGCCGCAGCGGTAGCGGCGGCCCCAGTGGCTGGGTCTACCGAACATGACGATGCTCCTGAGGGGCTGCGGCATGTGTTGGAGACAGCGGTGCGCGATGGCAAGCTTGTGCGCTGGCCCACAAAGCGATCCAAGAAGCTGGTGGTGCTGGACTACTTGGCCCAGATGTTCGAACCGGGCCAGCACTACAGCGAACGCGAGGTGAACGCCATCTTGCGTGGGTTCGACAATGACACCGCAACGACCCGGCGTTACCTAGTCGACGAGGGGTTTCTCGATCGTTCAGATGGCCAGTACTGGCGCAGCGGCGGATCCGTCTAAACGGCGCGCCCTGCTGTAGCCGTCGCTAGAGACTTGACAAGATGCGGTGCGATTGTTCGAGCAGCCCATCGACGCGTTCTTCGTAGCCTTGGGCTTCGTCGCCGAGGTCCTTGTCGCCCATGGCGCCGGCGGTAAAACGGACTCGTACTCCTTCTGAGATTGCGCCGAGGCGCCAGAACTGAAAGGCGGTGTAGTACGGCAGGTCCGACAGGTCACGGCTGCTGGCGGCGTCGTAGCGGGCCACTACCTCGTCGGGGGTGAGGTAACCCTCGGCAAGTGTGGGCACTTCGGCCATGGTGGGGGCGTCGTTGGTGGGGTCTCCCCACCACATCAACATGCCGCCGAGGTCTGCGAGGACGTCGCCTAGGGTGCAGAGCTCCCAGTCGAGGACTGCGGCAACACCCATGTCGTGGCCGATCATGCAGTTGTCTAGGCGGTAGTCGCCGTGCGCAATCCCAGCGCCTTGTTGGGTTGGCATTTTTGCTTCGAGCCGAGCGTGGAGTTCGTGGAAGAGCGGCATGTCGCGGTCGGAGCCTTCGTCGATTTGGCGCTTCCAGCGACGGAGCTGACGGGCTAGGTAGTCCTCCTTCTTGCCCAGGTCGCCAAGGCCCACGGTGTCGGGGTCGATTTCGTGCAACGCCGCAAGGGTGTCAACAAGCGCTTCGCTTTGGGTGCGCCGTTGAGAGGGAGTGAATTCGGCCACGTCTGCGAGGTCTTTGAGGATGTAGCCGTCCATGAATTCCATGACGTAGAAAGGAGCCCCATTTACGGAATCGTCGGTGCACATGTCGACCATGGTTGGCACCGGGACTGCGGTGGGGGCTAGTGCCGACATGATGCGGTGCTCGCGCCCCATGTCGTGCGCGCTGGCCAGGACATGCCCGGTGGGTGGGCGTCGCAGCACCCACTTTTGGCCACTGGGGTCGTTGACAACGAAGGTGAGGTTCGAGCGTCCATGGGCCACGAGGTCGAAGTCAAGCGTACCGGTGACGTCCACGCGGTCGGCGAGCCACGCGGTGACGTTGAGGACGTCGATTCCGCTGATGTTGTCGGTAGCCATGCTGCTCCTAGTGCTATCTCGTGTGAAGAGAAGGGGGGTTGGTTGAAGAAGGGATGTGGTTGAAGAAGGGGTCTGCGTGATGGGTAGTGCGGTTACTGGTCGGGGATGGCGACAAAGTCGATGAGTTGTTCGACGGCGGTAATGATGGGCGTCTCGAGATCTTTGTAGGTGGAAACTTTGCCTAAGAGCTTCTTCCAGTACAAACCGGAGTTGTCGTTTGAGCCAACAGCTGCCAGTACCCCCTCTTTCCATGGTTGGCCTTTGGGGATGACGGGCCAGGCTTCGATGCCGGCCACGCTTGGCCGCACTGCTTGCCAAATGTCGACGTAGGGGTGACCGCAGATGAGGACGTGCGGGTTGTTGATTTCGGCGGCGATCCGAGACTCTTTGGAGCCTTCGACCAAATGGTCGAGCAACACGCCGAGGCGCCGGCGGGGTCCGGGTTGAAACGAGCGGACGAGCGACGTGAGGTCGTCGGCCCCGTCCATCTGTTCGACCACGATGCCTTCGACGCGGAGGTCGTCTCCCCAAACCTTCTCAACGAGTTCGGCGTCGTGAATGCCTTCGACGTAGATGCGGCTGCCGCGAGCGATGCGTGCAGGCACAGCTCCAAGGTCGATGGAACCTGACGCCGTGAACTGTGGCGACTTCGTTTGTTCTGGCGCTTGGAGTTTGCGCAGGGCGACAGGCTTTCCTTGGAACGCAAACACCCCGTCTTGAGGCCGCATTTGATGGTCGCGCCCGGAGTCGTCTCGGAGCACGATCTGCTGGCCAGCCACGTAGCGGACCACCGAGCCCATCATGCCCGATGGGCGGTGGGTCAGCACCATGCCGAGCTGGACGTTGATGGGCGTGGGGGCAAGCCGACGCGGCGACGGACCATCGAGGTCCATTGGTTCAGACAAGATGCCATCAGTCATAGGCGCTGAGGGTAGTTGGTCGTCGCCCAGCAGGGTTGCGCCATCGGGAGATCTTGATCTGGGTGCGCTCCGACGCGGCGCTGTTAGGCCGCTGCGAGCGCCCGCAACTGTTGGTGCTCGGCCTGTGTTCCCAGAGCAATGATCACATCGCCGACAGCCAAGAGCCGACTTGGGGACGGATGGTGCACGAACGCCCCGGACGCTTCTCGTAACGCCAGCACCGTTGTGCCCCCGAGATCTGCTGACTCAATACTGCTGTTCGCGAAACTTGAACCCGGAGCCACGGTGACTTCGGCGATGCTGACCGCGAGTTCGCGGTCGTGCATAGCAATGTCAAGAAACTCGGCAACGTTTGGTTGGGTGACAAGTGCCGCCATATGTGCGCCGCCGAGTTGATGGGGGTTCACAACACGGTTAGCACCGGCCTGAAACAGCTTGGGTTCGGCCGAAGCATCGTTGGCTCGAGCCACGATAAAGATGTCGGGTTGGGCTGCACGGGCAGACAGCGTGACGTAGACGTTGTCGGCAGCGCCGTTGAGGGCCACCACCAGCGACGATGCGTGCATGAGGCCTGCGCGTCGCAAGACGTTGTCGTCGGTGGCGTCGCCCACGATCAAGTGGTGGTCGAGCACCTCTGCATCGATGTCGCGGTCGATGACCACGACATCGCGGCCTTCGGCGCCAAGCGTCGCGCTGATGGCCTGGCCGACCTGGCCCCAACCGCACACGATGGTGTGGCGGTCCATGTTTTCGATCACACGTTCCATGCGTCGTCTCCCGAATTCTCGTGTGAGCCTGCCCTCAACCAGGGTCTCGATCAATACGCCCAAGGTGTAGAGCACCGAACCCGCCCCGAACAAGATCAAGACGATGGTGAAGTACTTGTAGTTGTCGTTGACTTGCCCAACTTCTCGGTAGCCGACCGTTGAGACCGTAATGACCGTTTGGTAGAGCGAGTCTGTGAGGTCGAGGCCCAAGATGGTGTAGCCCACCGTCCCGGCAATAAGAACGGCAACGAGCAGCGCTGTGGCAATGCGCAAGCGGCGCCATAGGTCGGTTATCTCGTGTTCGACGTGGCGACGCTGGCGCAGACGACGCGGCGATAGTGCTCGGCCGAATGGCCGGGCCAGGTTTACCACGGGCGGCGGCTGAGCAGGGCAGGCAAGGCGTTTCTAGAGGCCGAGCAGTTTGGCCTTGGCCGCGCTGAACTCTTCTTCGGTGAGAAGACCTTGGGCTTTGAGATTGGCGAGTTCGCCAAGCTTGGCAATGGGGTCG
>JAUIIS010000288.1 GCA_030431575.1 Acidimicrobiia bacterium | reverse complement strand
CGAAGACGGCCTGAAGACCGCTCTCACCGCGGCCGGGCTGCCAGAACCCGCGTCCAACCCGCTCGCGACGGCACCCGACTGGTACAACGCCGGGGCGATAACCGCCGTGTTTCGCCCACCTCCGAGCCGGTCCATACCGCAATCAGTTCGAGCGGAGGTGTGGACCCGGGACAACGGCCGCTGCCAAGCGGAAGGACCCCACGATGGACCGATCCATGTCGACCACATCGTTCCCTATTCACGGGGTGGATCCAACGAGGTCGACAACCTCCAGTTGCTTTGCCAGCAGCACAACCTCAAGAAGGCCGCAACGATGCCAGAGGGAGCCGAAGCCCTGGTCTTCGGGGAGCCAGTCGCCAGGCTTTCGCAGATCGTCAATCGCCATCAGCCGCGAGACCTTGATGACTTGGCGAGTCAAGTTGCTGAGGCTGTTTCGGCCGGGGAAACGCAGGTCGCCGAGAAGGCTGTCCTAGCCGTCGACCGGGACCCATCGATCCACCCTGACGGAATCGAAGCCTGCATCGACGCATTGGCCTCAACCGAGACGCTCGCAGATCGCGTCACTCTGTTGAATCTCGACCTCGATTCCCCCGACCTGGAAGTCACACTTAGAGCACTTCAGCAGTCAGCCGATCCAGTAGTCGCTGACGAAGCCACGATCCTCCTGTGCGGGGAAACCGACCTGCCCGACGCCGAGGCAGCCGCATTGCTGGAGCAAGCAGCGCTGTGCGAAGACCCGTACGTGGCAGCGGAGGCGAAGCTGGATCTCGCCGAACGTCTCGGCAACGAGAGCGCAGAAGGCCAGAGGCTCATCGGAGAAGTCGCCGATTCTCCCGTGCTGCTCTGGAGTTCCATTGCCAACTTGATGCTGGCACAAGACCAGCTGGAGACCCTCGACGACGCAAGCAGCGAGTCGTTCGACTTCGACCTGTACGACCGCCGATTGAACCTGGCGTTGGCATCGCCCGCCATAGGGGTGGCCGAAGTTGCAGCACTTGAATTGGCCGCATTCTGGATGGGAGCAGCTGAGCGCGAAAGCGCTCGAGCTCTAGCAGTCAGTCTGGCGGAGATGGTTGCAAACAGCGCCGACGACGAAAGGCGCGCTGCTGCAATCGAGATCCTTTCGGACATCGATGCGATCGAGTCCACCACCTAGGTCACACCTATCCATCTGCCATCTGAGCGACGCCTAGAGGCGAGGGAGCGATGTGCACCACCCCGACAGGTCAACGGACATCTGCCGCTCTGACGAGCGTTGAGTCGCTTCAATCGCGCGAGCCGGGCCAGCCGGAGTGGCTCGCCTCGCCGCTAGTCAGATGAGGACAGCTGCGCGAGCCGAGCTAGCAGCTCGAAATGAATCTCCCCGGGTCTGGTGGAGGCTCCGATCCTTGAGAAGGATGGAGCTATGTCAGATCAGAGAAGGCCGGGGCGTTACCCGGTGGAGATGCGTGAGCGTGCAGTGCGGATGGTTCTTGAGCATCAGCACGAGTACGGGTCGCAGTGGGAAGCGATCAGCTCGGTCGCGGAGAAGTTGGGCCCGACACCAGAGACGGTGCGCAAGTGGGTTAGCCGGGCCGAGATCGATGGTGGCCACCGGTCCGGGCCCACGAGCGATGAACTTGCGGAGCTGAAGCGGCTGAAGCGTGAGAACGCCGAGCTGCGCCGGGCCAACGACATCTTGAAGGCGGCTTCGGCTTTCTTCGGGGCGGAGCTCGACCGCCAGTCGAAGACGTGATCCGGTTCATCGACGAACACAAGAACCGACGCAGCGGCACGCTGCGGTGGGGAATCGAGCCGATCGCCAAGCTGCTTGGCATCGCCCCCTCGACCTATCACGCCGCCAAGAACCGGCCGCCCTCGGCGCGAGCGATCCGCGACGCCGAGCTGAAGCCGGTGATCCAGCGGGTCTACGACGAGAACTTCGTCGCGTATGGCGGCGACAAGATGTGGGACCACCTCAACAACGTCGACGGCATCCGCGTCGCTCGCTGCACCGTCGAACGACTGATGAAGGAGATGGGCCTGTCGGGTGTGCGCCGGGGCCGATCCTGGGTGAAGACCACGATCACCGACGACGGCTCGGAGAGGCCGGCCGATCTCGTCGACCGGGACTTCACCGCCGAGGCCCCGAACCGGCTCTGGCTCGCGGATCTGACCTATGTGAAGACGCATGCCGGGTGGGTGTACGTCGCGTTCATCATCGACGCCTACTCCCGCTTCGTCGTCGGCTGGCAGGCCTCCACATCGCTGCGATCCGATCTAGCCATCGACGCGCTGGAGATGGCCGTGTTCAACCGGCGCCGAGCCGGCGACAACCTCGACCGGCTCGTGCATCACAGCGACATGGGAGTTCAGTATCTGAGCATTCGCTACTCGCAGCGGCTCGCCGACAACGGCGTGGTCGCGTCGGTTGGCTCCAAAGGCGACAGCTACGACAACGCGATGATCGAGTCCTTCAACGGCTTGTTCAAGTGGGAACTGATCTATCCCCGCGGGCCCTGGAACGGGCTCGAGGACGTCGAGTTCGCCACCCTCGAATACGTCGACTGGTTCAACCACCGGCGCCGCCACGGCGAGATCCTGCCCGGCCGTCGCCGCTTCACTACCCCCGCCTATCACGAAGCCAACTACCGTCAGATGAGCACAGCCGACCAAGCCGTGACTCAATAACCCGAGCCTCTACGAAACCCGGGGCGATTCACAGCATCAGGCGGCGGGGTGAAGTGGGGTCGCTCGTGCACCATCCGCCGTTGGGTGCTTCAGTCGTCGCACCTGGCGTTGGGTCGTTCGGCGGCAACAGTTGTCGACCTGGTCCGACCGGTCCGGTAACGTCCGTTGCCGTGGGCTGGGTGGCAGAGTTGCGGGAGTGACAGACGCCGGTCGTGCTTTGTGGCCGATCGTCGACGGATACCGGATCTCTTCTGAGATAGGTAGGGGTGGTTTCGCCACGGTCTACGAGGCGGTGCAGCTGTCTGTCGGCCGAAAGGTCGCGCTCAAAGTGTTGTCTACGCATGCGTCAGGACCTGACGTGGAACGACGATTCCGTTCCGAGTGCCGGACTGTTGGTGAGCTTTCTTGGCACCCTCACGTTGTGGCACTCCATGATGCCGGGATCACACAAAGTGGCAGCCCATACATGGCAATGGAACTACTGCCGGGCGGTGCTCTGTCTGAGCAGTTGAAGTCGGGTGGCCCTCTCAGCGCAGACGACACAATCCAGGTCGGCATCGAGATCGCTGACGCCCTAAGTGCAGCTCATGAGGCCGGGGTGATCCACCGCGACGTGAAGCCGCCGAACGTTCTGATCGGCCGCCGTGGCGAGCATCTGTTGGGGGATTTCGGGATAGCGACCATAACCGACGCAACGCAGTCCACAACCGGGAGCTTCACCGGCACCTTCGCCTACTGTGCGCCGGAGATCCATCAGGGGCACCGGGCACGGCCCGAATCCGACGTGTTTTCACTCGGCGCCACCCTCTACGCTCTACTAGCCGGCCAAGCGCCGTTCCTCATCCGCACAGACGATGCGCCCAGCGCTGTCATCCTCCGAGTCGTCTCAGAGCCGCCACCACCCCTTCCTTCGTCCGTGCCACGCGGCCTTGTTGCAGTGATCGACAAGGCCATGGAGAAGGAACCGAAGGATCGCTACAGAACCAGTGGCGAGTTTCTCAACGCTCTCCGAGGTGCCTCTGGCCCCACGCCTTCCTTGGAGGGGTCCGGGTCCGCCAGAGTTGCTGTTGAGGCCGCACCCGACAGGACGGACCCTGCCACTGTCCTTAGAACCCCTCGTCATGAGCGCCCACTTGCAGCGGACCGGTCCAGTCCTCCGATCGGACCTCGCAACTCCCTTGGACCCAGACTGTCAGCAGAGCGAGCCAGGCTCGGCAGGGGAGGGCGCTGCCGGGGCTTGGACCCGGATCCTTAGCTCATCGGCTTCCGGAGCGGCTAGCGCTCTGCTGCTCTTGATCGCACTCAACCTGACCGGGTTCTCATTCCCCGTTCCTCCAGGGGCCGTGCTCTACTCGGTGCTCTGGGGAATTCTGCTGTCCACGTTCGGATGGGTAGGTGCATTAGCCTCAAATGGTGGAGGTGGTCTTCAGGTGACCGAATGGGCTGCCTTGATCGCCGTGTGGTTCGCTATAGAACCGCTTGCCATTGTCGTGTCCCGACGGACCCCGGGCATGTTCGCTCTCGGACTAGGCCTCCGCCCAGACAACGACTCGGTGCCCTGGGTAGTTAGAAGCCTCGTTCGTACTTCAGTCCGCCCATTCTCCGTGCTGCTACTGGGAGCCGGGTACTGGCTCCCAGTAGCACTAGGACGTGGGGGGCGAAACTGGCACGACGCTGTGGGGGGGATGACTGTTGTTCAGCATGGGCGTCGGAGGGACTCGCATGGTGGAGGGGTTCGGCCTCGCCGAACCCGCCTGCATATCGCCGGACTTGCCCTCGCACTACTCGCGGCCTGCGGAGTCGTGAGCGTCTTGGCCTTGCGCATCGATTCCCCGAATGCTGTTACCGCCACCATTGATGTCGGCGACAGACCTAGCGGTGTTTCTGTTGGTAGTGGGGCAGTGTGGGTTGCGAACGCTCTGGATGGGTCGGTGTCTCGCATCGACCCGAGCTCCAATACGGTGACAGCCACCATTGATGTCGGCAACATGCCCAAAGGGGTTACTGCCA
>JAUIIS010000287.1 GCA_030431575.1 Acidimicrobiia bacterium | reverse complement strand
GGACCGTTGGGCGGCCTCGAGAACTTCGTCGACGTGAGACCCCACGACTTCAATTTTGGTGTTGGGCGACATCGCATTTGCCTCGACTGCCTGTGCCTGTGCCGCCAAGTCGGCGGCCTGAGCGGCGGCCTGTTGTGCGGCTTGATTGGCAGCCTCGGCCTGCGAGCGAGCAGTTTGGGCTTCGGCCCGCGCTGCATCGATCTCGGCGCGCGCCGCATCCAGCTCACCCTCTGCCTTCTGCGCTTGTTCCGCCAGCGAACCCACCTCGTCAGCGAGGGAACCGAGGTAGGTGGCTACTGCCTCGGGGTCAAGACCTTTCTTGACCGTGGGGAAAGATGTGGAGCGAATCTCATCGGGCGTTGTCGCCATGAGAGGTCCTTTCCGTCTGCGTCGACGTATTGGTAAGGGTGGGGGTACGGCCCTGCAGGCACGGACGGTGCACAGGGTCAGGGTTACCGTCCCAACAGTCCGACCAGCCGAGACTACTGGTCATCGTGGGGCGATATCTGGCAAGAGAACTTCTCTTGCAAGAAAGGGGTTGGCGATACGGTGAAAACCGCGTCGCCAGGCGAGAATGGGACTGGCCCGAGCGGCCGTAGTCAGCCAAGTGCCCAGACAAAGGAGCAGCGCCATGCTGTTGACCGAAATCGATCACGTTGCCATTGCAGTGCGCGACCTGGAGGCCGCCATCCAGTACTACCGAGACGCGTTTGGCGCCGAGGTTCATCATCGCGAGATCGTTGAAAGCGACGGCGTCGAAGAAGCTCTGATCAAGGTGGCTGACAGCTATATCCAGCTGACGTGCGCCACCCATGACGAGTCGCCCATTGCTAAGTCCATCGCAAAACGGGGCGAGGGGTTGCACCACATTGGGTACAGGGTAGATAACTGCGCCGAAGCGCTTGCGGCGATGGTGGCTGCTGGAGCCACCCCGATCGACAAGGCACCGCGTCCGGGCTCGCGTGGAACCACGGTTGCTTTTGTGCATCCGAAGGGTTCGTTCGGAACGCTCATCGAACTCGTCGAAGAATAGAGGCACCGAACTCCTGGCCGTTTGGCCGGAGAAAGATGATGCCGTCGCGTACCCAGTTTGTGGGGATCGCGCGACGGTCGGCAGGTGCCGCCTCAAGGTCATGGTGTAAGAATCGGCCGGCGACGCGAGGACTTTAGGTACATAGGCAGGTCCAGTTGGCTCTGTTCTTGACACCACATGGCAGACTTCGTGCATGCGCGTACATCTTGTCGACGGCACCTACGAGCTCTTCCGTTACCACTTTGCTCTGCCGACTCATCAAACAGCCACTGGCCAACACACTGGGGCAGTTCGCGGCGTTCTCAACTCGATGTTCATGCTGCTCGAAGATGGGGCAACCCATGTCGGCATTGCCACTGACCACGTCATCGAGTCTTTCCGCAACGACTTGTACGACGGCTACAAGGACGGTTCGGGGACCGAGCCAGAGATCCTTAGCCAGTTCAACCTCCTTGAAGATGTGTTGGAGGCCGCAGGCTTCTGTGTGTTTGCCATGGTTGAGTTCGAGGCAGATGATGCCCTGGGTGCAGCAGCGCGCCTCGCCGCCGCGGATCCTGCAGTTGACCAGGTCATGATCTGCACCCCCGACAAGGACCTCGGCCAGTGCGTTACCGACGACGCTCGGATTGTGCAGTACGACCGGCGCAAACAACTCTTGGTCGACCGTGAAGGCGTCATCGACAAATTCGGAGTGCCCCCGGAGTCGATCCCGGACTACTTGGGTCTGGTTGGCGACACGGCCGATGGATTCCCAGGCCTACCCGGATGGGGTGCAAAGTCGGCATCGACGGTGCTTGCTCGGTACGGCCACATCGAGAACATTCCCGCCGCACCCGGACAATGGGATGTGCAGGTGCGAGGCGCGGCCAAGCTGGCTAAGACTTTGCAAGATCACTACGACGATGCGCTGCTGTTTCGCCGCATTGCTACCATCGCGTACGACGCACCGACGTTTGGGTCCCTCGATGAATTGCGTTGGACCGGTCCTGGCGCCGATTTTGCTGAGGTCGCCCGCTCCATCGACGCCCCCGATGCTGTCGAGAGAGCGGAGAAGATTTCCCAAGCTCGCCGGTCTTGACTGCGATCCGTCGCTGGGCAAAGGACCCGGCTCTCCTCGTTGTCTTTGCGCTCTTCGTAACCCTTGGTTTGCCTGAAGGGGTCCTGGGTACCGCTTGGCCCGATATGCGGGTCTCGTTTGAACGGCCGGTGTCTTCGCTTGCCTGGTTGGTGACGGCCTACACCTGTGGCTACTTGGTGAGCGCCCCTGCTGCTGGGCACTTGCACGCCCGTTTCGGGCTAGCTCGCAGTTTCCAGGTTGGGGCGGTGCTGACTATTGCTGGATTGGCCTTCACCGGGTTGGCCCCTGCCTGGCTCGTGGCGGTGGCGGCCACTTTCGTGGCTGGTCTTGGCGCTGGCACCGTGGATGTCACGGCTAATGCTTGGTGCGCGTTGCAGCGCAATGCCCGGGCCATGAATTTGCTTCACGGATTCTTTGGGATCGGGGCCACGTTGGGTCCCATTCTGGTCACCGCAGTTCTCGACCTGGGTGGTGGTTGGCGCTCTGTCTACTTCGGTGTTGTGGGCTTAGAAGCGTTGATCATGGTGGCGCTGTTTCGCCAGATCGAAGAGTACGACGTCGACCCCCAAGCAGAGCTGACGTCTCACGGCAAACCCGCTGGAGGCGCAGGCGCTGGGGTGGCCGTGGCCGTGGATGCCGAGCCGATGCCGGTGGCTTCGTTGTTGGGAATGCTGGGCGTCTTCTTCTTCTACGTGGCGGCCGAGGCGGGCTACGGGCACTGGACGTATTCGGTGCTCACTGAAGAACGCGGCGTTTCTGACGGGTTAGCTGGCACGGCGGTTGCCGCCTACTGGGGTGGTTTGACGGCGGGGCGCATGCTGCTGGGCGTGCTTGGCGATCGGGTCAGGCCGACCCAGCTTGTGCGCTGGTCGTTGGCGTCGGTGGTCGTTGGAGCGGCCGTGTTCTGGTTGGATCCGGTACCGGGTCTTGATTTGGTGTCGCTGTTGTGGTTGGGGATGTCCATGGCAGGGGTCTTCCCTGCAATGGTTCTGTTGACGCCGTCGTGGGTTGGGTCGGCGCACACATCACGAGCAGTGGGCTACCAGCTCGGGGCGGCTTCGGTGGGTGTGATCTTGTCAAGCCAGGCCGTTGGTGCGTTGGTGCGAGCCTATGGGCTGGATGCGGTGCCACTCACCTTGGCGGCTATCACGTGCGCCACGCTGCTGATGTTCTTGGTGGCCGAGCGTCTCAGGGTTTCGACCGAGGTATCGATGGCGCTGGAGGGCAACCTCGATGAGTCATCTCGATGAGTCATATAGTCGTCGCGGTGACCTATGACATCAACTTTCACTTCGACCCCATATGCCCCTTTGCTTGGTTGACCAGCAAGTGGGTGCGCCAGGTTGCGTCGCAGCGCGACTACTCGGTTGATTGGCGCTTCATTTCGTTGCGCGTCCTCAACAAGTCCGTCGACTATGACACCCACTTCCCTTCAGGGTACGAAGAGGGGCACTCGCGTGGACTGCACCTCTTGCGCGTGTGCGCGAAGGCCCGCGCTGATCATGGGCCCGAAGCCGTCGCCCGGCTGTACCCAGCTATCAGTGGTTCGATGTTCGATGTCGACAAGCCCGATGACCCAAGCGCCCACCAACGAAAGTTCTCGACCCCCGAGCATCTCAGCGCGTGTCTCGAGGCCGCCGACTTGCCGGTGTCGTTGGCTGAAGCATTCGGGGACCCTTCGTGGGACGACGAGATCGCCCAAGAAACCGAAGACGTATTGGCTCTCACCGGCCGCGACGTTGGTACGCCAATAATTCAGTTCCAGCCACCTGAGGGAGTGGCCTTCTTTGGACCGGTTATCTCGCGACTCCCCAGCGATGAGCAAGCCGTCGAGCTTTGGGACCATGTCATTGGCCTCGCCAACTTTGGTGGCTTCGCCGAATTGAAGCGCAGCCTGCGCGAAGTTCCTCAGCTGCGGGTCTTAGGGGTTACCGAGGCCGACGTTGGCAAGCAACAGGACTGGCACGGCGGCAGCCGTAAGCTCAAGAAGTAGGGCGGACCCGGCGGACCACTGAGGTCAGCACCGTTGCCGCCAGCCGCAGTTCAGCGGTAGACGGGATCGGTGCGATCGCGAGCGCTTTCAGGCCAGGTGCCACCCATGCTTTCAGCCCACTTGTCGCGACGAGACCAGTCGACGCGCAAGATCCGTTTGGAGATTTTCCAGCCGTCGCCTCGGTCTTCGGCGGTATCGATGTAGCGGCCGTTGAACGTATGGAGGAAGCGCCCGTTGTTGCCATCTTCGACGTGAAACGCAAGAACGTATGCCTCGACGGTGGCCGTGCTACCAGCTCGCTCGATCCGCACGTTCGACACCCGATGCTGGGTGGCCGTGTAGCCCTCGCGTAGGCGCGGGACCACGTAGGTGACAAAGTCGTCGATGCTCAACGGGTTCGGGCCGTAGTCAATGAGCGTGGCGTCGTCGTGGAACGCAGCGCGCACAAGATCGGCGTCGAGGCGGTCAATGCCGCGGCAATAGGTCAGCAGTGCGTCTTCGATCGCTGCTCGGGCGGCAAGTTCTTCCAAATCTATGCTCATGGCCCCAACCTAGTGCCGCGCTAGAACAGCCGCC
>JAUIIS010000286.1 GCA_030431575.1 Acidimicrobiia bacterium | reverse complement strand
GCTCCCGAAGTGGTGGGGCGGTCTCGTTCCGGCTGCGCCTGGGGCGTCGGGCTGGCTGTTTCGTTCCGCAGCGCAACGCTTGTTGCGTTTCGGCTGCGCCTGGGGCGCCGGGCTGGTCGCTCGTCCCTCGCTCCCGAACTGGTGGGGCTGGGTGTCTGTGTTCGTCTCGCAGCGCTTGTTGCGCTTCGGCTGCGCCTGGGGCGCCGGGCTGGTCGCTCGTCCCTCGCTCCCGAACTGGTGGGGCGGTCTCGTTTCTTCGAGCTCTATGCGAGCCTGATCGCGTAATTGTTCCGCAGCGCAACGCTTGTTGCGCTTCGGCTGCGCCTGAGGCGCCGGGCTGGTCGCTCGTCCCTCGCGGGGCGGGGTCGACAGGCGGCGGGAGGAGAGAGGCCAGCTAACGTTTGCGGGCGGCGTAGACGGTGGCCAAGACGGCGGCTACGGCGGCGAAGAACTCGGCGGGAATGATGTCGTCTACCTCGACGACGCGGTACATCGCCCGCGCCAGCGGCTTGTTCTCTCGAATGGGGATGCTGTGGGTGCGGGCTTCCTCGCGGATGCGATCGGCGATGAAGCCCGATCCCTTGGCCAGGACCTTAGGGGCGCCCTCGTCGGGGTTGTAGGCCAGCGCGATTGCAAGATGGGTCGGGTTTGTGATGATCACGTCGGCCTTGGCCACCGCAGAAATCATGCGGTTGCGAGAAAGTGCCATCTGGCGTCGTCGAATCTCGCCACGAACCTCCGAACTGACCTCTTGCTGCTTGCGTTCCTCGCGCACCTCTTGTTTGCTCATACGAATCTGCTTCGTGTAGCGACGTTTGTTGAAGATCGCGTCGGCCATACCAACCACAAACGCGGCAATCGACGCCCGGATAAGCAGATCTGCCATGAGGCCCGCAATACCTTGCAGACTGTTCGACAGCGTGCGAGACCCGCCAAGAACATCGCTCACCACCTGGTCGTAGAGGCCATAGGTCAGCGCCACAAGCAGCCCAAGCTTGGCCACCGTGCGGCCAAAGTCCCACAGAACCTGAAGCGAGACCATGCGCTTGAGGCCCTTAGCAGGGTTGAGATTGCTCCACTGCGGCTTCAACTTGTACGGGTTCGGCTTGCCGCCAGTCAGCGCAAGCTGCGCTACAACGCTGGCCACCGTTGTAGCCAACACCAAGGGAAGGAACACGCGCATTGCCGAACTCGTCATCACCCCAAAGGTGGCCACGACCGCCTCTGGGTCCTTCACCGCGTCGGGCGATACCGCCGTCCGCCAAACCTCGGCCATGCGACGAAACAACGGTGGCATCAGCGTTGGCAACATCACCGCCGCGGCGATTAACGAAACAGCTTGCGGGAGCTCAGAAGAACGCGCCGCCATACCTTTCTTGCGCGAGTCGCGACGTTTCTTCTCGGTTGGCTCCTCTGTTTTGTCACCACCCTCGGCGGCCATGGGACGGGCCTTTCGTTGCAGACTGCCCTCTGCCAGTCGGCACGTGTGTGTGATCCATAAGGCCTACCTGGCCAGAGCAACGCATAGGTCAGCTGACTTAGGCCAAAAGCCTCAAGTCGCTTCCCAGGAGGCCGATGGATTGGGGTCCCCTAAGTGCTGCCTTGGCGGCAGCGCTGAATCAACCCAGTACGGATGCACACATGCTTGCACTCGACGAGGCCCTCGATCGCGAGATCGAGGAACTCGACTCAGTCCTTCTGCGCTTGACCACCCTTCGGCTCCTCATGGCCGCCGGCAAGCACGAGATGGTTGATCGCGCCATTCAAGAGCTCGAAGCGTCCATGGCCTGCTTTGAAGCCGCAGAGTCCGTTGCGCTATCCACGCTCTCAGCGGGCGGCTACGCCGACATAAGCGCTGCTACGTCGGTCCTCGCTCCAGAAGATCGCGCCAGGCTCGAACGACGAGCAGCCACCCTGCGCCGGCTCCACCGAGACGTGCGAGTGGCGATGGCCAGCACAGGTGCAGCAGCCGAACGCGCTATCCGCAGCGCCGCGCAGCAATTCCAAGGTTCTGATCTCATCCCGCAACGGCGTAATAACCCGTTCCTGACAAACGACTGACACCATGTCCAACTTCAGCGGTCTCTCAATAGGTGCAAGTGGCCTCTCGGCTGCTCAGCGCGCCCTTGAGACCGCCGCGCACAACGTCGCCAACGCCAACACCGAGGGCTACTCGCGCCAACGTGTCGAGACCTCAACGCTGGCGCCTCTTCTCGGTCACCGCGGCCTTCTCGGGCCAGGTGCTAGCGGCCAAGGTGTCGGTGTAGATGGCATCTCAAGGGCAAGCGATGCCCTGGTCAACGCCAACTACCGTGACACCCTGTCACAGCAGGCAGGCTGGGAAAGCCGGGCATCGTTCTACGCGCGAGCCGAAGAAATCCTAGGACCGGTCAACGACGGTGCGGCCCAGGCGCTCGCTGACTTCTGGAACAGCTGGGAGAGTCTGTCGCAGAACCCAGAGAGTGCGACGAGCCGAGAGCAAGTGCTCGACGCCGGACGCAGCATTACCGGCATGATCAACCAAGCGCATCGTCGCGTCACGAACCTTAGCAACGACGTCGCCTTCGACCTCAAGGCCACTGCTGCCGAAGCCAACGACATCGCTGATGCGGTTGCCCGTCTCAACGCACAAATCAAGTCAGCCCGTGCCCACGGCGACACGCCCAACGACCTTCTCGACGCTCGCGACCTGGCGCTCGCCCAATTGGCTAGCCTCACCGGGGCCCAAACCTCCATCGAATCTGATGGTGATGCCCGCGTGGTCGTTGGAGGAATACCGCTGGTTGATGGCGCACGCTCGGACGGATTCGAAGTCACTGGTGCCCCACCAACACTGGTATGGGCCAGTGACGGTACAACAGCCGCAGCCGCTGGTGAACTGGGATCGCTGGCCGAACTCGGCGACTCCGCCACCGCATCCATCTTGAGCGAACTCGATGAAATTGCCATCGAACTGCGCGACATAGTCAACGCAGGGCACCAAAGTGGCTACGGACTCGATGGTGTCGACG
The DNA here is from genome assembly GCA_030431575.1 of Acidimicrobiia bacterium. Taxonomy (GTDB): domain Bacteria; phylum Actinomycetota; class Acidimicrobiia; order Acidimicrobiales; family UBA8592; genus JAUIIS01. Next base: position 1,684 of record JAUIIS010000286.1, on the reverse strand, counting down.
GGCGCGACTTCTTCTCAGGCACCGGCGCCATGGACCTCGGCCTCGCAGCCGGGCTCACCACGGGTATGGTCGCAGCGTCGGCCGGCGGATCCCCCGCAGATGGCAACCACGCACTCGTTATGGGGGCGCTACGAACAACCCCGGGAACCGGCGGTGAGACAGTGGCTGAGCTGATCAACTCCCTCCAAGGCCGCCTTGGCCTGGAAGCCACGCACGCCCAGACCCAAAGCGAGCAATCGCAGGTGGTCGCAGCCGACGCCCGGCGCATGCTCGGCGAGGTTGGCGGCGTGTCCACCGACGAAGAACTCACCGACATGCTGCGATTCCAGCGAGCCTACGAGGCATCGGCACGCGTCATTACCGTGATCGACCAGATGCTCGACAAGCTCATCAACGGCACCGGGTCGACACGATGAGCGATCTCACACCTAACCAAGGAGCCGGTGCATGAGGGTCACCGAAGCAGTCCGTTTCGACCAACTTCAACGCGAACTCGGCCGCACCACCGGCGAGCTTGCCAAGGTCAGCGAAAAGCTGTCCAGTGGCCGGGCCATCAACCGGTTCAGCGACGACCCCGAGCTAGCGGTTCAAGCCAACCGACTGATGGCCGAAGACCGGGCAATATCGGTCTACGCAGAAGCCGCGGAGAACGCAAAGGCCTGGCTCGGCACCCAAGACACCGCGCTGCAATCGTCGCTCAACGTCATGAAGCGCGCCCGTGAGCTCACCATCTCAGCCGGAACAGCCCTGAGCAACGAGGCACGCGAAGGCATCGCCATCGAGATCGAAGCCCTCAGGGATCAGCTCGTTACCCAAGCAAACACCACCTTCAACGGCCGACCCGTCTTTGGCGGGTTCGGCTCTGCGGCCGTCACCCAAACAGGCAGCACCGTCACCTTCGTGGGCGACGGCGGCGAGGTCCAACGAAGGCTCTCCGAGGACCGAATGGTCACTGTCAACGTGGCTGGCTCCCGAGCATTTGGGTTCGACGCCGGCGATGACGTCTTCAGCGTGCTGACCGACGTCGCAGATCACATCCGAACCGGCGATACAGCATCGCTCAGCGGTAGCGACCTCGACCGCATCGCCGCCAGCAGCAATCGCATCTCCGAAGCGCTCGGCTCCATAGGGGCTAGGACCAACCAGGTCACCAGTGTCACCGACGCAGCGCGTATCCGCCTCGACGACATCAGGGAATATCGAAGCTCGATCGTCGACGCTGACCTAGCCGAAACGGCCCTACAACTCACCATTGCCGAAACCGCATACGAATCAGTCCTTGCCGCCACGGCACGGCTACAACTACCCAGTCTGGTGGACTACCTCCGATGAGCCTGCACCCCGTCGATCCATGCATCCTTGCTGCACCCGCAAACAGCGGAGCAGAAGTGGCCCTACCCGTGGGCATCCCAGGGTTTCCCGAACTCACGACCGTACGCATCAACGTCATTGATGACTACGGCATGTTTGTATGGCTATCGAGTGAAGAACTGCCCTCCGCAGCGTTCCTTGCGGTCAACCCCTTCGTGTACTTCCCCGACTACGACGTGGATCTCAGCGACGCCGACACCCTCATCTTGGACGTACAAGACGGCGATGAACTCATCGTGTTCTGCCTCGTGACCCTCGATCGCGAAGAACACCAGGCAAGCGCCAACCTACTCGCCCCGATTGTGGTGAACAT
>JAUIIS010000285.1 GCA_030431575.1 Acidimicrobiia bacterium | reverse complement strand
CGGTTGCCTGAGGCGGTGTCGTTGTCCCTTGACGACAGCTGCCTCGTGTTCATTCGTGCCTTGCGGTGGGTGATCCGCAGTGTGAGCGGAGCGAGCCTGCGGCGAGAATATGTTTGAAGTGAAGCTGACAAAATCGGCCGTCAGGCCGGTCAGCTGAGCTCAAGCACGGGCCGCTCGGGCCGTCTGAACCCAGCGAGCTGAGGCGATTGTCGCTTCGCCGGGTTCAGACCTATTTTCCGCTCTGGGCCCTTCGGGCCGGGCCGCTCGGGCCCGCTCGCCAGGAGGCTCGCCTGTCTGTGCGGCCGGTTGCCGGGGGCGGGGGCGTTTCCCGCGTCAACGGGACCAGGACCGGGGCACGCTGCAGGTTGCCTTGCAGAGCGAAGCACGGCTGTTAGGTACCATATGGTCATGTCTGGACTTCGAGAGGGGGCTGCTGCAAGCCCCGCTGACCAACTGACCACAACGCCTATCGCTGGCCACCTGGGCGTAGAGGTAGAAGGTATCGATCTCGGTAGCGATCACTCGCCCGAGATCACGCACGCGCTGCGGTCTGCCCTGGCCAAGCACCAGGTACTGGTCTTCAGGGACCAATCACTGACCCCTGAATCCCAGCAACGGTTCGGAGAGAGTCTTGGCTCGCTTGGGCGCCACCCCTACGTCGAGCCCAACGCCGCGCATCCCGACGTGGTCGACATCATTACCAACCCCGACGACACCTCGAACTTCGGAGGCGGCTGGCATACCGATGTCACGTTCCTAGCCGAGCCAGACCTTGGATCCATCCTGTACGCCGTGGACCTCCCTCCCTACGGAGGAGACACGCTCTTTGCCAGCCAGGCCGCGGCCTACGACGCGCTGAGCGAAACCATGAAAGGCATGCTCGACGGCCTTCACGCAGTCCACTCGGCGTCATTGCAATACGGCGCAGGCGGCTACTCAACAAAGGCATCTGCAGTCGCTACCGCTGCAGCGGGAGAAGAAGGCGACAGCGTCCACCCCGTCGTCATCTCGCACCCCGACACTGGCCGGCGGGCATTGTATGTAAACCCCGGCTTCACCACGCGAATCAAAGGCATGCGAAAGAGCGAGTCAGACGCGTTGCTTCAGTTCTTGTTTCGACACGGCGTGCGCGAAGAGTTCACGTGTCGCGTGCGCTGGCGCCCAGGCACCGCGGTCATCTGGGACAATCGCAGCGTCATGCACCACGCGCTCCATGACTACGCCGGGCATCGCCGCCACATGCGACGCGTCACCGTGCGAGGTACCCGACCCCAGCCCTAGCGCGGCCGTCCAGCTTGGGGCTGGCGCTGCTGCTTGCGAAGCGAGTGGAGCGAAACTTTTCTACGTGTGACAATGCGTGTCGGCCCTGACAGCGGTCAGGCCCTGATCGCATTGAAGGAGCCCCCCAATGGCTGACGCATTCATCATCGACGCATGTCGCACCCCACGAGGTATTGGCAAGCAAGGCAAGGGTGCCTTGACACACCTTCACCCGCAGCACCTCGGCTCGACGGTGCTCCGCGCACTTCAGGAGCGCAACGGTTTCGACACCAGCGACGTCGACGACGTTATCTGGGGCACCAGCTCCCAGGTGTGCGAACAAGGCGGCGACATTGGTCGCATGTCGGCACTTGACGCCGGCTACGACGTCAAGGCCAGCGGCGTCACCCTTGACCGCTTCTGCGGCTCTGGCATCACCAGCGCAAACATGGCAGCCAACGCCGTCATGGCAGGCATGGAAGACCTCGTGGTTTCCGGCGGCACCGAAATGATGTCGCTCCCCAAGAAGGGCGTGCTGCCCATGGGCGCCAACAACGCCCACTTGCAAGAGATCCATCCACAATCCCACCAAGGTGTATGCGCCGACGCCATTGCCACCATCGAAGGTATCCCGCGCACAGCGCTCGACGCGCACGCAGCCGAGTCCCAACGACGCGCCGAGATCGCCATCAAGGAGGGCCGCTTCGACAAGAGCCTGGTGCCGGTGCTCAACCTCGACGGCACTGTGGCGCTAGATCACGAAGAGTTCCCCCGCCCCGGTACCACCGCTGAGTCGCTGGCCAAGCTCCAGCCCAGCTTCCCCGCTATCGCCGACTACCGATTCACCGAAGACTCGCCGAGCTTCCGTGAACTCATCAACCAGAAGTACCCAGACGTAGACATTCAACACGTCCACCACGCCGGAAACTCTTCGGGTGTTGTCGACGGCGCCGCCGCCATCCTCTTTGCTGGCAGCGAGTATGCCAAGGCGCATGGCCTCAAGCCACGCGCACGTGTTGTCGCCACCTCCAACATGGGCGATGACCCCACGCTCATGCTCAACGCCCCCGTGCCTGCCGCGCGCAAAGTGCTCCAGCGAGCAGGAATGACCCTCGATGACATCGACTTGTTCGAGGTCAACGAGGCCTTTGCGGTTGTCTCCGAGAAGTTCCAGCGCGACCTAGAACTCGACCGCGACAAGGTCAACGTCAACGGTGGCGCAATGGCCCTGGGTCACCCCATCGGCGCCACCGGCGCCATCCTTATTGGCACCGTCCTCGACGAACTGGAACGCCGAGACCTCCAAGTGGGATTGGTCACCATGTGCGCTGGTGGCGGCATGGCTCCAGCGATCATCATCGAACGGGTGTAGGTGCCGCTCATGGATCCCCAACGCGCCGAGTGGCTCGCCCAAGTGGTTGAAGAGGTCATAGATCCCCACCGCCAGATCGTCGACCCGCATCATCACCTCTGGCCACCAAACCAAGGCCTTCCCTACGGAGTCGACGACCTCGTTGCCGACACCGGGGTTGGCCACAATGTGGTGGGTACCGTGTTTATCGAATGCCATGCCGCATATCGCACCGAGGGTCCAGAGCACGAACGCTGCCTGGGCGAAACCGAATTCGTCGCCAACTCAGCCCAAGATCTCGCCGAGCGCTTTCCTGAAGCGGCGCCCATCCAAGGCATCGTGGCGCACGCAGACTTGACCCTCGATCGCGAAACCCTAACTGGGTTGCTCGACGCCCACGCCGAGCTCTCAGGTGGGCGTTTCTGTGGCATCCGAGACGCTTTGGCGCACGCGGTAGAACCCGACGCAATGGCTATCGCTGGTCGCTACCCGCTCGAGAAATCCACCGACAGTGCTTTTCGAGCTGGGGTCGCAACACTGGGGGAACGCGGGTTGGTCTATGACTCGTGGCACTACCACTACCAACTCTCGGACTTCACCGCGTTGGCTCAGGCCGTGCCGCAGACAACCATGGTGCTCGATCATTTCGCGACGCCTATTGGTGTGGGGTCCTTTGCCGGCCAGCGCGAGGAGATTTTCGCGCAGTGGAAGCTGGATATGGCCGAAGCCGCGAAGTGCCAGAACGTCGTGGCCAAATTGGGCGGCCTCGCCATGCCCGACAACGGGTTTGGCTGGCACAGCAACGAGCGCCCGCCAACAAGCGACGAATTCGTCGCCGCTCAGGAGCGTTACTACCACCACACCATTGAAGTGTTTGGACCCGAACGGTGCATGTTCGAATCCAACTTCCCGGTCGATCAACTCTCGTTGAGCTACAACGTGCTGTGGAACGGTCTCAAGAAGATCGCGGCGCGCTACACCGACGCCGAACAAGATGCCATGTTCTCAGGCACGGCCACGCGCACCTACGGGCTGAACTAAGCGGGTCTGCGCCTCAGCTGAGGTTCCGTGAGAACAGGTCGAACAACCTCGCCCAGTGCCGATCTTCGGCCCATTGGTCGTGGGCCGGTCGGTCATCGAAGGCAAAGCCATGGTGCTTATCCCAGAAACGTTCGACGCGACCGTTCACGTCGGCTGCCTGCATGGCCGCCTCTAGGCGGTCGATCTCTGCGAAGTCGATGTAGTCGTCGTGTTCGGCTGCAGCGACGTAGACCTCCCCGTTGATCTCGCCCAGCCGCAAGTGCGGAGAATCGCTGGCATCGACATGCAGGCGCACTCCGTAGAACGATGCAGCGGCCAGTACACGATCGTTGTGTTCGGCCGCTACCCACAACGAGAATGGGCCGCTCATGCAATAGCCAACTACACCAACGCGGCTGGCGTTGGCCATAGGGTCGGCCTCGGCGTGGGCCAACAACGCCCCGGCGTCGCGACCCACCATGGCGTTGCCCACCCCACCCATGAGACCGAACATCGCTTTCAACGATTCCCGGCTGTCGAAGTCAAGCTCAAACTCGGGGACCGTCCTGTAGTACAGCTGTGGGAGCATCACGTAGTAGCCCTCGTTGGCAATGCGGCTGGCCATGTCGTGCAGCAGTTGGCGTTTGCCGGGGGCGTCCATCAAGAACAAGACCACCGGGTGTGGGCCCTCTCGGTCGGAATGAACAACGTAGGTGCCCATGGCACCTTCGCCGGTGTCGATCTCTATGTGATGCTCAGCCATGCCGCCAAACACTAGTGCCGTGCCTCCGCATTGACCGGCCGATCCGTGATTTGGCAGAAGCAATGCCCGTGCCTCGCGAACGCCGAACGAGGCGCCAAACCGGTGCGATGCTGCCATAGTGGAGCTATGGCAGACGCTCCCTTGATCCTGATCGCTGACGACGATCGCGAGATACGCGAGGCCCTCGAACGCATCTTGGCCTTTGAGGGATATGAACACGTGTCGGCCTCCGACGGCGCTGCCGCGCTGAGCGCCATTGAAGTCCACGAGCCTGCACTGGTTCTCCTCGATGTCATGATGCCCTTCGTTGACGGTTTAGACGTGTGCCGGCGGTTGCGTGACCAGGGCGATCGCAC
>JAUIIS010000284.1 GCA_030431575.1 Acidimicrobiia bacterium | reverse complement strand
CGGACCCGGCGGCCGTTTAGCGCTGACCCTCGTCGCGCCGACGTTGGAGGTGTAATCCAGCTTTGGCTGCACCCCAAACGATGCCCGCCGCGTGTGTTTCTTCGCCGACATCGCTGAGATTGCCTGGGGTAACGCCGAAAGGGTCGTTGGGGAATGCCCATCGTGAGACGTCGCCGCGATGCACCGGCTCTGCGCCGAGTTGGTGCAGCACCTCAACTGGGAACCGCACTGCTTCGCGAAAAACCGACAGCGGTGTGGTGGCCTGGCGATCAATATCGGTTGTCAGCAAGTTACCCAGCCGGTCGGCCACAAAGGCTTGAGCTCGAGTGGCCGCATCAACCACAAGCAACTCCGCGTCGTCTCCACCTTGGAGGCGTTGGGACACAACGACCCGGTGCACGCAGGTAGCCACCCAGCTTGGGGTGTCGGCAACCGCAGCTGCCAGCAGCGCCTCCCCATAGTGAGTCATGTCGGTCTCGTCCATCCTGAAGAAATGGTAGCGAGTGACCCCCAAATGTGGGTTGGGCCTAGCGCCGTTTGGCGTAAGCGTTGTGGAGTGTGGTGGACTGTCGGCCTAGTCGACCAGGAGAAGCACCACCGTGTCGGGCGACGCAACCGGGCAATCCTTCCAACCACCCAAAGACAGCGAGCCAGACACGCGCGCTCCAACGTGGGGGAATCGCCGAGACGTTACGCCGTGGTACGACACGTTCCCATGGTGGACGGTTCTCATGGGGCTCATCCTGGGTTGGATGGGCATGCTCATCATCTTCAACGAGGGCTACAACACCGCCTACGACCGGATCATCCCTGGCCTATCGCTAACCATTGAGGCAACGCTCTGGTCCTTCTTGATTGCTTGCCTCATCGGCCTTGTAGTAGCGCTCGGCCGCACCTCGCGCAGCATCATTGCCCGCAACGTGGCCCGTACCTACGTCGAGTTCATCCGTGGCATACCAATCCTGGTGCTCATATTCACCATTGGCCTTGTCATCGTGCCCCGCCTTAGCGAAGCATTTGGGCAGGAGAACAGCATTCCCACAAAGTGGCGAGCAATCATTGCGTTGTCGCTCATCTACGGCGGCTACATCGCCGAAATCTTCAGAGCCGGCATCCAAGCCGTCGATCGTGGCCAAGTGGAGGCAGGCCGATCGCTCGGCTTGTCGCGCAGACAAACCACGCGATCCATCGTGCTGCCCCAAGCCATCCGAGCCGTGGTGCCCCCTTTGGGGAACGACTTCATCGCAATCCTGAAAGACACCTCGTTGTTGTCTTTGCTTGGCGTACTCGAACTGACCCAAAGGTCACGCCAGTACGCGTCGGGCAGCTTTCAGTTCCAGAACAGCTACCTGGCCCTCACATTCATCTACTTGTCGCTGACCGTTGTGCTCTCTCTGCTACTCGGGGTGCTTGAGCGGCGCTTAACCAAGGATCGGCAGGCTGGGGGCGCGCTGATGACCGATCACATCATCACCGTTTCTGATCTTCACAAATCGTTCGGTAGACACATTCATGCAGTTCGCGGGGTCGACCTTGAGATCGAACGTGGCGAGGTGGTCGTCATTGTGGGGCCATCAGGTTCGGGCAAGAGCACGGTGCTGCGGTGCCTCAACATGCTGGAAACGCCCTCCTTTGGCAGCATCGTGATCGACGGGGTAGAGGTCACCGACCCCAAGGCCGATCTCGACCTCATCCGGGCCGAGGTGGGCATGGTGTTCCAGCAGTTCAACCTGTTCCCGCACCTCACCGTCATGGACAACATCACACTGGCGCAGCGCAAAGTTCGAAACCGCACCAAAGACGAAGCCGAACGCGAGGCCATAAAGCAGCTCAAGCGAGTAGGCATACCCGAAAAGGCCGATGCCTACCCACGCCAGCTCTCTGGCGGCCAGCAACAACGGGTCGCTATTGCCCGTTCGCTGGCTATGGGCCCAAAGGTCATGTTGTTTGATGAGCCAACCAGCGCACTAGACCCCGAAATGGTGAAAGAGGTCCTCGACGTCATGCTTGAGCTTGCGGCGGAGGGCATGACCATGGCTGTGGTGACCCACGAGATGGGGTTTGCCCGGGCCGCTGCTGACCGAGTGGTCTTCATCGACGAAGGGAAATTCGTTGAGATTGGCCCGCCAGCAGAGATATTTGACAGCGCCAAGGAACAGCGCACAAAAGACTTCTTCGACAAGATCCTCGCCCACTGATGCCTCCCGGTCGGCTTGTACGAAGCCAACGTTTCGCTTCTCAGCTGGTGCTCAGCCCCAGGTCAGTGCCACAATTGGCGACCTTGAAGACCTCTGCTCGCCACCTGCACATCAAGCTCATTGCTACGGCCTTGCTCGTGCTTGCGATGTTTGGCGTTGCCGCGCCGGCCGCACTGGCTCAAGACTCGAGTATCAAGGGCAAGCTCGAGAGCATCGACAACGACGACCGCGAACCGGTGCCGGGCGTTGAGATCCTTGTCGAACAAGACGGCACCGAAGTGGGTGTGGCCACCTCAGGTGACGACGGATCTTGGGAAGTCCCGGTGCCAGCCGCCGGCACCTATCAGGTCACCCTAAACCTGGACACGCTCCCAGATGGGGTGGCACCCACCGACCCGGCAACAATGAGCTTGCCCGATGTCGCGGTACGCGACGGACAAAACAAGACCGTCCGATTCAACCTCGGTCCCGGCATTTCGTCGGGTGTCAACGACTGGGACCGGCTCCTTGACTTGTTCATCTTGGGCCTCAAGTTGGGCGCGATTATTGCCCTCGCCGCGGTCGGGCTGAGCCTCATCTTCGGCGTTACCGACCTCGTCAACTTCGCTCATGGCGAGATGATCACGCTGGGAGCGGTGCTGGCCTGGTTCTTCAACGCAGCCGATGCGGGGCCAGGCTGGCCATTGCTCGTGGCAGCGGTTCCCGCCCTGGTGCTGTCGGCGGGCTTCGGCGCCGCGCAAGAGGCTGGTCTGTGGCGACCGTTGCGCAACCGGCGGGCAGGCAGCGTGTCAATCCTGGTGATCTCTATCGGGCTTAGCTTCGCAGTACGAAACACCATCTTGGTCTTCATGGGCGGCGAGCCCGAGACCTACACCCAGTACGTCATCCAAGAGGAGAAGGACTACTTCTTCTTCACAACTGTGCCAAAGAACGTAATCATCGTGGTCTCCACGCTCATCATCCTGGGCGCCGTCGGGCTGTTCTTGCAGCGCACACAAGCCGGTGTAGCGGTGCGTGCGGTGGCCGACAACAAAGATCTGGCCGAATCTTCAGGTATCGATGTCAACAAGATCATCATGATCACGTGGCTGCTGGGCGGAACCCTGGCCGGCCTTTCGGGCATTTTCCTGGGGGTTTCCGAACGAGTCCAGTGGGACATGGGCTTCAAGATCTTGCTGCTGGTCTTCGCCGCCGTCGTGCTGGGCGGCCTCGGGACCGCATTTGGCGCCATGCTCGGCGGATTCATCGTAGGTTTGTCCGTCGAAATGAGCACGTTCTGGATTCCCACCGAGCTTAAGAACGCCGTGGCCATGGCCGTGCTCATCGGCATGTTGCTGTGGCGCCCACAAGGACTCTTGGGCACCAAGGAACGGATCGGCTGATGGGCTGGAGTGAGATCTTTATCGACGCCCTCGTGGCCTCCATTGGCCCGGTCGCCGCCGCCTATGCGCTGTCGGCCATTGGCCTCAACATCCAGTTCGGCTATGCCGGTCTGTTGAACGTTGGCCACGTGGCGTTCATGCTGACCGGCGCCTACGGACTTGCCATTACCGTCGATGCTGGCGGTTCGTTTTATCTCGGCATCCTTGTTGGCATCCTGGCCTCCATAGTCCTTGGACTGATACTGGGTGCCCCAACCTTGCGGTTACGCGCGGACTATTTGGCGATCGTCACCATCTCCGCGGGCGAGATTCTGCGACTCGTCGTGAGGTCAAGCTGGGCGGAGCCAGTCACCAACGGCGTCTTTGGCATCCAACGCTTCGCTAACGACTTCTTCGATCTCAACCCCTTCGAGGTCAACAAACGTTACGGCATCGGGGATTTTCAGTTCCAAGGTCGACAGCTCTGGGTCATGACCGTCGGTTGGTCGCTGGTCTTGCTGGCCGCTCTACTCACCAAGCGCCTCATTGGCAGCCCGTGGGGTCGGGCCCTGCGAGGCGTGCGAGAAGACGAGGACGCAGTACGATCGCTGGGCAAGAACGTGTTCTTGTTGAAGCTGCAGGCGCTCATGCTTGGCGGCGTGTTTGCAGGTTTGGGCGGCATGTTGTTGGTGATCGAACAACAAAGCGTCACCCCCGATGCCTTCCTGCCGCGCATTACGTTCTTCCTCTATGTCATCGTTATCCTGGGCGGCGCCGGAACCATCTGGGGTCCTGTACTCGGCGCCATTGTGTTCCAGTTCTTGTTCTTCTTCTTCGATGGCTTCATGAGCGACGCACAAGAAGCCGGTTGGTTTGGCGATGCCCTCGATGCCACCGATGCCCAGCAGGTCAAGCTTGTTCTTGTTGGTGTCGGGCTCATGGCGCTCATGGCGTTCAGGCCGCAAGGCTTCTTTGGCGACCGCGACGAACAGCTTGTAGGGGACGACTGACATGGGCCCTCGTGACGAGCTCTTCATTGGCGTGGAACCCGTCCCCGGGGTAGCCAAGCTCGACCCCATCTTGACCATCGATGGTCTTACCCGATCCTTTGGTGGCCTCGACGCGGTCAACGTCGAACACCTCGAAGTCCAACGCGGCTCGATCACTTCGCTAATCGGCCCAAACGGGGCCGGCAAGACAACGTTCTTTAAC
>JAUIIS010000283.1 GCA_030431575.1 Acidimicrobiia bacterium | reverse complement strand
CTCGGTGGTTGCCACCGACCACTGCCCGTTCTGCATGAAAGACCAGAAGGAGCTGGGCAAAGACGACTTCCGGGCCATCCCCAATGGCATTGGGGGCGTCGAACACCGCATGGATCTGATCTACCAGGGTGTGGTCAACGGCGAAATCACGCTGCCGCGCTGGGTCGAGCTGTGCTCAACCACCCCGGCCCGCATGTTCGGCCTGTACCCACAAAAGGGCACCATCCAGCCGGGCGCCGATGCCGACATCGTGTTGTACGACCCCAACCGCACCTGGACCATCAGCCAAGAGAACCACCACATGAACATGGACCACTCGGCCTGGGAAGGCTTTGAGATCAACGGCCATGTCCACACCGTCATGTCTCGTGGACGCACAATCATCGAGAACGATTCCTACACAGGCTCGACCGGCCATGGCAAGTACCTTCGCCGTGGTCTGAGCCAGTACCTCATCTGACCCAAGGCAGCACCATGCAACAGATCAACCACCTCATCGACGGCGTTAGCGTTGCCGGCACATCTGGGCGCACTGCGCCCGTCTACAACCCTGCCACTGGAGCGCAGTCCGGCGAGCTGGCGTTGGCGTCAGTCGAGGAGATCGATGCCGCCGTCGCTTCTGCTCAGGCGGCGTTCGAGGGTTGGAAGAACACCAGTATCGCGAAGCGCACCAAGTTGATGTTCAACTACCGCAACTTGGTGGTCGAGAACGCTGACGAAATCGCGGCTCGTCTCACCGCCGAGCACGGCAAGGTACTCAGCGACGCCGGCGGCGAAGTTGCCCGGGCAATCGAAAACATCGAGTTTGCTTGTGGCCTGGCCGACCATCTCAAGGGGTCGTACTCCGAGATGGCCTCTACTGGTGTAGATGTGTATTCGGTGCGGCGCCCGCTGGGCGTGGTGGCGGGCATAACACCGTTCAACTTTCCGGCCATGGTGCCGCTGTGGATGATCCCCAACGCTGTCGCCTGTGGCAACACGTTTGTCCTGAAGCCATCCGAGCGAGATCCCTCGGCGCCGCTGTTCATTGCCGAACTTTTTCAAGAAGCCGGGTTTCCGCCGGGTGTGCTCAACGTTGTCCAAGGCGACAAGGTGGCCGTCGACCGGTTGTTGGTGCATCCCGATGTCAAGGCGTTGAGCTTTGTGGGTTCAACCCCCATTGCCAAGTACGTCTACGAGACTGGCACAGCGCACGGCAAGCGAGTTCAGGCGTTGGCTGGGGCAAAGAACCACATGGTGGTGTTACCCGACGCCGATATCGATCTCGCGGCCGACTCGGCGGTGTCGGCCGCGTACGGCTCTGCGGGAGAACGCTGCATGGCCATTTCGGTAGTGGTGGCCGTCGGCGACGTGGCAGATCCACTGATCGACGCCATCAAAACCAGGGTCGACAAGTTGGTCATCGGCGACGGAACCGACCCGGCCTCAGAGATGGGCCCGCTTATCACCGCCGAAGCGCGCGACCGCACCGCTGGTTACGTGCAGGCAGGCATCGACGCGGGCGCCACCGCAGTGGTCGATGGCCGAGAAGCCAACTTCGACAACGACGGCTTCTTCCTTGGGGTGTCGCTGCTCGACAACGTCACCCCAGACATGACCTGTTACACCGACGAGATCTTTGGTCCGGTGCTCAGCGTGGTGCGCACCGACACCTACCAACAGTCGGTGCAGCTCATCCGCGACAACCCTTGGGGCAACGGGGCCGCCATCTTCACCCGCGATGGTGGGGCGGCGCGCCAGTTCCAAGAAGACGCCGACGCGGGCATGGTGGGCATCAACGTCCCCATCCCGGTGCCTGTGGGCTACCACTCCTTTGGGGGATGGAAAGACTCGGCCTTTGGCGACACCACCATCTATGGGCCAGAAGGCATCCACTTCTACACCAAGCCAAAAGTACTCACGTCGCGGTGGCCAGACCCCGCAGGCAGCGCGGTCAACCTGGGCTTCCCAACAAACCAATAGGTTGGCGCCCGCAACGCTCTTAACCAGCGAGAAACACGAACGAAACGAGGGGGACGATAAGCCATGACTATGGATTTCGGAGTGGTGTTACAGACAGACCCGCCAGCGTGGCGGGTAGTCGACCTGGCTCAGAAGGCCGAGACGTTGGGCTTCAATCACGGCTGGACCTTTGACAGCCATATCTTGTGGCAAGAGCCCTATGTCATCTACAGCCAGATGCTTAGCGCCACCAAGCGCATGACCGTTGGCCCCATGGTCACCAACCCAGGCACGCGCAACTGGACGGTCACGGCCTCCATGTATGCCACCCTCAACGACATGTTTGGCAACCGCACCATCTGCGGCATCGGCCGAGGCGACTCTGCCATGCGCGTCTTGGGTCACAAGCCTGCCAAGCTATCGACGCTCAGCGAATCCATGAAGGTCATCAAAGACCTCGCCGAGGGTCGCGAGACCACCTACAACGGCACCACCCAACAGTTCCCTTGGGCCGCTAACAGCGAACTCAAGATGCTGATGGCTGCCTACGGTCCCAAGGCGTTGCACCTCTGCGGCAGCGAAACCGACGGCTTCATCTTGCAATTGGCCGACCCGTCCATTGCCGAGTGGACCATTGCTGCGGTCCGTAAGGCCGCCGAAGAAGCTGGCCGAGATCCCGACTCGCTCTACATCTGCGTGGCGGCGCCGGCCTACGTTGGCACCGACATCGAGCACCAACGCGAGCAGTGCCGCTGGTTTGGGGGCATGGTGGGCAACCACGTGGCCGACCTTGTGGAGCGTTACGGCGATAGCGGCGCAGTTCCCCAAGCCCTCACCGACTACATCAAGGGCCGTGAAGGCTACGACTACAGCGGCCACGGCAAAGCAGGCCACGACCACACCGACTTTGTGCCCGACGAGATCATCGACCGGTTTTGCATCTTGGGCGACGAGGCTGCTCATATCAAACGCCTCAAGGAGTTAGAGGCATTGGGTGTCGACCAGTTCGCCATCTATCTCATGCACGACCAGAAAGACGAAACGCTCAACGCCTACGGGCAGCGGGTTATCCCTGCCATGACGTCGTAGCTCGAGATGTAGTGCCGTGACTCCGCCCGACACCAGCGCTCCCACACCGATCGACACCCAACCAGAGGGTGACGCGGTCGATCTGGTCGTCCAAGAACAGTTGGTTGCCCAACGCGCCGCTAGCAGCGATCGGCGCGCATCAGCCACTGCGGCGGCCCGCCAAGTAGGTATCTTTGTGCTGTTTGTGGCGCTGCTGGGTGCCAGCTATGTGGGCTACAAGGCGTTTGGGCAAGCTATCGATGACAAGCAGGCCGACTGGCCGGTTGTTGGGTCCATGCTGCCCAAGACCGACGACATCACCATGCCGCCCCTCGGTGAGATTTTGGCCGAGTTTGGCGAGGTGCCCCGTGGCGAAGAAAAGACGTATGGCGGCTTCTTGTTTGACGAAGCGCTGTTCACCTTGCGAGAGGCTGCGTTGGGATTTGTCGTCGGGGTTCTGTTGGGGTTGGCCATAGCGATCGCGTTGGTGCGATCGCGTTGGATGGAACGAGCCTTTCTGCCCTATGTCGTCGCCAGCCAAACCATTCCGCTCATTGCCATTGCCCCCATCATCGTTATCTGGGGCCGCCAGAACCTCGGGTTCTTGCCCGGTGATCCCGACTGGGTTGCGGTTTCCATCATTGCTACCTATCTCACGTTCTTCCCGGTGGCTGTCAACGGTCTTCGAGGGTTGCAGTCGCCACGTGCGGAAAACATGGAGCTCATGGAGTCCTACGCCGCCACTTGGGGCCAGAGCCTGTGGCGGCTTCGTCTGCCTGCGTCGGTGCCGTACTTGTTTGCTTCGTTCAAGATTGCGGCCACCGCAAGCGTGGTAGGTGCCATCGTGGGCGAGATTTCTGCTGGCGTCCAAGGTGGTTTGGGACGCCGTATCTTGTTGGAGCTTCAGCGCTACACCACCGGGCCTGAGCGTCTCTATGCAGCAGTCATTGCGTCGGCCATCTTGGGGATCTTTGTGTATCTGATTGTCACCGCGTTCGAGCGGATTGTCCTCAGCCAACAGGGCCGGGAGGCTGTTACATGAGCGACCAGCACATGAGCGACCAGCACACGAGCGATTGTGCGGTCCTTGTTGAAGGCGCATCCAAGGTCTTCAACGAGGGTAAGGCAAACGAGGTGCACGCCCTCGACAACGTCAGCCTCAGCATTGAGCCTGGCGAGTTTGTCACCCTTATTGGCCCATCGGGCTGTGGCAAGAGCACCCTGTTGCGACTCATTGCTTCGCTAACCGAACCAACTGCTGGATCCATAACGGTCAACGGCAAACCAGCCGAGCAAGCCCGCCTCGACCAGGACTACGGCATGGCGTTCCAGAAGGCTGGCCTGTTCGAGTGGCGTTCTGTAGCCAAGAACATCGAACTTCCGTTGGAGCTCATGGGTTGGTCGAAGTCCGACCGCGCCGCCAAAGCACAAGAGATGCTCAAGCTGGTCAAGCTCCCCGAGTTTGGGAACCACCACCCCAACGAACTCTCCGGCGGTATGCAGCAACGCATAGCTATCGCCCGGTCGCTAGCGTTTAGCCCCAGTCTGCTGTTAATGGACGAACCCTTCGGTGCGCTCGACGAAATGACCCGCGAGCACATGCAAGCCGAACTACTGCGCATCTGGGAAGAGACCAACACCACCGTGGTGTTCGTGACTCACTCCATTGCCGAAGCCGCATTTCTATCCACCCGCGTCGTTGTGATGTCCCCCCGACCCGGACGCATCCACTCCGTCATCGACGTCGATCTCGGCCGACGCGAC
>JAUIIS010000282.1 GCA_030431575.1 Acidimicrobiia bacterium | reverse complement strand
GGCCCGGCGAAGCCCTCCGACCCCGGTTGAGGCGGTCGCGCATATCGATATTCTCGCGCTCGTCGTCAATGGTGCCGCTAGCGTTCTGGTGCTATGGGCTCCATTGAAGTCAGCCACCTTGGGTGGTCCGTTCCTGGCGGCCAAGAACTCCTGAGCGACGTGTCATTTCGTGTCGGCGAAGGCGAGCACGTGGCGTTGGTTGGGGCCAACGGTGCCGGCAAGACCACGGTTATGCGCCTCATCGCTGGTACCGAGCAAGCTTCGGCAGGCACTATCGCCGTCCGTGGATCGCTTGGGGTCATGACCCAGCTGGTTGGCTCGATGAGCCACACCACGCTGCGCGAACTCTATGTGTCGCTTGCCAGCCCGGCTATCCAACAGGCCGCAAAGCGACTCCAAAGGGCCGAAGCTGCCATGGCCGATGGCAGCGGCGACGGGATGCGCTACGCCGAGGCCCTCGATGCCTGGGGTGCAGCGGGCGGCTACGAAGCCGAGGTGGTCTGGGAGGCCAGCGCGCACCGGGTCGTCGGCGAAGACTGGACCGCGCTAGCAGACCGGCCGTTGTCGACTTTTTCTGGAGGCGAACAGAAGCGCTTTGCCCTTGAGATGCTGCTGTCGGGTGAACACGACGTCCTGCTGCTCGACGAACCCGACAACTTTTTGGACGTGCCAGGAAAGATCTGGCTCTCAGAGCGGCTCCAAGCCACGCCCAAGGCCTTCTTGTTGGTTAGCCACGACCGCGAGCTGTTAGCTGAGGTCTCCCAGAAGGTTGTAACCATTGAGGCTCAGGGCGCCTGGACCCATGGCGCGTCGTTTGCCACCTGGAACGAGGCGCGCGAACACCGTTTGGAACTCATCAGCGACGAGCAACGCCGCTGGGCGGAAGAACGCAAACGCCTGGTCCGTCACATGCGCGAGCAAAAGCGGCGCGCTGCTATGAGCGATGCAAACGCCAGCCGTGCCCGCGCCGCCCAAACCCGGCTCCGGCACTTTGACGAAGCTGGCCCGCCACCAGAGGCCGCCAAAGAGCAGCGCATCGAGATGAGGCTCGAGGGTGGGCGCACCGGGAAGCGAGTGGTCATCTGTGAGCAACTGGAGCTGAGCGACCTGACGTTCCCGTTCGATCTGGAGATCTGGTTTGGCGAGCGAGTTGCGGTGGTCGGACGCAACGGCACCGGAAAGTCACACTTCTTGCGCCTGCTGAGCGGCACCGAGGTGGTCCACGAGGGCCATTGGAAGCTCGGGGCGCGCGTTGTGCCTGGACTGTTCAATCAGACGCACGACCATCCAGAACTTGTGGGACAGCCCCTTGCCGACATATTGGCGAAACGAAACCTGGCCCGGGGGGCCGCAATCTCGCGGCTGCGCCGATACGAACTCGATGGAGCAGCCGATCAGAACTTCGAAACCCTCTCCGGTGGCCAACAAGCGCGCTTTCAGGTGCTGCTTCTCGAACTTGATGGCGCAAACCTGTTGTTATTGGACGAACCCACCGACAATCTCGATGTTGCGTCGGCAGAGGCCCTTGAAGCTGGCTTGGCCGAATTTGAGGGCACCGTGGTGTGCGTTAGCCACGACCGGTGGTTTCTGAGGGGGTTCGATCGATTCATTGCGTTCACCGCAGACGCCGATGTGCAAGAAGTGAACGACCCCGCGGTGGGCTGGGCGTAAGCGGCACGTATCCTAGAAGGGCAATGTTTCTGCTCTTGACCATACTGTTCCTGGTTGTTCCCATTGTGGAGCTCTACGTCATCGTCCAGGTCGCGGGTGGTATTGGGACGCTCGAAACCATAGGTTTGCTCATTTTGGTGAGTCTCCTTGGGGCATGGTTGGTGCGTCGCGAAGGCATCGGTGTCATGCGCAAGGTCCAGACCCAGCTTGGCGAGGGCAAGATGCCCACGGCTCAGCTTGTCGACGGAGCACTCATTCTGTTTGCAGGGGCCTTGATGCTCACACCGGGCTTTGTCACCGATTCCTTTGGTGTCTTTCTGCTTTTGCCGCCCACGCGCATTTTGGTGCGCAAAGCGCTCATGGCCCAGTTCAAAGGCCGAGTTCAAGTGGGAACCATGGGCGGCACTATGGGGCCAAACATGCGCTTTGGCGGACCAATCTTCGATGTAGACAGCACCGAACAAACAACCCCAGATCACGTAGATCTCACCAGAGACAACGACGACACTGAACCGCCGTCGCTGCCTCGTTGACCCTCCACCACCTCAGAAGGACCGAGATGGAAACGACAGAAGAAGAAGAAGTTGGACCCGAGCCCATCGTGCCCGGCGTGGCACGTGCGCTTAGTCCGCTAGTGCGCCGCATCCTTGCGCTCAACCCGAGCGCTCGGAACGACATCGGGACCAACACCTACCTGGTAGGCATCGACGAGATCGTGGTCATCGACCCGGGTCCCGAAGACGTAAGTCACCTCGACTCCGTCGCTGGCTGTGGCGGCGACCGCATCAAGTGGATCACCTGGACACGCGAAGGCGCCGAGTACACGGGTGGCTTGAAAGCCATGGCCGAGCGCACCGGGGCAGTGGTATTGGAGCCAACCGACGGCGACACCATTTTGGGCACCGAGTTCCGCATCAACATTCACGCCATGCCCGGCCCCACACCAGACCATCACGGTTTCTTGCTCGAAGAAGAACGCATGTTGTTCTGCGGTGGCCTCATGGCCGACGGCCGTCCCGCTCCTCTGGTCCCCGGCCAGTCAAATGTTGCCGACCTTCGTGCATCGATCGAACGCATGCCCAAGATGCGCCTCCGTCGTATTGCCCCTGGTCACGGCTACATCATCGAGGAAGCCAAGAAGGCCATCCCCGCAGAGCTCGAGCTGCGCGATCAGATTGACGCCGCAGTGTTGGCCGCTGTCAAAGATGGGGCCAGCACCCCGCGAGAAATTGCGGCGTCCACAAACCCCGACATCACCGACGATGAAACCCTCGCCGTTCTGGCTGATAGCGCGGCCGTTCATCTCGAACACCTCAAGTCATTGGACCTGGTGTAAGTCTGCAGTTGGCTGCTGACGCTCGACGGGGTTGAGCGTCAGCGCCTAACCAATGTCGACTGAGGTTGCTGTTGGGGCTTTGCCCTCGATGCTGTCGCGGGCGGCTTCAAGCAGCCTGGCGGTACAGCCAGCCATCTCGGTTGGGGGGATGGCTTCTTCGACAATCACCGCAACCATGTCTTGGAAAGCCTGGGCTGCTGGGCCCTCGCCTAACACGATGGGGTTGCCGTTGTCGCCACCGTGTGCCACCGCCGCATCGATGGGCACCTTGCCAAGCAGGGGAACGCCGAGTTCCTCGGCGAGTTCTTCCCCGCCGCCGCTACCGAAGAGTTCGTACACCTTGCCTTCTTCGTTGACAAAGGCCGTCATGTTCTCGATGACCCCCGCAATCCTCAGGTAGTACGACCGAGCCATCGAACCAACTCGCACCGCAACCGACTGCGCGGTCTTGGCTGGCGTGGTGACCACGATCATGTCGGCCCGTGGCAGCATTTTGGCCAGACCCATCTGTACGTCACCAGTGCCTGGCGGCATGTCGATGAGGAGATAGTCCATCTCTCCCCACTGCACGTCTTCGAGGAAGTGGCGCACGGCCCGGTTGAGGATGAGGCCCCGCCAGTTCAGCGAGCTGGATTCGTCTTCTACCAAGAAGCCCATGGAGATGATCTTCAAAAGGCCATCGCCTACCCGCCGCTCGTGCGGGGCGATCTTTTTGGTGTCTTTCTCACCTTCGAGGCGGCCCTCGACACCCAACATCCGCGGTACTGAGAATCCCCAGATGTCAGCGTCCATCACACCCACCGTGTAGCCGCGGGCGGCAATACCAGCAGCGAGGTTGACGGTGACCGAAGACTTACCGACCCCACCCTTGCCCGACGCAACCATGATGACTTTGGTTGTGGCTGGGACTTCGGTGTCTTGTTCTTCCTGAGAGATGTTGAAGCGGGCCTTGGACATGGCCGCGGCTTTTTCTTCTTGGGTGAGTTCAGTCCAGTTGATCTTGACCTTGTCGACACCTTGGAGTGTGCCTACCCGGGCCCGGATGTCTTTTTGGATTTGGGCCCGCAACGGACAGCCTGAGGTGGTGAGCGCAACGGTGATAGTGACGAGACCGGCGTCGATCACCACGCCCTTTGCCATGCCGAGTTCGACGATGTCGCTGCCTAATTCGGGGTCGACGACGCCGCGCAACAGACCCATGATGTGATCTTCGGAAAGTACGGCTTGTTGAGTCACACTTGAATACTACCGGGATTCCCCGTGTATTCTAAGAGAAGTGGATGACGAAGAGAGCCAGCTGGGCCATGACCCAGACGACCTAAACGCAGCAGGAGTGGCGCGCCTCGATGTCCTCAAAGCCCTGGGCGACAACACCCGCTACGCCATCTACCTTGAGTTGGCACGGGCCTCTTCGCCTCGCTCAACAGCGGACATAGCCGAGACGCTCGATCTGCATGTCAACACAGTGCGCCCGCACCTCGAACGTATGCGAGACGTTGGCTTGTTAGATGTGCATGCCATCAACACCGGTGGCGTGGGGCGACCCCAGCATCGCTACGCCCTGGCCGCTGATGCCCCGTCGCTTGGCCTGGAACCTCCTTTGTTTCCCACCTTGGCGCGCATGCTCTTGCAGATGGCGGACGACGTGGGCGCCGAGGCAACAGACGCCCGAGAAGCGGGCGCCGCCGAAGGACAACGCAGCGCAGCCGGCTACGGAGCCGTCGACCCGGTCGCAGCGTTACTTACCGAGTTAGACACGCTCGGTTTCGATCCCGAAGTGGCCGCTGGCGATGAT
>JAUIIS010000281.1 GCA_030431575.1 Acidimicrobiia bacterium | reverse complement strand
CGGTACGCCTCGGTCGGTGTCAGGGCCGTCGTAGACCTTGGGGGCCTGCACTTCCGCTTTTCGAGGCCGCACCAGGATCGATCCGGACTCGTCTACAAGCGAGAACCAAAGTGCTCCGCCCACTTGCTCTTTGTTCTTCTTCCAGGCGCCGTTCTTGTCGTCTCGCAAGTAGAACTCGTTCTTCCACCACACACAATCCGTTGAGGTTTGCGGGCTCAGGACCTCTTCATTGGCCTCCCCTGCAGTGCCAATGACCTCATTGAGGCCAAGCGCCACACCCTTTGCTTTCGATGTCGGGAGGTCTTGGATCAGGCGTTTGCGACCCAAGAAATGCCACCACACCACCGCAAAGGCCAACGCGGCAATTGCACATAACCCTGCGATCACATCCGGCACTGGGCCAGCCTCGACCGCGGGAAGGTCGCCGACGTCTTGGAACAACACGAGCACCGCTGCCCATCGGCACGCCAACCCCTACTGTTGACCGCCAAATGCCGTTCCAAAGCCAAACACAGCCCAGATAGGCCGTTCGGACTGTCCTAGTCTGGCGCGCTCCCAGCGCGTTGCTGCCAGCACCTAGGGTGAGTTGTGTGGAGATCGAGGTCTGGTTGTTTGCCGTAGCCCTATGTGGCGCCGCAGTGGCCGGCGCGGGCCTGGCCTGGTTGTGGAATCGACGCCGAGAGGCGCAGCACGCGGCCGAACTCAGCCAGCTCAAGACCCGGGCAACCAGAGCCGAAAGCGACGCTCACGACGCCAGCGTGGCCAGCCGACGCTCGGCCCAACAGGTCGAAGACCTCACCGCCAAGCTTGACAATTTGCTGAGCGATCATGACCAGCTGAAAGCCGAACTCGACCACGCCAATACCCAGCTCCAACGGCACAACGCCCACGCCAACGTGACTGCGGCTCAGCTCCTTGAGTTCGAGAAGCGGTTCAGCGACGTGGTGGGCCTCGAGTCCGAGATAGCGACCTTGCGCGTCATTGCGTCGAGAGTCCCCGAACTAGAGCGGCGCCTTACCGAAGCCACCGGCGACGAGACCGTTATTGACCTACGCAGCGACCGGGCACAAGTCACAGAATAACCCGCTGAGGTGGCGTACAAAGCCGCCCGAACCCTGCCACAGTAACGTCGTGCTTCCGCTCTGCCGATCCGCTGCTCTTTTCTTCCTTGCCCTCGTCCTCGCTGCGTGCAGCTCGCCCGAGCGCCCTGAACTTGTTGAGGGTTCGCTGACCGCCACGGTCACCGATGGCTTTGACCCCGCCCTCAGCGCAACCGTGAGTGACAGCAACGCTGGCGCCACCTCAACAGTGACCGACCTTGTCGACGACACTGGCCCGGACCTGTTGACATCGGCCGATGCGTACACGGCCCGAATCGTTGAGCGTCGAAGCCATAGCCCCCAGGCCTTCACGCAAGGACTTGAGTTCCACGACGGCATGTTGTTCGAGAGCCGCGGCCAACGGGGCGAGTCGGCATTGACCGAGATCGACCCGGAAACAGGCGAGGTTCAGCGTGCTGTCGAGCTTGACGACAGCCTCTTTGGCGAAGGGCTCACTGTGGTAGAAAACCGGGCCATAGTGTTGACCTGGGAAGCCGGGCAAGCGCTCGTGTTCGATGTTGACACCTTCGCTGAGGTCGACAGTTTCCGTTACGAGGGCGAAGGTTGGGGACTCTGCTACGACGACTCGGTCCTCTGGATGTCCAACGGCTCAAGCACCCTCACCCAGCGCGACCCCAACACCTTCGAGACGTTTGGCGAAATCGAAGTGGTGTTTGAGGGAACCCCCGTAGAGCGCCTCAACGAACTGGAGTGCATCGACGGCCTGGTGTGGGCCAACCTGTGGCAAAGCAACGTCATTGTGGTCATCGAGCCAGTGACGGGCGAAGTTGTTGCTCGCATCGATGCCACCAGCCTGAGCGTCGAAATCGCCAGCATCACCCCAGACGCAGATGTACTCAACGGCATTGCCTACGATCCCGAAACCGGCGAACTCCTCCTTACGGGCAAATACTGGCCCACCACGTTCGTGGTCGAGCTCGTGCCCTGCACCAACGGATGCACCGTCCCGCAGCTCCCTGCCGCGGCAGGCAACTAGCCCGGCGCGCCAGAACGCCCCACCTACCGAGGTCGAAATCACCACCGGGTCGGGTCAAGACCGCTAACGCCCGCGCCCAAACCACCGCCAGCTCGGGGTTGGGTCAAGCGGACTGCAACGCGAAATGGCCAGGGGTTGGAGCGCTACGCAATGAGGTGGAGGCCGTAGCCTCGGGTGTCTTGACCGCGGCCCAACACCTCGGCGGCTCCGGCAAGGTGCCGGCTCGCTGACCATGCGGCTACGAGGGAATCCAGAATATCGTCGACCCCCACTCCCCCTGGGGCGGAGGCCAGCAGGTCGACCACGTTGGGTTGCCAGGCTTGCAACACCCCAATGCGTTCCCCTACTCCGGCTGCGGACTTCTTTGGAGCGAGAGGCCTGTGAGCAATGGTGGCAAAGCTGGTGTCGGGGTGGGCTTCGTGGAATCGCGGGTCGTCTGGCTGGATGGCAGCACGGACCTGGCGGATAGCGCCGAAGAGGTTGAATGCCTGCTTCGACAAGCCTTTACCGGTGAGCTCACGGTGGGCGGCATTGGCCTCGGTGTAGTTGTCGATGTGCACAACCCGAGCGGGCGGCGTGGCAAACAACGTTGACCGCCGCGCACCCAACCTTTCGCGAGCCAAGGCATCTGAGGCTCGTGGGGCAACGTCGGGTAGCCCAATAGGCATATCGACACCGACCATGGACACCTCGCGTTGGTTGACCGCTTCGACCACCTCGGTGAAGTTTGGGAGCAGCAGCGTCACAGCTCTAGCGCTGCCACCGCCAGGGCCCAGTTCGACCAAGCTCAGCAGCCACTGACCCTTGGCACCGTCGACTCCACCAACAACAGGCATCAGGTAGGCGACTGCGGGGAAGCCTCGGCAAAGCCTTTGTTCAGCTGGGCCGCGACCTCTGCCGCATGATCGGGGTCGCGGTATTTTGTGCGCGGCCAGAAGAACCCCTTGAGACCGTCTTTCGGGTTGCGTGGCACAACGTGGACATGCAGGTGAGGCACGCTCTGACTGATGCGGTTGTTCATAGCCACAAACGTCCCCGCCGCGCCCAGGGTGGTTTCGACCACAACGCTTAACTGACGTACCCGTTGAAACAACGGTTCGGTGAGCGGAACTGGCAGGTCGCCCAGTGTCTCGTGGTGTGCTTTGGGAACAACAAGAGTGTGGCCGACAAACAAGGGGCGCGTGTCGAGGAACGCGAGAAACTCTGGGTGATCGAAGACCACGTGTGCGGGCTGGTTACCGGCCACGATGTCGCAGAACACACAGTTGGTTGCCATAGCAAGCTACCTCTTGTGATTGGGCTGATCTTCAGCTGCCGGCCATGCTTCAGATACGGGCAAGGCAGTGTGTTCGGTCTGCGTTTGGGCCATGGCTGATTCTGGCTGGTCTAAGGGCACGTAACCGGGTACCTGATGAGCCGGGGTCTCGAGGTGCACTTTGGCCTCGGGTGCGCCTGAGAACCGGCCGTGGCTCCATCGGATTTCGACGTAGCCCTGAACTGCGCGGTGCTGGGGCTCGTTGCGGGCCTGGTTGGGTTGACGGAGGGCCACGTCGGCACGCCACCGGACCAAGGGTTGCCCGGCCGGATCTGCCCACACGTCGAAGCTCTGCAACTTGTAGCGGTAGCGGAAATCCCAGGGTGTAGACACCCGATACCGAAGCGCGTTGCCTCCCAAGTCTGCGCCAAGCACAAAGTACGGCGCAGCCTGGAGGCGCAGCAGCCGCCACACCATGTCTTCGCGATCGCTGGGCTTGGGCATGGCATCAAGCCATCGCTGCGCCGATGCTTGGGCAACAGCGAGGACAAAGTCGCTGTACGCCGCTTTCGCTTCGCCAGGCCAGGGCCCGCGGCTGCTTGCAGCCTTGATGTCGCGCCGGTGTTGCGGAGTGAGCTGGACAACGGCTGTGGGCAGGTGGTGCAGGCTCAGCTCGCTTCGGTACGCCTTCCACAACGCGTCGTAGGCTTCAGGTGCAACCTCGCCAAACCAGTCGGCGCCACGCTCGACTCGGCGCTCGGCCAGGCCACGGTGGAAGAGGTGGCTGGGGCTGGCGTTGTGCAGGATGGAAGAGCCGTACTTGCAGCTCACGAGGTACACGTGATCTATGCGGAGGTCGGCTGGGATCTGTTCGTAGCCTGGTGGCCGGTGCGGGCCCTTCCATTCGATAGACCACGGTGGCCGCCCCCGGAGACCGTCTTGGGCCCGGGCAAACACGGCGCCGTTCTGCCACGCGGTCTCGAACTCTCGCTCGTATTTCTGGCTGCCGCGAGCCTGCTCTAGCCGGTCGAAGTGTTCTTCTTCGACGTTGAGAATGTGGCCTGGACGCACCTGGAGCGCCTGGGTGAGATTGCGATACCCCAGCATGGCCAAGCCGGTGACAATCTCGGTGATCTCGGTCCGCACTGCAGGCATAGGTTGCTTTCAGGCGTCTCGGAACAGCGGCGCAAACTGGAGCTGGGCCCCGATGAGATCTGCGGGAAGTTCTTGGTCGGTGAAGATGTGCAAGTGGGTGTAGACGTCTACCTCCATGCCCGTGATACTCATCCAGTCGACCAACGCATCGGCCCAGCGTTCTTCGAGAAGCGCCTCGCGCAAGCCCGCTGCTACCCCTGGCTTCAGTTGGGCCGGGTCGGCTCTGGCCACGAGTTCGAGGGCGAGCACCCTGGCCAGCACTTCGACATCGTCGGCCAGGTAGACGTCGGGTGGGTCGGAGCGAACAACGGCGTA
>JAUIIS010000280.1 GCA_030431575.1 Acidimicrobiia bacterium | reverse complement strand
CATGCGTTTGAGAAGCTTTCGTCGGTCTATGGCCGCGTCGCTCACGGCTGACTTGGTGTCTTCGCCCATTCGCCCTACTCCGTCGCTAGGTGAACTCCGGTCCGCACGTTAGCAGGCTTTCACGGCTGCAGGGCCCACTTCAGGTGTGTTTGCTGACCTGACTTCTGCGATGCCGGACCACCAATCAGCACCGCATATGCTTTCACCGTGACGCCAAGTCTGGAGTTCGATGCGTTGGGGTTCGCCTTTGGCGTTGCGGGCCCCAGTTGGCTGCGTGATGCTGCTTCAACGCTGTTCGAACCGTTCGCTACGGGGAGCGCTGGTGCTGCTCCGGGATACACGGTTTCGCCGGGACACGACGATGCCAACGAGTTGGCGCTGCGCCTGGCAGACGAGCCCGTGAGCACCAGGACGGATCGCGCCGCGGTGGTTATGGCGTTGGCTCATGACGTGAACTTCCGTGCGTTGGACGGCTGCCCAGAGTTGGCCGTTCATGCGGGGGGAGTGGTCTGGGGCAATGACGCTGTGGTGCTGCCAGGTGTCATGGAAGCTGGCAAGTCAACCCTGACGGCTGGCCTAGTGCGCTCAGGATTCGGTTACCTCTCAGACGAAGCCGTTTTGCTGGATCATGAGAGCCTGCTGGCCAAGCCCTACCCGAAACCCATTTCCTTAGATCCCGGAGCGTGGCCGCTCTTCCCCGAGCTGCGTCCAGGGGTCGAGCTACTGAAAGACGCATGTACCGACCAGCAACGTCAGGTGCCCGCAACAGCGTTGCGGCCTGATTGTCTGGCCGCTGCATCCAGCGTTGGGCTCATCGTGTTTCCCCGGTTCAAGCGTGGCGCCCGGACCACACTGTCGCAGATCACACGGGGCGAGGCGCTGCTAGAGCTAGCTCGCAACACGTTCAATCTGGAACAGGACGGCCCCGCCAAACTGGATGCCCTAGCAGATTTTGTGCGCAACGCCGACTGCTACCGCCTTGAGATCGGCGGCCTTGATTCAGCGGTTCAACTGGTGCGCACTCTGGTTGGAAGAACCTAGCTATGGGCGAGAGCGGTGAACTCACGGTGAACTCGAGGCTTCGGCGGTCGTCCGAGGTCCACACAGTTGAGATCGATGGCGAAGCGGTCTTGTTGCACACTGGCACCAACACTTTGCACCGGCTGAACCCGTCGGCTGCGGCGTTGTGGTCGCTGTTCGACGGGAAGCTCACGCTCGCTGAGCTGAGTGAAGGCGTTGCGCTTACTCAGGGAGTCCTGCAACTCGAAGCCAATCGCCAGTTGTTGGCGCTGGCGGCGGAACTGCGAGCTTCTGGCCTGGCCTTGCATTGATTTGTTCAGGCTCCTGCACCTGAATCCAGTAGAAGTCCGCTGTTGCCGCGGCCGGGCCGCTTTGCCGCTTCAGATTGGTTCGTGTGTGCTGCAACGAGTCAGACCGACCTAGGTCTGCGCTGCTCGCTGCGACCACCTCACGTCACCTTCTGAGCGCCGATGCACAACGAGGGTTGTGAGTACTTGCGATTCGGAGCGCTAGCCGCACTGGATGACGATGCCGAGCGCAGAAGTCGCCGAGCCGAAGAAGTCGTTGTCCCAACGGTCGCTGCCGCTCGGAGCGATGGTCACCGACGAAGTACCTAACCCCGTAGCGCCAGCGGCGCCGTTCGTCCGGCATCGGCTCGCATTCTGGAATGTACCTGCTGGAGCGTAGGTTGCTGCGACGCCAACGATAGCGCAGGAGTATCCAGGGCTAATAGAGACGGTGACTGCCGTCGTTGTGTTGTCGCCGGGAACTGGCGTCGGTGTGCTTACGGCAGCAATTTCTGCCGGACCTGCGCCTGATACAGACCCGCAGGGTCCTGATGGTGGAGCGCACGGGTTGGGGGTGCTGCCTGAGTACTGCGAGCTTTGCCACGGGGCCCAGCCGCCGGTTTGGAGCTCGGTGTACATGACATAGCAGCCTGGTACAGCGGTCACCGCAGCCGCTGGCGAGATCATGCTGTCGATCATGACGGGTGCGGTCCACGCGACGGCGCTTGTTGCGCCAAGTCGCTTTAGGAGCCGCCGTCGGTCGATTGCTGCGTCAGAAATGTCGTTGTTAGCCCCTTCGCCCATTCGGCCAGCCTACAAGCAAAACCTCGCGCGAACTAGCACTTCGGCTGGGCAATCGCGCCCAGCCGCTAGATGCAAGCAGCGGAGGTCCCTCAACAAGCTTGGTGGGGGCGCTGCCACCCGGAAACGAAGAATTCTGTCGCGTTGGGCCGTCGATCAGGCTTGGTAATGCTCGGTGATTGCGTCAAAAGCAGTGGCACCGTCGAACGTCTTGTGCCATCCCTGGCCGTCGTGTGGGGTAGTGCCGGCTGCTGCGAGCGCTGCCGATAGGGCCTTCACGTCCCCAACGGGAACGACCGTGCCGTTCACGCGGTCTTCCACCATGTCGGGCATTCCGCCTGCATCTGATACAAGGACGGGGAGGCCCAGCGACATTGCTTCCATGAGGGCCACAGGTCTGCCTTCGTGGGCTGATGGCAAGGTAAACACGTCGAACCCTGCCATGACTGTGGTCGCATCTGAGCGGTAGCCGAGAAAACGGACCCGGTTGCCTAATCCGAGCTTGTCGGCTTCGGCTTTGAGATCGGCTTCTAGGGGACCCTGTCCCACAAGAACAAGGGTGGTGTCAGCAAGGTCGGCGGCTGCGAAAGCGGCAAGTAGGTGGGCCTGGGCCTTTTCGCGGCGGAGGTTGGCCACCGTGCCGATAATGTGTGCGCTGTTGGGCAGGTCGAGTTCCATCCGGAGGTTCGCACGGCACGCCGAGATGTCGCTTGGAAGTGAGTCCAGGTCAATGCCATGGGTGACCACTTCAACCTTGGTTGCTGGCCATCTCATGGACGCGGCCGCGTCGGCAGAGACTGCGATGTCGTGATCGTCCAGCCCAATGGTGGCCCAGTTGGCCATGCGTGTGGGCAGAAGGTAGCTGGGCCAACGGTTGTGTTCGGTGTAGATCATCTTGGGCCGCGGCCGGACTGTGCGAACAGCAAGCCGAGCCCCAACGGCGGCGATAGGCAGGTGCGCGTGGACCGCGTTGAAGTTCCCGGCAGCGATGATTCTTCGGAGGGATAGGAGCCAGGATCGTCCGCGGTAGCCAAGGTGGATTGGTAGACCGAGTTCCTCAACCTCCCTCAGGAGGTTCGGCACGCGTTCTTTGCAAACGAAGAGTTCGTACTCGATGCCTTCGCTGCCGTGCTTGAGTTGGTCGACGACAAGGCGTTCGGCGCCCCCTGGGCCGAGGCCTTTGATCACGATCAGCACACGGATTGGGTCGCTCATGTGCGAGCCCCTTGCCCGTCATGCAACCAGGCCTGGAACATCAAGACGTCCCACAGTTTGAACTCGCCGCCATCGGTGCCACCAAGATGGGTCTGCCACAGCGCCTGGATGGGTTCGCAGTCGAAGTAGCCGTCCGAGGAAAGCAGGCCGGGGTCAAGCAGGTCCGACGCCCACCCTTGGAGCGGTCCGCGGAGCCAGGAGTGGATGGGTATGCCAAAGCCAGCCTTTGGCCGGTCGACCAGCTGGCGGGGCACCCACTTATCGAGCGCCGAGCGCAGAAGCCACTTGGTCTGGCCGTCTCGAATGCGCATGTCCAGCGGCAGGCCCGCCGCGAATTCAACCAGAGGTGTCGCCAATAGCGGGGCGCGAGTCTCGAGGCTGACCGCCATGGCCGCCCGATCGACTTTGGCCATGATGTCGTCGGGCAGATAGGTGAGCGCGTCAACCGTCATCATCCGCAGCGCGGGGTCCAAGCCGTCTGGCCAGGCGGCCGGGTCAGTCAGCAGGTTCCTCGGCTCTGTCGCTCCCAGAACAACAGAGGCAGGGTCCTCCCAATGCGTTGTGAGTTGGCGCAGCATTGCGATGTCGTTGGTGGCCCCAAGCGCGCCAGCTGCTTTGTGCACTTTCATGCCTGCCAGGCGTGGGCGTTTCGAAGCCGGGATCAACGAAGCGGCCGTGTCGAAGACCCCTGCGGGGATGGCTGCAAGCACCGAAGCAGCGGCCGAGCGGACACTGCCGGGCGCTTTGCCAAGACGTGACAGCATCCGTGGACCCCAGACGTAGCGGTTGTAGCCGCCGAAGAGTTCGTCGCCGCCATCGCCCGACAGGGCCACGGTTACGTGTTCTCGGGCCATCTTCGACACAAGGTAGGTGGGGATCTGGGAGCTATCGGCGAACGGTTCGCTGTAGATGCGGGGGAGTTCTGGCACAACAGCAAGTGCCATGTCGGCGGTGACGGTGAGTTCGGTGTGGTTGGTGCCCAGGTGCTTGGCTACGGCCCGGGCGTGGCCGGATTCGTCAAAGCCACCTTCACTGAGCCCGATAGTGAACGTGTTGACTTCTGCCCCAGTGGCCACCATTGCTGCTGCCACCAGCGAACTATCTACCCCGCCGGAGAGGAATGCACCAAGGGGGACATCGGCCACCATCCGGTCATGCACGGTGTCGACCAGTAGCTCTGTGAACGCTTCGACGGTCTGCGCTGGGTTCGGTGAACCGGCGCCAGGGTCGGGCAAGTGGTCGTGAAGCGACCAATACGGCTTCGGGGCACCCATCCCATCTGCAGTGATGGTCACGGTGTGCGCTGCGGGCAGCTTCTGGATGCCCTCGTAGATGGAGAACGGGGCCGGGATGTATTTGTTGCGAAGTAGCAGCGCTATGGCATCTCGGTTGATGCTTGCATCGAAGCTGGGCAGCGCCTTGATGGCTGAAAGCTCAGAAGCAAACGTGAAGCCGCCACCGACGGTGCCGTAGTAGAGCGGCTTCTCGCCCATGCGGTCT
>JAUIIS010000017.1 GCA_030431575.1 Acidimicrobiia bacterium | reverse complement strand
TTGGCGACGGCCGCGCCGCTCGGCGTGAAGCGCAGCTCGGGGTCGCGGGTGACGTTCCCGACGACGATGACGTTGTTGTCGAAGGCCATGGCAGCCTCTCCTTGGATGCGGTGGGTACCGGTCGCTGCGGCCCTCAGCCCGCCACGAGCAGGCCGCGGCGCGCGGCTTCGTGGTCGGGGAGACGGATGAGCTTGTGGCGGACCACTTCGTCCGCGAGGCGCAACATGCGCTCGAGAGGATCCATGTCACGCTGGTCGGTCACCATCTCGAGCACCACGTAATGACCTTCGGTCTTGTGGTTGATCTCGTAGGCGAACTTCCGCTTGCCCCACTTGTCGGTGGAGGCCAGCGACGACCCCTCTTCGGTGGTGAGCCAGGCCTCGACCCGGCTCACGACGTTGTCGACCATTGCGTCCTCGTGGTCGCTGTCGACGATGATCATCAGTTCATAGGCTCGCGTAGTCACGCTGAGCACTCACCTCCTCTGGACTCGCCTTTTGGCGAGGCCCCCAACCGGTTGCGGGGGCAGGTTGAATTGTCAGTGCTGTGAGCATAGTGGGCGCCTGTGACAGTCCCTCTTTTGGACTGTTCGGGCGCTTGGAACCCAGGCGTCAGAGCCCTCAGACAACGCATCCAACTGCCGATAGGACCAGGGGCCGTTTTGGCGGGTCGACAAGACAATGACAACATGAGCCACATCCTCAACGTGGGCCACCCGTGGTGTGCGTAGAGGTTGCTGGCTCAGGTGGGCACGCACCGTGCCAATCCCACATCACAGAATCCCCCACCAGACATCGCGACAAGGCAGGGAAGCCCCCATGGGTTTACGTGGACAAGACATCCGGAACAAGGAGTTCAGACGGGCCTTTCGCGGCTACGACCCCGAAGATGTCGACAGCTTCTTAACCCAGGTGGTCGAATCGTTCGACCACCTCAGCGCGCAAGCCGAAGCCGCGAGTCGCGAAGATGCCCCACCACGCCGCGCTCGCCCTGCGACTACCACCGAATCGCTTTTTGAGCTTCACGAACCTCAAGCCAGCCCCGCCCGCGCACCAGCAGCACAGCCAGCCACAACCCCTACAGCCGAGCCTGCGCAAGGCGTCAGCGTGTTGGCCCACGCCCAACGAGCTGCAGACGACATCATCACCCAGGCCAAACACAACGCCGATGCCATGGCCACCGAAGCCCGCGAACGCGGCGCCGGTATCGTGGCCCTCGCTCACCAAGAAGCCGAATCGCTCAGGACATCGGCAGCAACCGCCGCAGCAGCAGTCCAAGCGTCGGCGCAAAACGAGGCCGAAGCAGTGCAGGCAGTTGCCCAACAGCAGGCAGACGCCATGATCAGCGCCGCCGAACGCCAAGCCAACCAGCTTGTGGCCTCAGCTAATCAGCAAGCTCTAGACACCCAGATGGCGGCACGCAACAACGCCGACGCCATTGAGGCCCAAGCCAAAGCCGCGGCCGAACGACTCCGCGCTGCCACCACTGAAGCCTGCCAAGCAGCATTAACAACCGCCCGCGCCGATGCCGCACGTGGCCTTAGCCGTGCCCGAGATCGTGCCGCCGAGATCCTCACCCATGCGGCAGACAAAGAGCAACAAGCAGCCCGTATCGAGGCCGAAGCCGAGCTTCGCCTAGCCCACGTCGAAATGAAGCTGCGCGAGCGCGCCACCGAGCTTCGGACCCAAGCACATCGCCTCAACGAATTCGCCGCCAGCCTGGCCGAACACGACCTTGCCCCCGAAGAACCACGTTCTGCTCCCAAGCCGCCCCCTCCGGTAGCCGACGCGCAAGAGCAGGCCGAACCCCCAAGAATGAGCCAGGACGACGGCGACGTGATTGCGATTCGCCGGGCGTAGCAACCGCGCGACCTCTCGGATAAGAGCCTGGTGTGGACCGCCAGGGGGCCGACCCATACACTGCCTACTATCGGCCGAGAGCGTAGGCCGGAGCGAAAGCGAGGGACCCCATGGGCTCCAAACTCACGGCACCGCGAATTGCGGGGCGCAAGCTACAAAACGGCGACGAACCGCTTGTCATGTTGACTGCATACGACGCTCCAAGCGCCCGGATGGTCAGCGAAGCCGGAGCCGACATGATCCTGGTCGGCGACTCGCTTGCCATGGTTGTCCTTGGCTACGAAGACACCCTTCAGGTCACCGTCGACGACATGGTGCATCACACCGCCGCCGTTGCCCGTGCCGAGCCGGACTGCTTCATCGTGGCCGACCTGCCATGGATGAGCTACCACGTCTCGAAGACCGAAACCGTGCACAACGCAGCCCGCCTCATCCGCGCCGGCGCCCATGCCGTAAAGCTTGAAGGTGGCCACGAGCGGCTTCCCATGATCGAAGCCATCGCCGATGCCGAAATCCCCGTCATGGGCCACCTTGGCCTCACCCCACAGTCGGTGTTGGCCATGGGCGGATTCAAGGTCCAAGGCAAGAGCACTCAAGCAGCGATGATCCTGCTCAGCGACGCCAAGTCCTTGGCCCATGCCGGATGCTTCGCCATGGTGCTTGAAGGCGTGCCCAACGAGGTCGGCAAACTAGTAACCCAATCAGTCGACATTCCCACGGTGGGGATTGGCGCTGGCCCCGACTGCGACGGCCAAGTTCTCGTGTTCCACGACGTCTTGGGCATCGAAGATCGTTTCAAGCCCAAGTTTGTGCGCCGTTATGCCGGCCTCAAGGCCGACGGCGTCGAAGCGCTCACGGCCTTCGCCTCCGACGTTCGCACTGGCGCATTCCCCGCCGACGACGAGTGCTACCACCTCGCCGACGACGAAGCCGAAGCCCTCGGCCTCTACGGCAGCGCGGCCTCAACCCCCGACGAAGATCCCCTCAGCAGCTGGTAGCTAGGCCGTCACGAACGCCTGCTGCGTGGCTCATCGACCGCGCACCAGCGCGGCATCAACGTTGAGGGTCTGACCCCAGAACCTGGCCCGGGGCCTGAACTCACGACTTGGCTACGACGGCGGATGAGGTGTCGGCGATTAGGGTGCAGGTTGGGAGATCGAGCATGCGGCGGGCGGGGTGTAGGCCCAGAAGCTGTTTGGCGCGGTCCAGGTCCGGGGTCGTTGCTGTCTGGGGTTGGCACTGTGGGCAGAAGGCCGTGCGGCGGCGCCACGGAGTTTGGCCTTCGCTCATGCGTTCCAGCGTTGCACCGCAGAGTTTGCAGGTACGCACTTTGGCTGGCAGGACCCACTGGTCGGACCGCGAAAGGCGCTTGCCGGTGGTGTTCTGAGGGCCGAGCATTGCGTTGGTTCGAATAAGGGCAGCCCCGATGGCCATGATCGGTTCGATCGACTCGATTGCGCCCACTTTGGTGAAGGGGTTGAGGCCGCAGATAAAAGGGGTTTCAACGGCGTAGATGTTGCCAAAGCCAGCAACGACGCGTTGATCGAGCAGTGCCGCACTGAGGTGCATGTCCGCGGCCGCCTCAACCCGCGCAACCGCGACGTCATGGTCGTAGGCACCGCAAAGGTCTGGCCCGAGGTGCCCAACAAACTGTTCTTCTCGGGTCGTATCGAAGAGGTGCAGCAACGGGACATCGACCCCGGTAAGCAAGCCTGTCTCAAACTGGATCTCGAAGCGCCTCCGCCACTCGGGAACATCGGGTCGTGCACTAAGAAAGACCCGGCCCGCCATGAGCAAATGAAGGTGCAGTGTTTTGCCGTTGCTGAATCGGCTGAGCAGGTGCTTGCCTGTTGCATCGACGCTCCGCAACGTCGTGCCAGAGAGGTCTGCGAGCGCAAGGCGGGGATGGCGAAAGGTGCATCCGAGGACCTGCTGACCGACAT
Source organism: Acidimicrobiia bacterium (assembly GCA_030431575.1). GTDB lineage: Bacteria > Actinomycetota > Acidimicrobiia > Acidimicrobiales > UBA8592 > JAUIIS01. The sequence continues at coordinate 23,822 of JAUIIS010000017.1, read as the reverse complement.
AGGCGTTACTAACGCGATCCGCCAGTCTCCTAAGAGTGTCGCCTTCGGGCATTGATCACCGACCTGTCGCTAGGCACGAACTCCACAGCGGTTGCACCGCTGGCGCGCCTGGATAACAGTATCGACACGGCACGGTTCGAGCCCGCTCGACCCAGTGCCGACACCTTCCTGAGGCTAAGAGTGTCTAATGAACCAAGATGACCTCATTGAGATCGCTATCCGTGTAGCGCAGCGCAAGCGCCACGACGCCTACGCGCCTTACTCGGACTTCTTGATGGGTGCAGCTGTTGTGGCCGCCGACGGCACAGCTGTGCCTGGGGTACTTATCGAGAACGTGTCCTTGGGCTTGGCCATGTGCGCTGAACGGGTGGCCTTGTTCTCGGCAGTGACAAGTGGTGTGCAACCGGCAGTCTTGGCGTTGTGTTCTCGGCGGACCAACAACGAACTGACCTTCCCATGCGGGGCTTGCTTGCAGGTCGGTCTAGAAGTTGCTGGGCCCGAACTCTTGGTTGTGGCTGTTGACCCCGACGGTCAGTCAGACCGCGCCGTACTTGGCGACCTCTTGACCAGAGCCCCAAAGCGTTTCTCGCCGTTCGCGAGACACTAGAGCCTCCACTGGCAGCCGCCGCTAGAGAACATAGGCGCGGAGCAGGTGGTTCCAGGCGCATGTGGGGCACACTTCGACGACGTAGCAGGTGAAGGTGCCTTTGCGGCGACGAATGCGTGCAAACTCGGCTTCGGTGTTGATGCAACGTCCGTGAGCTGGCAGGCGCGGGCCAAAGACGTAGTTGACATGGGCCACAGTGTCTTCGGTACACACCGGGCACTCGTCTGTGGTGGGTGTGGAGTATTCGGTGGCGGCGCGCCGGAGTTCGGGGTGGGCATCGCAGATATCAAGGCGAGAAAGCCCACCGCTCTTGAAGTTGTTCAGGACGGCTTGGCGCGCCAATCTGTAGTCGACGTGTCCGTCGACTGGTGGCGCTTGGGGGCTGACCGGGACGTAACCCATGGCTGACGAGGGTAGCGGTGGCGCCTGGACCGTGCAGATCAGGCTGATGACCGGCCAGCCCACCAAGCCTGCAGCTTGGCCGTGGCGGCCTCGACGGACTGTGGCCCATCGGTGTCTCGCAGGTCCTGGAGGAACACCATTGCTTGACCCACCGCAGGGCCCGGTTCGACGTTGAGCGCGGCCATGACTTGCTCGCCTGTGAGCGGTGGACCTAGGTCGTCGAGTTCTGCCGCCAGAGCAGTCGCAGTTTCGTTGACCGCAGCCACGTACGGCTGGCTCTCGGGAGCGAGGGTGGCCGCCAACACCAGAGCTGGCTGGTGGTGAGGTCCCGCTTGGCGGTACCAGCGGCGAAACGACGCATCCGTGGCGACCTGGCCCGATGCAACCAGGCCTGCGGCGTTGAGGATGGCCACGACGTTGCGTTGCCGGTGGTTGCCATAGCGCAAGGCCTTGAGGCGCATAGCAACGTCGGCGGGGTCGACGCCGAAGAAGAGCCCGGCTAGCCGCAGGTCGATGTCTTGGGGCAATGCGTCTACGGCCCGAGCGCGTTGGGCCAGCTGACCGCTAGCGACTTCGGGGAGCAGAAGCGCAACTAGGCCGGTGCGTTGCAGGAGCATGAGACCGGGCGAGGGCGTGGGTAACTCAAGAAGTTTGTCGAGTTCGACCGCAAGGCGTTCCACAGCGACGATGCCGATTCGGTTGCCCAGCGCAGCCATTGCCGCCTCGAGCTGGGGGTCGGGGCTGAGGCCATAGCCAGCCATGAACCTGGCGGCGCGCAACATCCGTAGCGGGTCGTCAGTGAAAGAGATTTCGGGACCGAGCGGCGTACGCAGCACCTGGGCGTCGAGATCAGCGCGGCCGCCAAAGGGGTCGACGAGCGTTTGACTGGGCAGCTCGATGGCCATGGCGTTGACCGTGAAGTCTCGTCGGGAGAGGTCGTGCTCGACCGCCGTGGAGAACTGAACGACTGGCTTGCGCGAGGTGGGGTCGTAGCTTTCCGAGCGGTGGGTTGTGATCTCGTAAGAGCGCCCGTTGATGCGGGCGCCGATGGTTCCGAAACGTTCGCCTTGGAGCCAAAGCACGTCGGCTAATCCCTCGATGGCCGCTTTGGTTTGTTCGGGTGTGGCGTCGGTGGTGAGGTCGAGATCGAGGTCGCCCGATAGGTCGCGGCCCACCAGGAGATCTCGAACAATGCCACCCACGAGATAGATCTTGTGGCCCGCGGCGACAAAGCGTTCTGCAACCGGACGGCTTTCTTCGACGATGTCGGCCAGCGCGCCTCGGGTCACTGGGGCTAGTCCGCTACGTGAACGCGGCGTGCTTGTTGCACGGCGTCGGCGCCAGGGCCGCCCGACGTTGGGGTTTCGAGGTGGACGCGTTCTCCAACGAGCGCGGACATGACTGACTGCGTAGAACTGGCAATGGCGTCGAGGTCGTAGCCGCCTTCGAGGAACACCATGCGCCTCCCCGCAGGGACGATGGCCAGCGCGTCGGCCGTGAGATCGGCAATGTCGGCGGATGAGAGTCCGAGTTCGGTGATGGGGTCTGAGCGGTGCCCGTCGAACCCGGCCGAAATGAGTAGCCAAGTTGGGCCGAACGCTTCGGCCACAGGGGCAATGACGTCGTCCCAGGCTGCGCGGTAGTGCTCGCCGGTGGCTCCGGGCGGCATGGGGATGTTGACGGTGGTGCCTACTGCGTCACCGGAGCCACGCTCGTGGAGCGGACCGGTGCCGGGGTAGAGCGGAGACTGGTGCAGCGATATGAACAGAACCCTTGGGTCGTTGTAGAAGACGTCTTGGGTGCCGTTGCCGTGGTGCGCGTCGTAGTCGAGGATCATGACGCGTTCGCCTTGATCGGCCAGCGCTGCGGCGGTGACGGCCACGTTGTTGAGAAGACAAAATCCCATGGATGTTGTGGGGGTGGCGTGATGTCCGGGAGGGCGGACGGCACAGAACACCGCATCGACCTCGTCGGCTTGGAGCGCAGCAATACCTTGCAACCCAGCGCCAGCGGCCAGCCGAGCTGCGCCCCAGCTGTGCTCGGTCATGCGAGTGTCGGGGTCCAGGCGGCCGCCGCCTTGGGTGTCGACGTCGACGAGGCGGTCGATGTGCCTTTGATCGTGGACCTTCAAGATGGCTTCGAGTGGAGCGGCCTCAGCGGCGACCCTCACGAGGTCCGTGTCGAGGTGCACGGCCTCGATACCAGCCCACGCCGCGCGAAGACGATCGGGGCGTTCTGGGTGGTCCCGGCCAGCGACGTGGTCGAGACAACCTTCGTGAGTAATAAGCATGACAGCCACACCTCAAGCGTAAGGCCTTGGGACGCGGTCCGCTCACGGGATAGCGCAGCCAGACGCCGGGCAGGCTAGGTCGCTTTGGGTACCGCTTGGGCGGTGGAGTTCACGACATACACCCCAACGACCACGAGGGCGCCACCGGCCAGTTCGACAAACCTGGTATTGAGTGGGATTTGGCCATCGATGGAGCATAGGGTCCAGCCCCAGCGGAGACCTTGAGCCGGTCGAGACCAACACGAGGGGGTGCTGCTGCGTGAGCCATCGCCAAGACACACAAACCACTAGTGCGAACTCGGCTGGCATCATCGCTGCCTCGGTACTGACCACGGTCTCCAGCGTCTATCCGTTGTTCCTGGCTGGCGCCTTGGGTCCTGAGCTTCGGGAATCTATCGATCTCTCCGAGAGCTTCTTTGGGGTAGTGCTGGGAGGGTTCTTCATGGGCTCGGCGCTTGGGTCGGTTGGCCTTGGTCGCCTTGGCGAACACCTCGGGGCCCGACGGATGCTTGCGCTTAGTTTGTTGACAACGGCATCGATGTCAACCCTGATTGCTGCGCTGGCGCGCTCTGGAGCCGTGCTCCTCGTAGCTTTGATTGTGGCTGGTGTCGCAAACTCCGGCAGCCAAACGGCAGCCAACAAGCTGCTCAGTCAATCCATCGCCCCGGCCAAACTTGGTTTTGCCATCGCCATCAAACAATCCGGCATGCCAGGGGCCACGCTGCTCGGGGGGCTAGCAGTCCCAGCCATTGCGCTCACAGTCGGCTGGGCTTGGGCGTACGCTGCATCAGCCTTGCTGGCCGCCCTGGCGCTGGTAGTGGTGTTACGTCACGCTCCCGACGACCGGCCGTCGACACCACCACCGAAGCTGCGAACCACAAACGCAAACGTGCTGAGTAGCCGACCGACGCTGGTTCTGGCTGCGTGCGCAGCCGGGTTCTCGGCCGCCGCCGCAGGCACCTTGGGCAGCTGGCTGACGAGTTCGGCCACTGACGCTGGCTGGTCCAGCGGAGCAGCGGGCATGTTGCTCAGCCTCGGCGCAGTCAGCGGAATCGGTGCCCGGCTCACCCTGGGCTGGCGCGCCGACCGTTCCACTAGGTTGCCGATGCGAACCGCCGCCATGTTCCTCAGTCTCGGGGCACTGGGCGCACTGCTGTTAGCTCCACGCCTGGAATGGACCCACGCGGTCGCCGCCATGTTCGCCTTTGGCGCTGGCTGGTCATGGCCGGCGCTGTTCAACTACGCCGTGGTCCGGGCCAACCCCCAAGCAGCAGCACAGGCCACCGGGGTCACCCAAACTGGGGTGTACATCGGCGCGTTCTCGGGCCCGGTCATCATGGGGCAGGTCGTGGACCGGTCTGGCTATTCGTTGGGTTGGTCGCTGGTCGCCGCAAGCATGTTGGCCGGGGCCGCCATCATGTTCTTCGTGGCTCCCCGCTTCACGCCGGCGCTGCCGGGAGCGGGGACTACGCTGGGCCGATGAAAAACGTCGTCGTAGGGAGGGGGCGAACGGTTCGGCTCGGGCCGTGGCGTGGCCGACCTGGAGTGGCGTCGGTGTCTACCTACATCGACCAGCCCATCGACGACCACGCTGTCGCCGACATCATCGAACGCCTCTGCGTGCAGGGCTACAAGAAGGCGGTCACCGCTGCCCTGCTGCCTCAGGAGCAAGTGCCGTTTGCACGCGCTGGGTTTGGGGTAGAACGCCAGCTGGTGTTGCTAAAGCGACCACTAGACCAACCAGTACCCAAAGCCGAGCAACGGCTTCGCCGGTGGCGCCGTCGACGCCTCGACCAGGTGCTCGATATCGACCACGCAGCCTTCGATGACTTCTGGGCCTTTGATGAGATTGGGCTGCGTGAGGCACTCGACGCCACCCCACAGCGGCTTTTGCGGGTTGATACGGCCACTCCCCCGACGGGCTACGCGCTCAGTGGCGTGTCTCGCGACCGGGCCTACCTTCAGCGCCTTGCCGTACACCCCGGTTCCGCCGGAACCGGCCTAGGCACTGCGCTGCTGCTTGATGCGTTGCGCTGGATGCGGTGGCGCGGGGCCGACCAGGTCTATGTCAACACCCAAGATGACAACGAGCGCGCCCTTGCCCTCTACGAGAGAAACGGTTTCGTGCCCGAACCAGGCGGCCTGGCCATCTTGTCCAAAGACCTGCCGTAGTGTCCTGACCCAGAGTTTCGGGTTCGGGCAGCGGTCACTAGTGAGTACAGTGTCGCGAATCGTTCTTGAGGGAGTCCCCAGTGCCCGTACGTATCGTCACCGACAGCGCCGCTGATCTCAGCGACGAAGAACTCACCGCACTTGGCATCGAGGTTGTGCCGCTATCTATTCGCTTCGGCGACGAAGAGTTCACCGACCGAGTCGACCTCAGCGTCCGAGGCTTCTACGACAAGATGGACGAGCTCGACGTCCTTCCCCAGACAGCAGCGCCATCGCCGGGCGCGTTTGAGGCCGCTTTCCGCAAGCTTGTCGACGAAGGCGCCGACGAGATCGTCTGCATCAACTTGTCGCTGGCCTTGTCCGCCACGGGCCAGGCCGCCCAGAACGCCGCCACTGCTGTTGCCGACACGGTGCCTGTCACCTGCATCGATTCGAAGTCCATTACCGCTGGGCTTGGGACAATGGTCATCGCCGCCGCTGAAGCAGCCGCAGCTGGATCCAATGCCGCCGAGATCACCGAGCTGGTCGAGGGCCTCATCCCCCGTACCCACGTCTTTGGGGTGTTGGACACGCTGGAGAACCTCAAAAAGGGTGGCCGCATCGGCAACGCCCAAGCCATGTTGGGCACCATGTTGTCCATCAAGCCGTGCCTCGACCTCAGCTCGGGCGAGGTAGAAGAAGCAGGCAAGCAACGCACCCGAAAGAAGGCCGTTGCTTGGCTGAAGTCGGTTGTCGAGGAGGCCGGCGACGTCGAGAAGTTGGCCGTTATTCACGGGTACGCCCCCGACGCGGACGACTTTGTCGACGCCATTTCACACATCATTCCCAAGGACCAGATCCGGGTGTCCCACCTCGGTGCAGTTATTGGTACCCACGGTGGGCCTCGCGTCCTTGGCGTGTGCTACTTGTCGGCCTGACCCAATCCGAGGGTCCAGGCCAACTAGCGTTTTCGTATCGCTACCGATTCCGCGCCCCAGGCGCCATTGATCCAGGAAGGAACTGAGATTGGTGGACGCTACGTGCTGCGCCGCTTCATCGCGTCCGGCGGTATGGCCCAAGTATGGGAAGCCGACGATTTGGTGTTGGGCAGATCGGTAGCAACAAAGGTCTTGCACCCACATCTGGTGGGCGACACCGAGTTCGTTCAGCGCTTCCGCAACGAGGCCAAAGCCGCTGCCCGCCTCAGTCACCAGAGCATCGTGGCCATCTACGACACGGTTAGCGAACCCGGTGTCGAAGCCATAGTCATGGAACTCATCGAGGGCATGACACTACGCACGTACCTCGATGCATACGAGACCCTGTCGTTGCCAGACGCGCTTGACCTCACCCGCCAGGTTGGCGCTGCCCTCGAGGCGGCCCATGCTGCCAGGTTGGTGCATCGAGACATCAAGCCCGGAAACATCTTGCTGTGCCCCGACCGGCGCGTGAAGGTCACCGACTTTGGTATTGCCAAAGCGCTCGAAGAAGGCGACCACACCACCCAGGGCACGTTGTTGGGCACTGCCAAGTACCTGGCCCCAGAACAGGTCGAAGGGGCCGCAGTCGATGCTCGCACGGACGTCTACAGCCTGGGTGTGGTGTTGTACGAGGCCCTTACCGGCACTGCGCCATTCCTGGCGCCGACGGACTCGGCCACCGCACTGGCCCGGCTACGCGTCGACCCACGGCCCCTCACCGAAGTAAACCCCGAAGTTCCCGTGGCCGTTAGCGCCGTGGTGCTCCAGGCTTTGGCCCGACAACCCGAAGGCCGCTGGCCCTCAGCACAGACCTTTGTCGACGCGTTAGCCAACGCTATGGACGCCGGCACAAGTGCAACGCCGGCGGCACTGCCGGCGCTCGCCAATGCCCCCACTGGGCATGGCGCAGCGGTGCCCGACCCAACGATGGTTGGAGCCGCTCCAGATGTCGGCCCTATGCCAACCCAGGTTGGGCCAACTACCGGCGCAACTCCGGTGGTGAAAGAGCAGTCCCGCATTCTGGTCCCGCTGTTCGTACTTGGTGCCATCTTGGGGAGCCTGGGTCTGGGCATAGCGTTGATTGCCGCCACCAGCGCCGGGCGCAGTTTCGTCGAGGGCGTTGTCGATGGTCTGACTGGTTCTGACGACACCGACACCGCAGGACGAGAACCCGCTGAAGACTCACGTGATTCCGCCGACGATCAAAGCGCGGATAGTCCCGGGGACTCGGGAACCATTGGGTCGGGCCAGGAGGAAGTACCCGAGGGCAGTGGGGTTGCCGAGGGTTCATCATTCAACGTGGTTGAGGTCATCGACTTCGATCCGCTGGGCGATAACGCCGAACGGCCAAGGCGAGTTGGCTTCGTGCTCGATGCCGACCCTGGCACGTCATGGGTGTCCGAAAGCTACGACAACCGGGCCATGGGAAATCTGAAGGCAGGCGTTGGGCTGGTGTTCGTGTTGGACGACGAAGCCACCGTTCGAGGCCTCGAGGTCAACTCGCCAACGCAAGGCTGGTCTGGGCAGGTCTTCGCGGCGCAGGCGCCCTATGGCGATCTAGACCAATGGGGCGATTCGCTGGACGAGCGCACCAATGTGCAAGGCAACACCAGCTTCGACCTCCGAGGGGTACGGGCCAACGCAGTCCTTCTTTGGATCACCGACCTTGGCGATGCCCCGCCTCGCGTACGCATCGAGATCACCGACATCACCCTGTCTTAGCCCTAACAGGGTCGGATTGCCGAGAGGTTTGAGCGGCACGACCCGTGATCACGAGCCGACAGCTGCAACCATTCTGGGATGGCCAACAAGTCCAGCGACGGAGCACCAGAGGAGCTGCGGTGTCGACCCTGAAGAAGTTGAGCCGCAACCTTCGGGACCCGGTGGTATCGGCCATGACGGGCCTCTTTTCGCACGGACCTACTCCCCTGGCTAACACGTTGGACTTCCCAGGTGACCCGGGACTCCTCGGCCCGGACTCGGTGTCATGGCGAGTACTTGGTGACGCTTCTGTGTTCGTTGGCGGTATCCGCGCGTTGGTGGTTCAGTCTGCCCATGCCGAGGTGGTTGCTGGGGTTGAAGACCATTCGCACTACCGTTCAGACCCGCTCGGAAGGCTTTCGCGCACGGCGGTGTACGTCACTGAGACCACCTATGGGGCAATGCCCGAAGTCGAGGCCGCTGTGGGGGTTGTGCGTCAAGCGCACCGCCCCGTGCGGGGGACCTCCGAGCGGGACCTGCCCTACAGCGCTAGCCGACCCGAAATGGCTGCCTGGGTGCACAACGTTTTGACCGATTCGTTTCTTGCCGCGTATCAGGCGTTTGGACCCGATCGACTGAGTCCTGCTGACGCCGACCGCTTCGTGGCCGAACAGACGCAGATCGGCCGGCTTCTTGGTGCTGATCCGCTCCCTGAGACGGCAACGGATCTACGAGACTGGATCACCAATCATCCAGACCGCGTCTCCACGAATGCCCAACAGAGCGCCATCTCGTTTCTGAAAGACCCACCGCTGAACCAACCGGTCAAGATCGGCTACAAGGCGCTCTTCGGGGCGGCACTGACCACAATCCCGGCGGACCTTCAACTCCAGCTTGGGGTCAGGCCTAACAAGCGCGCCGACCGAATCGGAAGGAACGCGGCTAAGGCACTGCGATGGGCGCTCGGCGCCTCGCCGTCCTGGCAACTGGCCCTGGTGCGATGCGAGGCGCCAATTCCCGAGGGGGTCTTCCGGCAACCGCTGCCGGTGCCTGGGCCAACGAGCTAGTGGCACCGGTAGATACCGTCTGGGTCCTGGGCGACCAACTCAACCGACACGTCGGCGCGCTGGCTGGCCGCAAACCGGGTGACTGCCGGGTCCTCCTGGTCACCAGCGACGCCAAGATTGCGTCCAAACGGTGGCATCGCCAACGCCTCCATCTGGTGCTTTCAGCCATGGCGCACTTTGCCGACGAGCTCACAATGGAGGGGTTTGAGGTCGATCACCGTCATGCGCCCTCGCTGGCTGCCGGGCTGGAGGCACACCTGGACGACTACGAGGTGGGCCAGGTGTTTGCCATGGAGCCGATGAGTTGGGACGGGCGGGACATGCTGGCAGGAGCCGGGGTCACCCTCGTTCGGAACGATCAATTCCTCTGTCACTATGACGACTTCGCGGAATGGGCCGACGGCAAGAAGTCCTTCAAGATGGAGGACTTCTATCGCTGGCAGCGCACCAGACTCGACGTCTTGATCGAGCCCGACGGTGAACCCACCGGCGGCCGCTGGAACTTCGACCACGACAACAGAGAACCGCCTCCTACCGATGGTCGGGCATGGCCAGCAATCACGCAGTTCGATCTGGACCACATTGACAACGCCATCTTGCAAGAGGTTCTCGAAGGCCGCAGCGCCAGCCAGCTGTGGGGTGCGCCGCCCGATGGCACCTGGCCAGTCACTCGTGACCAAGCCCTCATCCGCCTCGACGAGTTCGTACGCGCGGGGCTCGCCCCGTTTGGGGCTCACGAAGACGCCATGCTCGCCAATGAATGGAAGATGGCTCACTCCGCGCTGGCGTCGTCAATGAATCTCGGGCTCATCCACCCCGCGGAAGTCGTGGACGCCGTCGTCGACGCCCACAGGGAGGGTGCAGCGCCGCTCAACTCTGTGGAGGGCTTTGTGCGCCAAGTCATTGGCTGGCGCGAGTACGTGTGGGGCCTCTATTGGCTGTGGATGCCGTCCTACCAGCACGAAAACGGCTTGAACGCCACGCGGCCGGTGCCTCCCGCGTTCACTGGTGAAGCGACAACTTCTATGGCGTGTGTCGCCAACGCGATCGGCCACGTGGAACGTCGCGGCTACGCGCACCACATCGAGCGACTGATGGTGCTGGGGAACCTGGCGCTCACCGCAGGAGTCGATCCCCAAGCCATGACCGACTGGATGTGGGCCAGCTTTGTTGATGGGGCCGAATGGGTCATGCTGCCAAACGTCATTGGCATGGCGCTGCATGCCGACCACGGTCGCATGGCTACCAAGCCGTACGCCTCGGGCGGGGCCTACATCAACAAGATGAGTGATTCCTGCCGCGATTGCCGGTACGACCCCAAAGAGCGCGTGGGCGCCGACGCCTGCCCGTTCACCACGTTGTACTGGGACTTCTTGGGCCGCAACGAACATGCCTTCGCCAACAACCACCGCATGGCTCGACAACTCGGTGCCCTGAGACGACTGAAGAACCTCCCCGCCGTTCGCGCACGCGCCGTCGATGTACTGGCCGCGCTCGATGCGGGCGAGCTCTAGCGCTTTGGTGCCAATCAGCTGTCGCTGTGCCAATCAGCTGTCGCTGTGAAGGTCAACGATTCGCTGACCAATAGTGGCCATTGCGTGGCGCAGCTCGACGGGCAGGAGTACCTCGACTTCAGCTCCCAAGGCTGCGAGCTGGCTTACCGCCGTCTCGTAGGACGTGAAGCGAAACGAACCCTCGATCCAATCAGGTCGATCCACGAGAGGCTCAGCGACGGAACGCCTGCGCCAACCCGCTGGGCTTCCATTGACAAGCGCCAGCTGCAGCGCAGCCGGACTGAGCCGCACCCGCACCCGACGCAACCGTCCCTCCCCTGCTGCCAGGCCTGGGGGAAGTGTTGGCACGGTCTGTTCGAAGGTGTCGAGTAGCTCGAACCCACCCCCTGGCCCTCGCACCCCATAGACCGGTACCCCAGAACCCGAAAGAACCTCGATGTCGCGAAGGACCGTTCGTTCCGACACCGCGAGACGCTCAGCCAACTCGGCGGCGCGGAAACGCCCACCGCTCTGCAGGGTCATAAGCAGACTCAGCAACCGACCAGCCCGCACCGTCAACGTTGGCATCCCTTCCCAGCATTTTCGCGGTCCAGATTCTATTCCTGACATATGGTGTCATGAATGCTGTGTCACGGTGAGGTTCCACGACAGCACCCGGGTTGTCGCACATCACGAACGGAACAACGCCATGCCCCACCACATCGAAGGAAGCGGCACCCAAGAGGACCCTTGGATCCTCACCACTCCCCCAGGTAAATCGGAGTTCGATGCCTGGCGCGACGAGGCCGCAGACCCGCCGGCACTGGTGATCCAAGTGGGGGCCACCAAGCTGGCCTACCAACTTCGGTGTATCGAAGACCTTCATGCAGAGCTGGTGAAGCACGGCGACTGGATGCTGCTTGGCAACGCCGACGAGCAGAAGGAACCCAAGCCAGACACCGTCGAAGCTTGGGCACGCGCCAAGGACAACCCCGTGGGTGGCTGGTATGGCCTGCGCAAGGGCTACCGGGGCCGCTTCGGCAACTATGTGCCTCCAGTGCTTGAGCATCTTGGACTGGCCGAGGTTGAGCACAACGCCCGCAACAACCGCATGCGGGCTCTTTAGACGGCGCCACGACCTGCGACACCGCAGGGCCTCAGTGCGCGTGACTTAGGCCTCTACCAACCCTCATTACCGACCGGTAACATGACCGCATGGGTATTCCACTTCGCCACGTAACCCTGCACGGCCACGACGTCACCTACCGGCTCGCCGAGGCCGACCCGGACCAACCGACCTTGTTACTCATTCATGGCATGGCGGGCAACTCTCGCACATGGAAAGACGTCATGCCCGGGTTGGCCGAAGACTTCACGGTCCTGGCCCCGGATCTCCTGGGCCATGGCGAGTCGGCCAAGCCAGTGGGTGACTATTCCCTTGGAGCTTTTGCCAGCGGACTCCGAGACCTTTTGGCCAAACTCGAAATCGGACCAGTGACCGTGGTTGGCCATTCCCTCGGCGGCGGCGTAGCGATGCAGCTCTCCTACCAACACCCCGAACTGGTGGACCGCCTCGTCCTTGTCGGCAGTGGGGGACTAGGGCGCGAGGTCAGCTGGCTACTTCGTCTACTGACCTTGCCCGGCGCCGAATACCTGATGCCGCTGTTCTTCCCACCCATGGTTCGTGACCGCGGCAACGAACTCAGCAAAACACTGCACGACCGTGGGCTCAGCCTTCCCCACATCCACGAGATGTGGCGGGCCTATGCATCGCTTGGCCAAGCAGAAAACCGCAAAGCATTCGTCCGAACCCTTCGCTCGGTCATTGACCCTGGCGGCCAGACCGTTAACGCCATGGATCGCCTCTACCTCGCTGCTGCCCTACCGACGCTCATTATCTGGGGCGACCAGGACGGCATTATCCCGGTAGATCACGCCTATGCCGCGCACGAGGCAATCCCCGGCAGCCGCTTGGAGATCCTGGAAGGCTGCGGTCACTTCCCCCACGTGCAACAGCCCGACCATTTGGTCGAGGTCATCCGCGAGTTCGTGCACACCAGCGAACCGCTACCGGGCGGCATGCGGCCGTTCCAGGAAGCCTTGCTGCAAGCCTGACCCCCCCCGGCCGATCAATCGCAAAACGCCAAAACCAGCCCCTTCGGCCTACCCACCGCGGCTAGGTGTTCACTCTCCGCGGTCTTTTGGGGAAAGGGTTGCGCCGGAGAGTGAGAAACGCCAAACTCGTCTGTGGAGTAGGGGGCAGCGACCGGCACACATGTGTGTTGGGACTTGTGGGCCTGTACCTCCGTTCCCCAGAAGGCTTCACCAGTGACCGAACCGCATGAGCTGCTTGGCTCGACCGACGATGTCGTGATCGACCTCCCAACCACGCCATCACGTGGTGACAATGCAGCAACCTCCAACAACGACAACGTGGTGCTGCTTCTCCCCGGGGTGCAAACCGCTGGACGCCCAGACCAGCCGCTCAGCGTTCGCCTGCACGAAGCCCTCGACGCATCCAAAGAAATGATCCTGGTAGTCGAACCATCCGGACACGTGCTCTTTGCAAACACCGCTGCAAAAGACACGATGGGCTTTGGCGCAGACACCAAGCCCACCAGCAGCTTCCGAGCAATCGAGAGCCTGCTCAGCGGCCCCCGACGCAGCGAAGTTTGGGAGGCCCTGGAACAACAAGATTCCTGGCAAGGCGACCTGTCCACCACTCGCTCAGATGGCTCGACAGTGCATCTCGAGCTCACGTTGTTGGCCGACCGCACCGACACCGGAGACGTGCAGTCGCTCACCATTGTTGCCCACGACGTCGGCGAACACCGAGCACTGCAGCACGCGCTGCAACATCGCAGCACCCACGACGGCCTCACCGGGCTCGCCAACCGGCAGCACTTGCTGTCCGAGCTCAACGCCTTACTGCCCGACCTGCAAGAACGCAGCGTTGGCGGCGCCCTGCTTCTTGTCGACATCGACGAGTTCCGCACCGTGACCAACAGCTTGGGGCACGAAGCTGGCGACAGAGTCCTCGTAGCCTTCGCCTACCGGCTCTTGCGCACCTTTGCCGCCAACACTCTGCTGGCCAGAGTCGGCGGCGACGAATTCGGTGTGTTCTGCCCCGGCGTTATCGACCTCGCCGTGCTCGAAGACCTGATGACCCGCACCACCGAGGCCCCCTTCTACATCGACGGCTCCGAAGTTCACTTGTCTGTTGTCACCGGCGTGGCCCTCACCACCCCCGACGCACCCGCCCTCAACGCCGAATCCATGCTGCGCGACGCCGACGCGGCAAGCCACCGGGGCAAAGAGCGCGGGCGGGGCAGCTTCGAAGCATTCCAGCCACAACTCCAAGCCGACGCCGCCGACCGGATGGCCGTCGTCCAAGATCTCCGCCGCGCACTTCGGGCCGGAGAACTTAGGGCTCTCTATCAACCAAAAATCGATCTCCGCACCGGCCAAATTGTTGGAGCCGAGGCCCTCATGCGCTGGCAACCGCCCAGTGGCCCCCTACGCACCCCCGACTCCTTCATCGAGATTGCAGAAGACACCGGGCTCATCTTGCCCATGGGCCGTTGGATGCTTCGCGAGGTGGCCAACGAGATCAGTCGCCTTCAAAAAGCCGGGCATCGCCTAGAGATTTCACTCAACCTGTCGGCTCGCCAGCTCGACCAGCACACCTTTCCGGCTGAGGTCGCAGACGTCCTACGAGAAACCGGGATGGACCCGCAGCTCATCGAGTTCGAAATCACCGAAAGCGCCCTGATGCACGACGTCGAAACCTCGGCCCACTTGCTCAGTCAGCTCAAGGCGCTTGGCGTAGGCATCGCCGTCGACGACTTCGGCACCGGTTACAGCTCACTGCAGTACCTCCAGCGGCTACCCGTCGATGTGTTGAAGGTCGACCGGGCGTTTGTGTCTTCGCTAGAGACCTCGAGCGGCGACCGGGCCATTGTCGAGGCCGTCATTCAGCTAGCCCAGGCATTGAAACTCCGTTCGGTCGCCGAAGGCGTAGAAACCGCTGAGCAACAAGCACTTGTTACCGAGTTGGGCTGTGACCTAGCGCAGGGTTACTACATTGCCCGACCGATGCCCATCGAGGATTTCGAGGCAATGGCGATGCGCACAATCGCGCCTGCCTAACTGGCGACCAGCACCAATTGGGCACAACCACCCAACGTGGCTCTACCGACACCCCTCGTCGCGGTACGCTGTGCGCTGGGGCGGGGAACCCAACTCTTCGGACGCCATGACCGACACCGTCGAACAAGCTGAATACGCAAAGCTCGACTTCGAAGAGGTAGCAACCCCTCTCGGAGACGCAGCGGTCGCGCGCTTCGACGACCCCGAACCCGAGCACGGCGAACTCGACGTGTCACCTTCGGTGCGGGCCATGCTGTCCCCACTCATTGCCAGCCTGCGCTGGTGCGCAGTCGTTCTGGGTACCGCACTCACCGCCCCCGACGCGGCCGACGGTGATGTTGGCCTCGTTGTCACCACCTCGGTGTGCTTGTACCTCACCACCTGGCGCACCATGCGCCCCATCAGGCTGGGCTCAGCAGAACGGGTCCAGTGGGTGATGGGCATCACCGACACGGCGCTGTTGGGCGCCGCTGTTGGGCTAAACGAGGGCCTGCTGTCTCCGTTCGCGTTTTGCGTAGCCGCCGCAGCAGCGGTTGCCGGCTTCGGCTGGGGAATGCGCCACGGCCTGGCGTCACTGGGCGCCGGTGTCATCGCCATGGCCATCAGCGCGGCCCTCACCGGAGGCGAACTCGGTCTGGACGAAGAAATGGGTTGGGTGGTGTTGGCCACCAGCGCCATCATCGTCGTAGCCCTGGGCTTCGTTCGCAACCGCTTGGTGGAAACCGAACGCCAACGCGTGCAGCTCGCTGGACGCATCGATGCTCTGGCCGAAACCAACCAGCTCCTCCACGTCCTCAACCGCGTTGCCCGGACGTTGCCCTCGTCGCTCGACCTCCAACAAGCCGTTGAAGCCACCCGAAGCCAGCTCACCGAGACCTTCGGCGCCAACGTCATCGGCCTACTAACCCTGTCGGAAGTCAACGACACGTGGGCACCACTGCTGGCCGAAGGGCTTGCCATCCCCCCAACGGTGGCCAAGGACGGGATCCCCGACCACCTCAAGGCTTGCCTCGACGCCGAAGGCCCTCTCCTGGTCGCCGACGTATCTCGGCGAGGCTTGGGCGCAGCGTCGGGAAGCGGCGTGTACACCGCCCTTCGCACCCGCGGCAAAGTCGTTGGGCTCCTCGCCATCGAGCACCCCAACCCCGGTCAATACAGCGAGCGCGACGCCCGACTCCTTGGCGGCCTAGCCGAAGCGTTAGCCCTCACCATCGACAACGCGCGTTGGTTCCGGCGCCTACGCATCCTGGGCGCCGAAGAAGAACGAGCCCGCATCGCCCGAGACCTCCACGACCGCCTCGGCCAGTGGCTGACCTACATCAGCTTCGAACTCGAACGCATCAAGGGAACGCAGGGCAGCGAATCAGTAGAGCTCGACGCGCTGCATCACGACGTCGGCCGAGCCATCGACGAACTCCGAGAAACGCTGCGCCAGATGCGCACCGCAGTTACCGAAGACCAATCGCTCGCGGTGGTGGCCGAAGATCTACTGGAACGCTTCAGGGACCGCACGGGTATCGAGAGCCGCTTTTCTGCCGATGGAGACGGAGACCGCTTCCCAGTAGCGGTCGAAAACGAACTTCTCCGAATCATGCAAGAAGCCCTGAACAACATCGACAAACACGCCAACGCCACCAACGTGGACATCATTTGGCGCGTCGAAGCCGACGACGCCGAGTTCACCATCACCGACGACGGCGATGGGTTCGATGAATCTCGTGGGGTGCGCGAGACCGCATTCGGTCTCGTGGGCATGCGGGAACGGGCAGAAGTAATAGACGCCGAGTTGACGGTGACCAGCTCACCCGGCGCCGGAACCACCATTCATGTCACCGTTCCTCGAGAGGACTAGCCAATGATCAACATTGTGCTCGCAGACGACCATCAGATCTTGCGCGAAAGCGTCCGCAAGAACTTCGAATCCGCCGGCGAGAAGGTTATTGGCGAAGCAGGTAACGGCGAAGATGCCGTGCGCCTCGCGCAACAACTCAAACCCGACGTTGTGGTTATGGACATCTCCATGCCCGTGCTGGACGGGGTTGCCGCCACGCAGCGCATCACCGATTCGGTACCAGAGACCAAAGTGGTTGTGCTCACCATGCACGACGACATCGATCGCACACGCAAGGCGCTCGAAGCGGGTGCGGTTGGCTACCTATCCAAGGGCTGCTCATTCGCCGACGTGCTCGAGACCGTTCGAGCGGCCGCAGCAGGCGAAACTGGACTGTCGCCAGCGCTGGCGTCGTCCATGCTGACAGTTGCCCAAGCGCAACAACCAAAAGAAGAGGAAGAGATCCTTTCTCCTCGCCAGATCGAGATTCTGCAAGGGATCGCCGATGGGCTGAGCACCAAGCAGGTCGCTCGAGACCTAGGCATCACCCAAAAGACGGTGCACAACCACCTCAACGCCATCTACCGCCGGCTCGACACGCAGAGTCTCACGCATGCGGTCTTGAGCGCAGTGCGGTTGGGCATCATCAATCTAGGCCCCGAGGAATGACCGGCTGAGCTACTGGGGAGGCGCTCAGCCGGGTCAACCACGACGCGTCAGCGTCGCGCTGATACTGGCAACGTTGGTCACGTTGGCCGCAGTGGTTCCACTTGCGGTTCTCGCCTCGCGCGCCGACGACGCAAAGCCGGTGCCAGACATTGCCCAAGGCTTGTGGGTCACCGGCGCAGACACCGCAGCCGACACAGATTCAGGCCAAGTTCCTCTGAGTGGGGCCACCATTGCCCAAGGCACCAACGCTGTTGTCACCATCGAAATAGAAGGGACCTCAGCAGCTGCCTGGGCCCTCTTTGAGGCCGAAGGCGAGCAGCTGAGCACCTCCAGCATCAGCGGTTCGTCGCCCCTTGCGCTCGACCTGGCGCTCAGTGCGTTGGAAACCGGGGTGTATGACCTGTTGGTCAGCGCCACCATCGACGACGCTGAGGTTGTTGAACGGGCCGCCCGATTCGAGATCGGCGACGCACCGTGAGCCACGGTCGACCCTTGGCCGCACACCGTGGTTGGTGGGCAGGTTTCCTCATCCAACAAAGGCTCTGGAACGGGGATACTGCTGGAGGCGAACAGCGGACCTTGGCTCGGGCAGTCATGATCGCTCCGGCACCTTTACCTTCACAGATGGCGCGGTCTACGTGATTATTTGGCTCTTGGCGAAACTTGGCACCGACGGTAGCTCCGTCTTGGCCGCGCTTTCTGTCTCGACCGTCATGACGGTGGCCACCGCAGTCCCCATGACCGTGACCGCGATAAACGCCGAGCCGAACGTCGAGGACACCATCGAACTCGCCGACCTCGCCTTCCCCGAGCCTGTCTTTTTGGCCGAACCGCCAGCGACACCGCCGCCACCAACGCCCACGCCAACGCCAACGCCAACGCCGGAGCCCACACCAACGGCCGAAGAGTTCGTACTTGCGCCGTTCCCCACACCCACCGCCACGCCGTCGGCCACGCCAACGCCTGGACCCACCCCGACATCCACCGCAACACCAAGCGTCACCCCAACACCGTCAGCCACCTCCACCCCATCACCGACGCCCACACCAAGCCCCACGCCGCGACCATCGCCCACACCACTGCCGTCATCCACACCCACACCAACGCCCACGTCCACGCCGACACCTCGTGCGACTGCTACGCCAACACCAACCTCGACCCCAGTTCCGGGCGCCGACCTCCGTGTGCTGTTCTCGGGTGGATCACCGGTGGAGCCGGGGTCAACTAGCGAGGTCTACGTAAAAGTCAACAACCTCGGCCCTGGCACAGCCAGCGGCGTAACCGTCAGCTTCTCCATCTCGGGTGGTGGTTCATACCGCCATGTCTATCCCACCGCTGGTTGGTCCTGCAGCGGCAGCGGGTCCAGCTTCAGTTGCACACGTAGCTCGATCCCGTCCGGCGACGGAGGCAGCTTCAACGTGCAGTTCCGCGCCGGCGCCTCTGGCGGCCTCACCCTGTCGGCATCGGTGAGCCAAAGCGGCACCGACCCCGCCGGCGGCAACAACAGTTCGAGCTGGTCGCCCAGCATCGTGGTTCCGCCAACGCCCACTCCCACGCCGGCTCCGGACATCGACGACGATTAGCCGGGTAGGCACGGACCCTAGAAGAGATGGCATGATTGGCGAGTGCCGATCCAGAAGCTGACCTCAACCAACGCGTTTGTTGCCATCGACATCGAAGGTGCGCCTGCGGCAGGCATTGTTCGCAGCGCCCCCAAGATCTTGCAGGGTGGAGCTAGCGACCTAGCGCGATCCCTAACCTACGCGTTTGCCACCCTCGAGATGCAACGCTCTGGCGCGTCGGCCGGCATCAATGCCACCCCCGAAGACCGCGATGCGGCCATTGCCGCGTTTGTCGAAGAGCTCACGCCCGACGTCGCTGAAGGCAAGCTCTCCCTTAGCGCAGCCAAGGGCGTAACAGCCGATAGCCTCGCCGCGCTGAGCGACGCCGACGACCGAAACGCAGTTGCGTCGGCCGACGTTGACGGCGACACCCTCGATGTCCATCTCACTGGCCTCGGTGCCGTCGTTGCTGCCGAGGCAGCCACGGGCGGGCTGGACGGCAAACGGATTCTCATCGAAGGCTTCGCCGAACACGGGCCCGCGCTCGCCGCCGCCGCCGCCGCCCGCGGCGCAACCATTGTGGGCATCTCCACAACAGCGGGCGTTCAACTCAACGCCGATGGACTCGACTCGTCGGCGCTGCGAGAAGGCTGGGCAGCCAACGGGCCAGGGCTCGTTGGCGAAGACGCCGAGGCTGCATGGAAGATCTTTGGCGCTGACGCCGATGTCTTGTTTGCAGGTTCCAAAATGGGGGCCATCAACCACGACACTGCGGGCAAGCTGAATGTGGGCGCCGTTGTGCCCCATGCCGCCATCCCCTACACCGCTCGGGCGTTGGCTGTCATGACCAAGAACGACATTGTCGCCGTGCCCGACTTCGTCAGCACCGCAGCCCCCCTACTGGCGTATTGGCCAGAAGACGCCGGAGCCGACGCCGGTTCTGTTGTGTCGGCTGCGACCGATGCCATATCCAGCATCATCAATGAAACGAAGGGACACGACGACGGCGGGTTCCTGGGCGCCTGCTACCGCGCCGAAGCCTTCATCAAGACCTGGCAAGACGCTGCCCCCTTCGGTCGTCCTCTCGCGAGCTGAACCACAAACTAAAGGTCACGTAGCGCTGCCCGTTTTCTTTCGAGAAGGCGTAGCTCGGGACCGTCCGCGGTCAGCCCGATGGCAGCTTCGTAGGCAGCAACGGCCGCCGGTCTGTCTCCCATCTTGGCAAGCAGGTCTGCCCGAGCTGCGTGCCAGTAGGGGTAGTTGGCCAAAGGATCGGCAACCGCGGGGGTTTCGAGTCTGGCCAAACCACGCTGCGGGCTGCTTGCCATCGCCACTGCCACGGCCGCGTTGAGGGCCACCACCGGAGTTGGATTCATGACGTAGAGCTCGTCGTACAGCGCCGCTATCTGAGGCCAGTCGGTGTCGGCGGCTGTTCTCGCTTGGTCGTGGAGTGCTGCGATAGCCGCTTGCACTTGCACTGGGCCCGGGCGGCCCAGCCGCATGGCCTGATCGAGGACAGTCACCCCCTCGGAGATCTTGTCGCTGTCCCAGAGTGCACGGTCCTGTTGGTCAAGCAGCACGACCTCGCCCCCGGCGGAAGTACGCGCTGCTCGACGCGCATCGGTCAATAGGCACAGGGCCAACAACCCCTGGGTTTCGGCATCGTCGTTTACCAAGTCGGCCAGCAGCCTCGCCAACCGAATGGCCTCATCACAGAGGTCGACCCGCACTAAATCTGCGCCACCCGAGGCGTCGTAGCCTTCGTTGAAGATGAGATAGATGACAGCTCGCACCACCGCCAACCGTTCCAACAGCTCGGTGTCCGGCGGAATAAGAAAGGGGATGCCCGCCGTGGAGATCTTGCGCTTCGCGCGTACCAGCCGCTGGGCCATGGTGGCCTCCGGCACAAGGAACGCCTTCGCGATCTCTACGGTGGTCAGCCCCGCGATGCTACGAAGCGTAAGCGCAGTCTGTGCCTCCACACTCAGCGCTGGGTGGCAACAGCCAAAAATGAGGCGGAGTTGGTCGTCACGCACGATGGATTGTTCTTCCTCTGCCGCGTGCCCTGGATCGCCAAGATGTTCGGGGGCTTGGCTGCGCTCCTCAAGCCGACCGAGAAGTTCGGTCTTGGCGCGGCCCCGGCTCTCGCGACGCACCCTGTCGATCGCTCGGCGTCGGGCCACAGTGGTGATCCACGCACCCGGCCGTTCTGGCACCCCAGATTCTGGCCACTGCTGCAAGGCCTGTTCGAGGGCTTCTTGGGCCGCGTCTTCGGCCAAGGCAAGGTCTCCGGTTTGGCGGACCAACGTGGCCACCACCGCCGGCCATTCGCGCCGCACTACCTCGGCGACCGCCGACGTCGCCACGGGTAAGCCAGAGGTGAAGCCCAAAACGCCTCCGAGGCGGCTAGTCCTGGTACTCGCTGAAGTCCATGAGGGGCCGTACCTCGATGGTCCCGTGTGTTGCGGCGGGGATCCGGGCGGCCCACGAGATAGCTTCGTCGAGGTTGTCGCAGTCCAGCAGGTAGTAGCCGCCAAGTTGTTCCTTGGTTTCGGCAAAGGGGCCGTCGGTGGTGATGACCTGGCCGTCGCGCACCTGCACTGAGGTGGCCGTAGAGACCGGGTGAAGCGCGTCGCCGCCCAGCACCTTCCCTGCTTCTGCGCCAGCCGCACCAAAGTCGAAATAGGACTGTATGTATGCCCGACCTTGTTCGGTGGACATGTCGCTGTTTCCGGCGTCGTTGGATTCGTCGCTGTAAATGAGGGCGAGGTACTTCATGCTGTGCTCCGTTGGTGAGGGGATTTCGACGAGCTGCGGTGCAGCTCTACGGGTACGTCGAACCGGTTGCGCCTCAATCGACACGCGGCCAACAGAATTCCCCGAGTAGTCAGCGGGGCCATGGCTGGTCGAAGGTGTCGACGCTAGCCATCTTTGTTGGCGGTCGACGGCTGATTGGTCCGTGGCCCTTACCAACGGGGTACCCAATGGGAATCATGGCTGCGGTCCACCAGTCGTCCGGAATGCCAAGCAGTGTCTTGACCTCTGGCTCGCGCACGCAGTGCAATGTCGTGAGGGTGCAGCCCAAGCCTTCTGCCACGCACGCCAACATGGCGTTTTGCACCGCTGGGTACACCGAACCTCCGCCCACAATGCCGGGGCGATCGAGGTTGGCGTCCGTCAGTGCCATAGATGCCGGGTTCGCACAGAACAACAGCACGGCTGGTGCTTCGTGGATGTGGGTGCTGAGGTAGTCGCCGGCGTCGGCGATTCGGCGCCACTGCGCCAGGTCTTTGTCTGGCCCACTGGGCAAGTTCGCCAAGAACTTGGTGCGGTAGGCCGCCCACTCGGGCTCGTAGATGTCTTGAAGGCCCTGCTTTTTCTCGGGGTCTTTCACCACGATGACGCGCCACGGCTGCTTGTTCCCGCCAGTTGGGGCCCAGCAGGCCGCCTGCAATACCCGCTCGAGCACATCGTCGGGGATGGGGTCGGTTCGCAGCCGGCGCACGGCGCGCAAGGTGCTCATCACCTCGTAGAGGTCTGCTGCTTCGTTAGTCATTTCCAAAAACCACCGGATAGTTGCCAAAGTAGGGACGGCTTGTTGATGGGTCCATTTCAGGGGGTTGGTCTGGGTCTTGACGACACCCGTGGTCGAACATGACCTGCACCCCCACAGGGACAAGACCAAATAGGTGCTCGTCGGGCACGTCGCCGGCAGGGGCAGCCAGGCCCGATGCCAGGTCTTGGCCAATGCAGTGATGCATGCCCTGCCCAAAGCTCAAGCCCCACGGCCCCACACCTTCGGGCGGTTCGCGGTCGGGATTGAAGTCTTCTGCGCTGTCGCCAAAGACTGAAGGGTCACGGTTGACCGAGATCAGATCGATGATGACTTTGTCGCCTTCGGCAATCTTGGTGCCGGTGGAGAGCTCGATGTCGGCCAAGGCCCAACGCATGGCCACCGGGCTAGAGGGTTGCAGGCGAATGGTCTCGTGCGTGGCCCGTTGCACGAAGAGCTTGTCGTTGCGGACCCGGGCGATGTCTTCGGGGTGTGCGGCCACCCACTCGAAGATGTTGTGCATGACCCTGGTGAACGCCGTGGCCGACGTGTGTGCCCCGGCCAACAAGTAGAACGCAATCTCGCGCCGCAACGACTCGTGCGACATGGGCACCTTGTCCTCGTTGCGGAGCAGGACCATCAGGACGTCGCGGGGCAGCTCGTCTTCAGCGATCTCGCCCGAGTCGAGCTGGTCCAGTAGTGCTCGGCGGCGGCTGATGCCACCCTTGAGGAACTCGTCGTCGAACCGCTCCAATGCCTCTTGCACCTCAGCAGTTTTCGCTTCGACATCGCCGGTGTAGTGGGCCAGCGTGGCCCCTTCGATAAAGGTGGTGAGGTAGCTGTAGAGGTGAAAGGTCTCCTCGGGTGTACCTAGGGGTCGGTCCACACCCGCTGCGGTGGCTGCAAGGTTCATCATGAGCTGATGCCCAAACGACACCAGCTCGGCACGACCCTCGGCCACATAGGGCTTGACGGTTTCTTCGATTATTTCGGGAAACAGCTCACGCTCGTAGTGGAAGAACGTGTCGCGTCGGAACAGGCGGTTCTCTAAACGGCGCCGGTCGCGGTGCTCGGCCGCGTGCAGGTTTACGATGACGTCACCCATGATGACCTCACCCGCGTCGTAGAGCGCCTGGCGGAGCTCCTTTTGGCGATAGCACTCTCGAGCTTCCTCGAACGTGGTGATCGTGATGTCAGCCATTGGCCCCCCTGGCGTCGAACAAGCGGTTCGGCCACAGACTAGGCGTTGGTGACACCCAAGCCCAGGCCGCCGTCGACGGTCAGCACTGCGCCTGTGGTCCACTGGGCGCCGATGAGGTAGTGGAAGGCCTCGGCAATGTGGGCCGGGGTGCCAATCTCGCCAAGGG
>JAUIIS010000279.1 GCA_030431575.1 Acidimicrobiia bacterium | reverse complement strand
GCACGCTGGCTGCTCCACCGCATCGCCGAGGACTACGGCGTGATCATCAGCTTCGACGCCAAGCCCGAGAAGGGCGACTGGAACGGCGCCGGCTGCCACACCAACTTCTCGAACAACGCGATGCGCAACGGCTACGACGCCGTGATCGCCGCGTGCGAGGCCGTCGGCGACAACTACCTCGAGTTGCTCGAAGGCTACGGCGACGGCATCAAGGACCGCCTGACCGGCGACCACGAGACCGCCTCCTGGGAGAACTTCAGCTACGGCGTCTCCGACCGTGGCTCGTCGATCCGCATCCCGTGGCAGGTCGCCGTCGACAAGAAGGGCTACATCGAAGACCGTCGCCCCAACGCCAACGCCGACCCATACGTGATCACCGCCCTCATGACCAACACTGTGTGCGGCGCACTGGCCTAAGGCCCAGCCGTCGAGGTCAGGCACCTGACCCGGGGATAGGTCATGCAACTGACCCGAAAGACAGGTCATGCAAGTGACCCGAAAGACAGGTCATGCAAGTGACCCGAAAGACAGGTCATGCAAGTGACCCGAAAGACATAGCAAACACCCCTCGCCTTTGGTGGGGGGTGTTTCGCGTGGCCCCGATGGGGCGGTGGTGGACGTGGAGAAGTCGACACACCGAGGTCTCGGCCGTATCGTGCCCTGATCGCTCCTTCTGCCCCCCTCATCGAGACCGCCCCCAATCCCAAAGAACCCGCAGTCTTTCGGGGCTGGTGGGTTGTTGTTGGTGTCTTCGTCTCGCTTCTGGTGACTTCGGGCCTGGGCTTCTACAACGCCTCAGTCATCCTCGAGGCAGCTACCGACGAGCTCGACGCCAACGTGGCTGCGGTTTCTGGGGCAACCACCGCCTTCTTCGCCATTAGCGGGATCGCCGGGTTCGCCGCGTCGCCATTCATCGATCGCATCGACGTTCGCTGGTTCTATCTGGTGGGTGGCGTGGTGGGCGCTGGTGCGCTCAGCGCGCTGCGATGGGTCGATTCCATTGTCGAGCTGTACGTCTTCTTTGGGTTCTTTGGGATCGGGTTCGCTCTGGCCGGGCTCGTGCCCGGAACCACCGTGGTTGCCAGATGGTTTCACGTCCGGCGTTCAGTAGCGCTGTCGATCGCTACTACCGGCCTGTCCGTCGGTGGCATTGCCGTCACG
Organism: Acidimicrobiia bacterium; assembly: GCA_030431575.1. GTDB lineage: Bacteria > Actinomycetota > Acidimicrobiia > Acidimicrobiales > UBA8592 > JAUIIS01. The sequence continues at coordinate 3,685 of JAUIIS010000279.1, read as the reverse complement.
CCCTTTGCCGCACGCGTTATTGACGGCAGGACCCTCGCTGGTGCTGGGCCTTGGATGGGGCTGGCCTGGTTGGCAGTAATCCCGGTGTCGTTCTTCCTGATTCGGTCTTGGCCCGGCGACCTTGGTTTACAACCCGACGGCGCGCCACAGCCTCCGCCGGGCATCGAGCCCGAGGCACTGTCGGGGGCAACCTTCGCCCAAGCAAAGCGCAGCCGGTTCTACCGCCTGCTCTCGGCCACCTACGCCCTGGTGTTCCTGGCCCAGGTAGGAGGGCTGGCCCACCTCTTTAACCTCACAACCGAACGGGTCGATAAGGGCGCGGCTGCCGCAGCATTGTCGACTCTCGCCTTTGCCAGCGTTGCTGGCCGCCTGCTGGGAGGCGTGGTGGTCACCAGGGTCCCGATCAAAGCGCTCACCAGCATCCTCATCGTGGTTCAGGCCGGATCCCTAGCGCTCATAGCTTTTGCCTCCACCAAGGTGGCCTTGGTTGTGTCCGCTGCGATCTTTGGGTTGAGCGTGGGCAACCTGTTGATGCTGCAACCGCTGCTGTTGGCGGAGACGTTCGGCGTGAAGGAGTACTCCAGGATCTACTCCTACAACCAACTATTTGGCACCATTGGTGTCGCCGGCGGCCCGTTCGTGATCGGCTTCATCCGCGATCTCGCTGACTATGAAGTCGCCATGTTGGTAGGTAGCGCCGCCAATATCGTGGCTCTCGCCACCTTTGTTGCTGCTGGCTCCGTGTCCGATGCTCGCAAGACGTGGATGCCAGCAAACAGCGCTTTCTGACGTCGCTACGAAGCGTCTGCGTGGCTGAGGGTGCTAGGGCTGGTGATCGTGCGGTAGTAGCAGCCGGCGCGGGCTTTGCCTGCCTCGTCTTTGGTGTGGCATGCGCCCTGGCCGTTGGGTCGGACGCGATAGAGGAGCGAGTTCTGTTCGCAGTTCACCAAGACATCGACGATGGCGAGGGTGTCACCCGAAGTGGCGCCCTTGTGCCAGATCTCGTTGCGAGAAGTGCTGTAGAACACTGCTTCGCCTCGCTCGAGCGTGGCTTCCAATGCCTCGTGGTTCGCATAGGCGACGATCAATACCTCGCCGGTGTCGGCGTCTTGCACCGCCACGGGCACAACCTGATGGCCGTCGCCGCCAATCTTGGTCAATTTGGTGAAATCGAGGGTCAACGCCGTGCCCTCTTCAAGTTCAGTGTGGTCACTCACGGAGCAGAGCCTACCGAGCGCGGTTCGCTGCCCCCAGCGAATTGGTGCGAGCCAGCCTGTAGCCTGCGCACATGGGGTCCATGAGGATTGCGGCTTGCCAGATAAACACTGTCGTTGGTGATCTCAACGGCAACGTCGATCGCATCATCGCTGCGCTCCGCCAAGCCGAGGCCGAAGGCGCAGACATCGCTGTATTCCCCGAGCTGGCCGTTTCTGGCTACCCACCGGAGGACCTGCTGCTGAAGTCTGCATTCGTAGACGACGTCCAAGCTGCGCTGGTCCGGGTCGCCGAAGCCACCGCTGACTGTGTCGCCATCGTTGGCTTCGTCGACGGCGAAGAGGCTTACGCAGACCCCACCAACAGGGCCTTCAACGCCGCCGCCGTTTGCGCTAACGGCACCATCAAAGGCGTCTATCACAAGCGGGCGCTGCCCGACTACGGCGTCTTCGACGAAGAGCGCTACTTCAGCCCCGGCTCCCATGCGCTTGATCTCTACCAAATCAACGGCACCATCGTTGGGGTCTCGATCTGCGAAGACCTCTGGATCCCCGGAGGTGCCATTGCCCAACTAGCCGCCGGTGGCGCTCAACTCATCGTCAACGTCAACGCTAGCCCCTACGAACAAGGCAAGTTAGCCACCAGAGAAGAACAGATCACCGCCCGCATAGGCGAATCCGGTGTGCCCATCGTGTACGTCAACCAAGTGGGGGCCCAAGACGAAATCGTGTTCGACGGTGGATCCATGGCGTTCGATGCCAACGCAACCGTGGTTGCCCGCGCCCCGCAGTTTGTCGAAGACGTAATGGTCTTTGAGATCGACCCCATCGACGCACCCCCCGCAACCGAGTACCCGGTCGACGTAATAACCCAACCAGCTGCACAACGAGACCCCGTTGTGAACCCCATGGCTCCGCTGCTCGACCCCCTCGAAGAGTTGTGGAACGCCTTGGTGCTCGGCACCCGTGACTACGTCCACAAGAACGGCTTCACCGACGTCTGCCTCGGGCTCTCTGGCGGAGTAGACAGCTCCATCGTGGCCGTCATTGCCGCTGACGCGTTGGGGGCCGATCACGTCCATACCATCGCGCTGCCCTCGCGCTATTCAAGTGAAGGTTCGCTGAGCGACGCGGCAAAGCTCGCGGCCAACATCGGCTGCGATCACCGCACTATCTCGATCGAGCCAGCGTTCAGTGCCATGGTCGACATGATGGCTCCATCATTCCAGGGATTAGAAGAAGACGTGACGGAGGAGAACTTGCAGTCACGTCTACGTGGTGTGACGTGGATGGCGCTGGCGAACAAATTCAACTGGCTGGTGCTCACCACCGGCAACAAAAGTGAAACCGCTGTTGGCTACAGCACGCTCTACGGCGACACTGCCGGCGCGTTCGCAGTCATCAAAGACGTCTGGAAACTTCAGGTCTATGAGTTGTGTCGGTGGCGCAACCGCTCAGGTGGCGTCGAACTCATCCCCGAGACGGTGCTCACCAAAGCACCGTCAGCCGAGCTCCGCCCCGACCAGCGCGACGACCAGAGCTTGCCGCCCTACGAGGTGCTCGACCCACTGCTGGTCGACCTCGTCGAGAACGATCGCACCGCGGCCCAGATCATCGCCGAAGGTCACGATCCGGCCGTGGTAGCCCGCATTGCCCGCCTCGTCGACATTGCCGAGTTCAAACGCCGCCAGAACCCGGTGGGACCAAAGGTGTCGCGCAAAGCGTTCGGGCGCGATCGGCGCATCCCCATCACCAACGGCTACCGCGGGCTTGACGGCTCATGAGCGCACGCTGGTGCCCGTGCCGGATAAGGGGCCTCATGTTGTATCGACAACGTGCCGAAGAGAACCTATGACGGCAAATCCCCCACAGGCCACAGGTCTGCGAGAAACCAGCGCTCGCGTGGGAGCGCTTAGTTGGGTTGCAGGGCGGCTGTTTGTCTTGGAAGGTCAATGGTCAACCCGCTGCGCACAGCCTGGCGCAACCGTGCACTTGGCCACACAAAGCCGACACCACGGTTGGCACAGCGAACTCTGGCATCAAGCCCTTCCCGATTCGCCGGTTCTCCAGGCCCAAGACCTCGTTGCGGCGCCCACACCAGCGTGGGCACAAGCCTTCGATGTGGCCCAAAGCTTGGTTGACGACAAAGAATCCGAACTATTTGATGTGGCCGCGTTGAGCGCCCTGTATCGCTCGCTTGTCCCGGCAACCCTGGTGTTGCTCGACCAGCTGGCATCGGGGCTCACAAGCCCCTCAGACCGCCATCTACAACGAATTGTGGGCCTCGTGCGACCTGACGTCGTCGCCGACCTCACTCATGGATACGCATTGCTTGCCAATGCGCTGTCCAACGAATCTGGTGAAGAAACAGCACTCATCTGCATAAAGGCCCTTGACCAGGCCTTTCGAAGTTGTTAGGTGGATACCAGAGTGCATTGTTGTGAACTATCCAAACTAAGTCGAGGATCCCA
>JAUIIS010000278.1 GCA_030431575.1 Acidimicrobiia bacterium | reverse complement strand
AGGGCCAAAGCAAGGTCCGGGTTGGTCTCGAGGGCGAGGAAGATCTCCAGCGGCAAGGTCCGTGTGCGGCCCGGCGAGTCGCCAGCGAAGGTAATGGTGGCCCCAAACTCGCCAAGGGCACGGGCCCAACTCAACGCAGCCCCAGCGACCACCGCGCCCTTGATGCTGGGGATGGTTACCAGCCACAAGGTGCGCCACGGGCTGGCCCCAAGCGAGCCTGCGGTCTCCTCGAAACGTTCGTCGAGCTGCAACAGTGCAGTCTCGATGGCGACAACAAAGAAAGGCAGGCTCACAAACGTTGCCGCCACGATCGCTCCAGCAGTGGTGAAGGGCAGGGTCACCCCAAACCAGCTGTCGAGGTATTGCCCCACCAGCCCGCGTCGGCCGAGAGCGAAGAGCAAGGCTGTGCCGCCCACAACAGGAGGAAGCACCATGGGTAGCAAGACGAGGGCTCGTACGAAGCCGCGGCCGGGAAAAGTGGTCCGGGCCAGCACCCAAGCCAGTGGCAGGCCCAACACCACGCAAGCAAAGGTGGCTGAGATACTGACAACCGCAGATAGACGCAACGTGGTGCGGACTTCGCTGGTGCCAAGGAGGTCGGGAAGGTCGGTCCAGGGCATCCTCCAGAGCATCCCGACCAGAGGCAACAAAAGGGCCAGCGTGGCTATGGCTGCGACGGCCGCGATCGGTATCGGTGTCTGCATGCGGCGCAGCATTATTCGGGCCGTCCAAACCCGAGGCGCTCCAGCACCGTTTGCCCATCGGTAAGCACGTACTCCACAAAGCTGTCCGAGGCAGCGCTACGAGTAGGGGAGGAGCCGTTCGACGTGCTGAGCGTGGCTATGGGGTAGGTGTTGACGTTGGTAGCGGTTCCGGCGGGAACAAAGGTGACCACGTCGTTGCCTGCTGCCAGCGCGTCGGTGGCGTAGACCAGGCCTGCGTCGACTTCGCCCAGCACTACCTTTGCCAACACTGATTTCACGTTCGGTTCCAACGTGACTGGTTGCACGTCTAGGTCGTTGGCGTCGAATAACCCTTGGGTCAACGCTCCGCAAGGAACTTGGGGTGCGCACGCGGCTACCAATAGGCCGGGGTTGTTGAGGTCGGCCAGCGCGGCGACACGGGGGGAGTCCGGGTTGGTCACGACCACGAGGGTGTTGGTGGCGAACACCTGAGGCGCCTTGTCTACGACGCCAGCTTCGTAGATGAGTTGCATGGACGCAGTGTCGGCGGTGGCTACAACGTCGGCGTCGGCTCCTTCGCTGAGCTGTGTTGCCAGCCGAGAGCTGCCCGCAAGGACGAGTTCGATGTTGTAGTCGGCTCCGGCGGGGGTGGCTTCCCAGTCGGCGGCCAGTTCTTGAAACGCTTCGGTGAGCGACGAGGCTGCCATGACCCGAAGCGTCGAAGGGTCGTCGCCAGCGCAGCTGGTTACCAGGAACACAAGCGATGCAACGGTGGCGACGAGGCGTGTCACGCCAGCTCGACCACAACGTTGGTTGACTTGATAACTGCGGCTGCCAGCACCCCAGGTTCGAGTCCTAGCTCATCGACCGCTTCGGCCGAGATCAGTGAAACGACGCGATGCGGCCCCGCTTGGATCTCGACCTGGGCCATAACGGTGTCCTTGGACACTTTGGTCACGAGGCCAACAAATCGGTTGCGCGCCGACATGCGCCCGGTGGACTCGCGTTCGCTCTCGGCGAGGTCGCGTGCAAAACGGGCAAGCTCGGCGCCAGCAACGACGCGTTGACCTCCGTCGGTCCGTGTGACCTCCAGCCGCCCTGCATCGGCCCAGCGCCGCACAGTGTCGGCGCTAACTCCCAGCAAGTCTGCTGCTTCGCCCATCCGGAAAAGCTCGCTCATGCAGGCAATATAGAAGGATTAGATGGCAAACGCACCTTAGTTTGGTCAGGTTACGGATGGTGCATCGGCCACAATCGTCTGGTGGGCTCACTCCCTGAGACCATCCCCGGTCCGCGCTGAGCGCTTCTCTAGCCTTTTGGGTGTGTTAGCCCTCAGCCAAACAGCGACCACTCCCAATAGCGAACTCTTCGACGCGTGCGGTGCAGACCCCGGGCAGTTCTGCGAATGGGTCTACAAGGCCACCGACAGCGCGGGGTTTGCTTCGTTTGTCGACTGGGTTACCAAGGCCCCACTGCGGATCGTGCTGATACTCGTTGCCGCGTTCGTGTCAGCCCGGCTACTTAAGCGAGCTATCTCCCACTTCGGCGAACGACTCGCCGAGGAAGAGCCATCCGAAGCGGTGCAAGCACTGCGTCGGGGCCGGGCCGGCCGCCTCATTGGCGACGAAGCCGCAGACGCCCGGGCGAAGGCACGTACCGAGACCCTCACCAGCGTCCTTGGCAGCGTGGCTGGCTTGGTGGTGTGGACCATTGCTGGGCTGCTGCTGCTGGGTGAAATCGGCATCAGCCTCGCACCGCTGCTCGCTGGTGCTGGAGTGGCGGGCGTAGCCATTGGCTTCGGTGCCCAAACCATTGTCCGAGACTTTCTGGCGGGCTTCTTCATGCTGGTTGAGGATCAGTACGGCGTGGGCGATGTGATCGATGTAGGCGAGATGTCAGGGACTGTGGAACGCATGTCAATGCGCACCACGGTGCTGCGGGACGTGAACGGCAACGTGTGGCACGTGCCAAACGGTGAGATCACTCGCGTGGCCAACATGTCTCAGCTTTGGTCCCGAGCGGTTCTTGATATCGATGTGGCCTACGACACCGACATTGGCTTGGCCGAAGGAGTCATCCAGCGGGTGGCCGACGAGCTGTGGCGAGACCCTACGTTCCAGCGTGGCGACATCATTGATCCACCTGAGGTCTGGGGGGTCGAGAACTTCGGTGCCGACGGGATCACACTGCGCTTGGTGGTTAAGACCGACCCCGCCGAACAATGGATCGTGGCCCGCGAGCTACGGCGCCGCATCAAAGAAGCCTTTGACGACGCGGGCATTGAGATCCCGTACCCGCAGCGCACGGTGTGGACCAACGAAGACCCTCGCCCGCCCAAGCCAGACCCTTCAGTGGTTCCGGTCTCGCCGGTACGTCGAAGCAAGAACGGCGACGACGGCCTCCCCGATACGAACGTGCTCGAAAAGTAGGAGCGACCCGCACCCGCTGCTAGGCAGTCAGGGTGCCCAAGAACTCAGCAATGGCGGCGTTGGTTTCGTCGGGGTTGGTGAGATTGGCCGCGTGACTACCACCGGCCATCACGGCAATGCTTGCGTTGGGGATGGTGTCGGCAAGCACCTGGCCAAGCTCCAGTGAGATCGCGGCATCAGCATCGCCGTGGATGACCAAGGCAGGGGCCGAGATTTCGCCCAACCGATCGGTGATGTCATCGCGGGTGAGCAACGTATCGCCAGGGTGCCGGTTGAAGCCAGCCCGTCGGGTCTCCCAGATGGGTACCCATTTTGCGCTGAGGTCAGCCGAACCCAGGATCAACGAGGCCACGATGTCGCCCACGTCGCCCAGTGGTTCGTCGCTTAGCCAGTGCTCGATCATGCCCCGGTACTGGGGGATAACGTCTTCGTGTTCGGTGCCAGCTTGGGTGTCGATGAGGACGAGCCCGCGGACGCGTTCGGGGTAGCGCAGCGCGGCTCGCATAGAGATGAATCCGCCTTGGGACATGCCCGCAAACACCGCCTGGTTGATCCCGAGATGGTCAAGCAGCGCAACTGCGTCGTCAGCGCAATCCCAGTAGGTGAATGGTCCGTTTGCTGGGGTTTCTCCAAAGCCGCGTTCGTCCCAAGCGAGACAGCGGTAGCTGCCCTTGAGCGCCTCGATCTGGGGGTCGAACATGGTGTGGTCCATCAAGAAGCCGTGGCTCCAGATGATTGCAGGATCGTCGCCGCCAGTGTCGATGTAGTTGATGGCCTGGCCGTTTACGTTCGCAACTGGCATGTTGGTATCCCCCAGAGTGATTGTGTGGGCGACCCTACCGCACTGCGGCGTTCTGCAAAACAGACTGCCTCGGGCGCGGGCGGGCGCACGTGGCCCAGCACTGGGAGTAGGAGTCGGGCTGGCCCGGCCCCTGACGCTTAGCCGAGGGCAGCGAGGGCGTTTTGTGCGGCCTCGAGGTCTGCCTTTGCCGCGGCGCAGAGCTGGCGGGTTTCTTCAACCAGCTCTGGCTTGGCGTTGTTGAGGTAGCCCTCGTTAGCGAGGCGGCCCTCAAATCCTGCGACCTGTTTGGACTTGGCCTCGACGATCTTGTTCAGCCGGGCTCGTTCGGCGTCGAGGTCGACAACATCTACCAAGCCCGAAACCAAGACCTCCGAGCCCTCGAACGCAAGGGGGCTGGCCACTGCCGGGCGGTCTCCTGCGAGGAGAACAACGTTGTCGACCTTGGCCAACGTCTGCACCACACCGCCGGTGGCATCGACCAAGCTGGCAACTGCATCGGGCACGTGCAGGGTTACGAACTTCTTTGGCGCAAGGTTGTGTTCCGCGCGCAAGGTCCGGATTTGGCCAATGAGGGTGTCGGCGCGCTCGAAGTCGTTGACTACCGAGCCAGCCACAATGTCGGCGTCCACCTGCGGCCAAGCCGCGGTAGCGAGGAGCTCCGATGGTGGCAGCGCAACGCCAGCAATGGTGCCGCATTGGGCCTCGGATACTGCTTCCCACAGAGCCTCGGTAACAAAGGGGCAGACGGGGTGCATGAGGCGCAACACCGAGTCGAGGACCACGCCAAGGACTGCCTGTTGGGTGTGGTCGTCGTCGATGGTTGGCTTCACCGCTTCGAGGTAGCGGTCGCAGACATCGCGCCAGACGAAGTCGTACAGCGTGTCGGCCACAACGTTGAACTGGTACTTAGCCAGCGCGTTGTCCATGGCCTGCACTGTCTCAGCGA